>CAJWUE010000035.1:0-13890 GCA_913047775.1 uncultured Rhodobiaceae bacterium
ATGATAGCCACTGGACTATTTGCAATGGTTTGGGCTTTTTTGCTTTGGGTTGCAGGACGTGCGGCGACCGTTACGCTTGAAAATAATGGTGGAATACTAATGAAATTAGCTGTTACTGTTTTCGGTTTCGTTGGATTATATCAGTTTAACCTATCAGGAAGTTTTGTTGCTAATAACTTCCAACTTGCGGGTCATTCCTTGGCTGTTCTTAAAGAATCAGGTGCCGAATTATCTTCTAGGGCTGAAGCAATGATAGCAAATACAGGTTCTAGCGTTGATGTCCCAGCATTTTCGTTAATGCCAAATTGGATAGGTATTTTGTTTATTTTGTCAGTAGGTTACTTAGTAATTGGAAGAGTCTGGCTTGGAGGAGATAAATAATTATATAATAACTAATAGTTTTAGTGATTTTTATAAATTCTTTGAATTTAAAAATTAGAGAATCATACTCATTAATGGAGCTATCCATCCTATTGATTGTATAAATTTGATTGGAGACGCATCTTTCCTTATCCCTCGAAATGCGCCCGAATATATACTGGGATTTGGTTTCCAATATAATAAGAAAACTAGACAAGGAAAACTATAAATTTTGCCCAAATATTATGAAGTCGGAGATTTTGAATCGGATCTTCTTAATCTTACTGCCGGTTGTGTTGCTAACACAAATACAGAAGATGCTAGTACAACTATAAGTTATTACTAGGTAGCTGTGGAATAGTTCACAACAGTGAATTAATAAAAGAGCTGTCTTTTCACAGCCATTTTTTTATCAAAGAAGTAAAAGCAATTAATAAGATAATGTATAATGAGAATTAATAAGGAAAGGGAGTAGATCCAATGAAGGTATTAATTACGGGTACCACTGGGCATGCTGGTGGGCATGCACTGAATCATTTCACCAAGGAAGGTCATGAAGTCTATGCACTCGTGCGGCCACATCACATTCCAAATCTTCCGGAACGCGAGCGGGTCCATTGGGTCGCAGGGGATTTTGCCGACTCAGAAATTATAAGTGATACCGCACACCAATGTGATGCGGTAGTGCATATTGGTGCGTCGCATGACGATGAACAGGAGCGGCTCGATGCCAATTTCATTTCTGCAGTCGCGGCAGCATTTGATAAATCTGGGAAAGTTTTTGTAACGACAAGCGCGAGCGTTGTATACAATGATACGCAAGGAGTGCCGCGTGATGAACATGAACCCATCGAAAACCCTCATCCGTTACGTGCCTGGCGAGCACGTCATGACCTCGAGGTTGTTGGACTTTCAGAGCGAGGTATCCGAGGGATAAGCGTGAGACCGGGGCTTATCTATGGCCATGCCGGAGGTTGGCTTACTGGTCTCATCTTTCGGGCGAAGGAGTCAGGAAAATCTCTCCATATTGGAGAGGGTACAAACCTAGTAAGTACTACCCATGTCGATACACTTTCGGATCTTTACCTTAAAGTAGTTACAAATGAGTCTGCTCAAGGAATTTATAATGCTGCCTCTGATGAAATAACCTGTAGTAAGGATTATGCAAACCTTATTGCGGACTATTTTGGACCTGATATAGAGGCTGTTTGCTGGCCCCTTGAAGAGGCTCGGAAAGCACTTGGCGATCTCGCCGACCTATCCTGTATCGAGTGCATTATATTGTCTGATCGTGCACGCAGCGAACTGGGGTGGCAGCCCATAGCTCCTAGTTTAGCAACAGAACTATCAAGGGGTTCGTATCGTGTTGGTCCATTAGATCCCTATTCACACTGAAGACTTTGGATGATTAAAAAAATACAGTTGTTACTTAGCTCCGCAGAACATCGGAACAGTGATAAGCTCGCCGATCTTCTTGTTAAAGAGTGGGAGGCTGTGAAGCAGGCATTGCCTGGTATCCAGCATCGTCGTGCGATCAGGGTGCCTGGTGATCCAACCTCAAATGTCCCCCAAGATGGGCAGCCGGACGAGGTATCGGAGCAGCCATCCTTTGATGTAGTATTCGAGCTCCGTGGTGAAGAAGTACCACTTGAAACGCTTAGTAAGGCGGTAGAAGGTATAGGAGAGAGACTAGCATCGGTGATAGACCAAACAAATTCTGCTGCGCTGGTAGGTACGGAACACATGATTGTTCCGGGTGCCCAGCCCTTGTTCCTTAATATGGCGCTTAGGCGACTGCCAAAATGGTCAAAGGAAGAGTGGCATGATCATTGGCTCGGTCACCATGCTGCCGAAGTGCGTGAGAATGTTTCTGGTCTCCAGGGCTATCGACAGTTTCACGCCGACGAACTGTCTTCTCGGAAGGCTGCGGAAATGGCAGGGGTCGCTATCGACGACTTTGAAGGTACTGCTGAGGGATATTACTCTGATATAGACAAATTTCTTGAAACCCTTTCGGATCCTGAAGTCTCAAAGGACTCTGGATTTATCGATCACGGAAGATCAGTTATGTGGCTTTATTCTCTCACTGAAATGGATTAACCAAGTTAATTTACCATCGAGCTCACCCATTCATCATAAGCAGTGGAAACGGATCGCGAGTATCGATGTATCCTACATTTCCCTGCTAATTGGAGGAAATCTGATCTAATAACCTAAGATATATCTAATAAACTATAACAAACGTATTCACCTTGAAATTCAGATAGGAAGTGTTACTTGAAAACAATTATAAAAATACAAAAAATTTATTGTATTTAGTATTAAAATAGGGAAAGTTAAAAAAATAAAAAACTAATTAAAATGATAACGGGGGGTTTTATGTCTTATTGGAAATATTTTTTAGTTATTTTTGTAGCTTTCTTTTTGGCTACGACAAATAATTCTCAACTACGAGCTCAAGAAGAAGAGAGTTCTTCTAGTTTTGGGATCGAAGAAATTATTGTTACTGCCAGAAAAGTTGAGGAGGCTGCTCAAGAAGTGCCGGTTGCAATAACGGCTCTAACTGAGGAACTTAATCGTTCAACTATTAGAGATCTTTCTGATTTAAATGGATTTGCACCAAACGTACTTATTTCTGAAAACGGCTCAAGATCCGGTGGAGCAAGTATTAATATCCGGGGTATCAGCCCGACTCGATCGGATGATAATTCTTTTGATGCCCCAATTGCTGTAATGGTGGATGGAATTTATCTAGGATCCTTAGCGGGTCAAATTCTTGAAAACTTCGACATTGAACGAGTTGAAGTTCTTCGTGGACCGCAAGGAACTCTGTTTGGAAAAAATACTGTCGGTGGTGTTATAAATGTAATTCGTAGCCGACCAACAGGTGAACTGGGTGCCAGACTAAAGGCAACTGTTGGTGATAATGGCTCACAAGAACTGAGACTAGTTGTCAATACTCCCGTAACAGATAACCTTGCTGCCAAATTTTTTGCCACAACTATGGAGGATGATGGCTTTTTGTATAATACAACTACGGGTAATACCATTCCTAGAAAAGATTATACAGCCTACGGCCTAACATTGTTGGCAACCCCTACGGAAAAATTTGAGGCTTTGTTAACGGTAGAGCAATTCGATGACAAAAGTCAGCTGGATGCATATCACGCTAACTACAATTTAGCGGTTGGTGTATCATCTGCACCAGGTGATTCTCGTGAGAAAGATCTTTCACTTGGTTCAATGACTTGTACTATTTACAACACATGTAGAAACAGCATGGATATTCCGAGTACTGCTGAAATGAATACCGAAAATGATGCACGTCTTGAAACCACTGCTGTCACTCTCAATATGAGCTATGATATAGACGAGAACAGCGCTCTGAGAGCAATAATAGGTTGGCGAGATATGGATGATTATCGCATATATGATTTCGACGCATCAGCTGCTCCCTTTATTACAATCGAACGTGAAAATGTTTTTGAGCAAACCAGTGCAGAAATTCGTTATGAGGCACAATGGGAAAAATCATCATTAATTGCTGGGGTTTATCTCTGGGAAAGTGAATTTACACAAGATTGGACAACTGGTGGTCAATTCTGGGCTACATTATTTGGTGCAGTAGCACGTAGTCCTGCTCTTTGGGGGGCTTGCCTAGGAACTAATGGTCTCGATGGTGCATTTGCTCCAATCGCTTGTGATTCAGGTCTTACACATGTACCCGCTCCAGATGATGTTACTCAGATCCTTTATGAAACTCAAGAAACTACATCAACAGCTATTTTTGCTCAATATGAATACGACGTAACAGACCAGTGGACTGTAACAGCTGGTATTCGTTGGACTGAAGAAGAAAAGAAGTTTGTTGCTGGTCAATCCTATTTGTCTAATGATGCAAGAGATCGTGAAAGAAACTTCCCTGGTTACGCAACGCTAGCCCAAACTTGGACAGAAGTTTCTCCTAAAGTTAGTGTCAAATATCAAATCGATGATACATCAATGGTTTATGCATCGTATTCAGAGGGTTTCCATTCTGGTGGGTTTTTTGGAGTGAACCAAAATATCCGTGACTTTGAAAGAGACCAATATGATCCTGAGTTTGCTAATAACTTTGAGATTGGATACAAAAGTATGCATTTAGATGACCGTTTACGGTTAAACTTAACGGCTTTCCATAATGAATTTGAGGATAAGCAGGAATCTTTCGTGAAATTGGATCCGGACACTAAAACTGTGGCATCCGTTTTCGATAATGCAGCGGAAGTTCTTTATGAAGGTTTTGAAGTTGAAATCTTATACGCCGCCACTGAAGATCTTCGTGTATTCCTCAACTATGGCTATCTCGATGCATCATATGAAGAATTTGAGACTGATCTCCAACTAGGGGGAGAAGTTCAAATTCAAGATGCGACTCACTTGAAACCAAGAGGCGCTCCAGAATACACATTGGGAGTTGGCTTTATCTATAACAGACAGGTTGGAAAAGGTGAGCTTGAAATATATACCAAATATCAAAAGGTTGCAGATTATGAAACAGACTTACTCAATTTGAGCTCAGGTCGTGTTGCAGGAGGTACAGCTGACGATCTAAGTGCTTCAATTGGTTATTATCAAGATAACTGGTCAATCAGTTTGTTTGGTAGGAATCTTACTGACGAACGATTCGAATACCCAACTGTTCTTGGCGGTAGCCCTGTTTCTGCGCCCCTATTTAGTGCAGGTACTGTGAATCGTCCCATGAGTATGGGAATAGATTTTAGCTACGATTTCTAAATTTATAAAAAAATATTAAGAAAAACCCGGTTATTCCGGGTTTTTTTTGTTTTACTGGAATGAAAAAATATTAATAAATCAATAAAGGGTTGATTTCTTATTAAATAAAGTTTCAAATAACGCGCATAGATATAGACATTACATTTATTTACACTTTTGGGAGAATTTAATGAGTTATATAAGACACCTTTTTACAGGATTTTTGACTGTTATAATGACAGCATCTTTTTTACCACTTTTAGCTGATGAAGGTGATGAAGCAATTGAAGTGAGTGAGCTGAAAATTGAAGAAATTATTGTAACTGCTCGAAAGCAGTCAGAGACTCTTCAAGATGTTCCAGTAACAATCGCAGCGATGACAGAACAAGATCTTGAGCGCTATAACATTACAACACTAGTCGATGCAGCTAAGATGGTTCCAAACATGAGAATTGCCCATGGTGGTTCAGGTAATGGTTCATCACTCGTACTTCGAGGTATTGGTTCAAGCTCTATTTCGGCTGCTTTTGATCACTCTGTCGCAATCAATATTGATGGTGTCGTTGTTAACCGTGGAAGATTTATTCATAACTCTTATATGGATATGCAACAATTGGAGGTTCTTAAAGGACCACAATCTCTTTACTTTGGAAAATCTGCAACAGCAGGTGTTGTGTCAATTACTACGAACGATCCTGGGGATGAGTTTGAGTTTGAAATCAGTGGAGGTGTCGAGACGGAACATGAAGGTACCTTTGCAGAAATGGTGGTTTCTGGACCTGTGTCCGATACCTTTGGTGCGAGACTTGCAATCGGTATCACTGAAAACGACGAGATGTGGGAAAATTATTCATATGCAAACGACCCAATGCCGTATGGTAACGGAACACTACCTTACTTTGGAGATGACTCTCTTAACGCACGTCTAACTTTAGTCTGGAATCCGACAGAGAATTTTGAAGCAAAATTAAAATACACCTATTCGGAGTACAATAACAATGGTGGTGGAACTGCCTGGACAGAAGAAGTGTGTCCTGAGGGTGCACACCAGCCAACTGGTATTCCTTCTGGAGGTACATTCTTTACAACCCGTCAAGGTGCAGATGATTGTACAATTAATGGTAACACTTCAAAGATCAACTTGGAACCTGGCTTGAGAGCAGGACTGCCATATGGCGGTGATGACGGAAAACCTTTTCTTGAGCAAGAAACAGATATGGTTGGTCTAACCTTGGTATGGGATATTAATGATCAACTCACACTTACCTCTGTTACTAGTTTAGTAGAGCTTAATCATGTGGAACTTGATGATTACAGCTACGGTGCCGGTGTTTTCGGCGGGCTACATGCCAACAACTATGAACATACTACCCAAGAGTTTCGACTCGGCAGTAACTTCGATGGTAAGGTAAACTTTATGGCTGGTGTATTCTGGCAAGAAATTGAACAACAGTTTGATGCTTATCAGTACGCTTTCAACCTTGCCGTCATGCCTAACATTTTTGGACCAGCTCTAGCATATTTTGGTGCTTTTGATCCTACTTCGGCACTTGTTGGTCCTGACCCAGCGACAGGTAATATGTACGACTATAATAAGGATCACTACCTTGATACTGATGTTTTGTCTGCATTCTTCGCAGTTTACTGGGATCTTAATGATCGAACAGAAGTCACTTTCGGGGCACGTTATACTGAGGAAGAAAAGAATGGACGCATAGAAATAGCATATGTTCATGCAGCAGCAGCAGCATTCGGTTTTGGTGGACCACCTGTGATTGGTCCTCTTGAATTTGAGGATGACAACATCTCTCCTGAAGTTGCAGTGAACTACTATATTAATGATGATGTCAGTGTCTTTGTTGCATATAAAGAAGGTTTCAAATCGGGTGGTGTTGATAACAGTGCATTGCCTACTGCAGCCCTTAACCCACTTTCGCCGGGTTTCAATGGGTTTGGGTTTCTAATTTATAATTCTGAAGAAGCAGAAGGATTTGAAGTAGGGGTAAAAGCTAACCTCCTAGATGGGGCAATGCGTTTCAACGCCACGGCATTCTCTTATGAATATTCCGATCTACAAGTACAGTTGTTCGATTCAACTATTATCCAGTTCAAAACCTTTAATGCTTCTGCACTAGAAACACAGGGTTTTGAATTTGACGTACTTTGGAACACTAATATAGACGGACTTACTCTACGTTCAGCATGGGCCTGGACTGATACTTCTTATTCGGAAGACTTCATTACTGCAACAGGTGATAACCTAAAGGGTGAAGATGGTGTCGGTAGTGCTGATATTGCTGGCTTTGTTGGTCTTTCCTATGATCTACCTCTAACTAGTGGATGGCGTATCAACCTGTCTGCAGATGCACGTCACACTGGTGAATACAGCTGGTCAGCGTCGCTTGACCCATTCATGCAGGGGTCTTTCTGGGTTAGTGATGCTGCAATAAGCCTCTATTCTGAAAGCGGTCGTCATGCGTTCAATATTATTGGCCGTAATATTGGTGATGAATACTATATTCTAGGTGGAGGTGCGATACCTGGAAGAATTCCTACAGATAATACATCGGCTAATAGTCTCGATCAGGCTGCGACTACAAACCTTGGTCGAACTCTTTCATTGCAATATGTTTTCAAAATGTAAAATAATACGAAAGAATAAATCATAAAGGGCTGTTCTTGAATGGCCCTTTTTTATTGCCATAATTATTTTTCTAAGGTGAAATACATTAACGAGGAGAAAAAAAATGGAAGAAATGTCACAAAAGCCGGATAAGGAAACGCTTGATTACGTTTTTAATCAAACAATGTTGAGGATCAAAGATCCAGAAAAATCTTTAGATTTTTATACCCGTGTTCTGGGTATGACACTCTTAAAAAAATTAGATTTTCCTGAATACGATTTTTCTCTCTTTTTCTTAAGTTTTATTCGACCTGAAGATGATCCCGTTCCTGAGGACAAACAAGATCGTTTCGCATATGCGTTAAGTCAAAAGGCTGTTCTTGAGCTTACCTATAACTGGGGAACAGAAAGGGATAGTAATTTCTCCTATCACGATGGCAATGCTGACCCTCGAGGCTTCGGTCATATAGGCATTACAGTGCCTGATGTTTACAGAGCTTGTGAAAGATTTGAAGAGCTCGGGGTAGAATTTCAAAAAAAACCCGATGATGGCAACATGAAAGGGTTAGCTTTTGTTAAGGACCCCGATGGTTATTGGGTGGAAATCCTCTCGGCTCGAGGATTGGCAAAAACTATTTAATTGCATTGTATCTTTTTCGATTTGAAGTCAGAGATTAAAGAAATAATTTCATCTCGCTTTTCATTAAGAATATTGTGACCACCCTCAAATGAAAAACTCTCGGCTTGAGGAAATAATTCTAGAGCCTCTAGAATAGAACTAGCAGGAACATCTTCATCGTCAATTGCATACGTAACATGCGTAGGAATTTGAAGTGCGCTTAATTTTTTATAATCTCCTAAAAAATTATGCTCAAGGAAATTTTTTAGCAAAGAGTTAAATGCTCTTTCTGTTCCCTTAATGCTAAATTGATGCACAAAATGATTGTCCGCCCCTGAATCATCTTCATCTTGCATCTCTGCTCCCCTAGTAATTGCCCTCTTAATAATTACAAACCTTAGGTAAAAATCCCACACGAAAGGAAACTGCATGAAGGCACTTAACCCTATTGTTTCTGCGCCTACGAAAGGAACATTCAAGATTAAGGCTTCAATCTTCTCTTTATTTATTGACGCATAGCTAGAGGCTATTGCTCCACCCATTGAGACACCCATAAGAGTTATCCTATCAAGACCTAGGTGATCGATAAAGTTTTCCAGTTGTCTTTGATACAAAGACATATTGTAGTCACTTTTAGAACGGTCGGAATAACCTCTTCCAAAATGATCATAAATATAGACTTTAAATCCAATTGAACTTAAGGCTTCAGCCGTTTCTTTATAATAAAAGGAAGGTATAGAAAGACCGTGAATTAAGATAAGAGGACAACCCTCTTCTGAACCATAAGTTGTATAGTAGGTGGCTCCATCTAAAGATTCAAAAAATTCGTATTCAGAATTTTTTTGCAAATCCTCAATTAAAATCTTTTCTCTGTTACTCAATGAAAATATCATCAGAAAAAATCCAATAACGATTAAAAATGAAATAATTATCCAGTTGACCATATCAATACTCTTAGCAACTATATAGCATTGGAGGGATTTTTTATGTCAATTTTGGATTTATTTAAGTTAGATAATCAGGTAGCGGTAGTAACAGGCGCAGGCAAAGGGATAGGTAGAGGGATAGCCATATCCTTAGCAGAAGCTGGAGCGGATTTGGTTCTTGCCTCAAGAAATAAGAATGATTTGGAGGCCGTTCAAGAAGAAATAGAAAAAATTGGCAAACAAGCACTTAGTGTCCCAACTGACGTTACAGACTCTTTATCTTTAGAAGCATTAGGAGAAGGTGCAATAAAAAAATATGGAAAGATATCTATCTGGGTAAATAACGCTGGAGGGCTTCCGGATGGAACCCCAAGGTATTTAACAAGAACTTCATCAGATCAATTTGAAGCACAGATCAATTTAAACCTTACAGCCGTTTGGTCGGGGTGTGTTATTGCGGCTAAAAACATGACTGAAGGAGGGTCTATTATAAACATATCCTCAAGGTCCTCTAAAGATATGGGTCCGAATGTAAAAAATGGTCCTTATGCTGCATCCAAATCTGCAGTAAATAGCCTAACTGCAACCTTTTCAAGGGAACTTGCTCCTAAGATTCGAGTCAACGCAATTGCGCCCGGACCAATCCCTACGGAAAATTTTATAGATTCAATGAATATGACTACACCTGAAAGAGAAGAAGAAATCAGAAAATATATTGCGCTTCCACTTGAGCGTTGGGGAACACCGAATGATATTGGAGCAGCATGTGTTTATATGGCGTCTGAAGCGTCTAGCTGGATCACTGGACAATGTTTGTATGTGTCAGGAGGATCTTGACTTAGGTAAATCTATAAGAATTAAAAGACCATTAGGCTTCGCATCCAATAATTTAAGTTTACCGCGGTGAAATTTTACCACTGAATTTACAAGATTCAGCCCTAATCCGGATCCTTTTGTGTTTCGGCTTGAATCCAATCTGGTGAATCGATCCAAAACCTTTTCTTTATCGGAGTCCTTAATTCCCTGACCATTATCACTCACCCAAATAGAAATATCGTCCGAATTTTCCTTAGCCCCTAACACGACAACCGACCCCACTTCTTTAACACCATAATTGATAGCATTTTCTAATAAATTAGCTAAAGCTTGTGATAATAGATTCTTATTGCCTAGAATCTTCAAACCTAGTTCTAGATCTTTTTTTAATAAAATATTTTTACCTTCTGTAATCGGCTCATATAAATCCACCAAATCATCTATTAACTCCTTTACATCAATGGAAGTCTTTTCTAAATCTGATGTGTCCGACTCGACTTTTGAAATTGATAAAATTGAATTAAAAGTCTTTATTAAATTGTCAGATTCCTCTATGGCTTCTTGAATAGATTTCTTATATTGATTCTTTTCCGGGTCAGACATCAAAGTAACCTCTAGATTAGAACGAATCTTGTTCAGGGGAGTCCTCAGATCGTGGGCAAGATTGTCAGTAACTTCGCGCATGCTTGTCATTAACTTGTTTATTCTATCAAGCATCTCGTTGAGGTTTGAAGAAAGCTTT
Organism: uncultured Rhodobiaceae bacterium; assembly: GCA_913047775.1. Taxonomy (GTDB): domain Bacteria; phylum Pseudomonadota; class Alphaproteobacteria; order MED-G09; family MED-G09. The sequence continues at coordinate 10,842 of CAJWUE010000035.1, forward strand.
CCAAGCTCATCGTTTCCTGAAGATGTTGGTAATCTTTGTGTTAAATCTCCATTCATAATTTCTTCGCTAGTTTTATTAATTGCTGATATCCGATTCAAGAAATTACGACTTAAAATATAACCACCAATTATTCCCAAAAATAAAATTAGAATAACCGACCCATATAAAGCCAGAAAAAATCTTTCCTTTAAATAGATCTCGTTGTTTATAGAACGCCCTATTATAAGTCGATAACCTCCTTGAAGGATAAACTCTCTACCCCTAGCATAGCTTAAGGCTTTATTATCATCATTGAGGTTCTTGTAAGTAAATTCTATCCATCCATCTTCGTCAGTTTTAACTTTTGTTAATTCTTTAGGATCATTAAAATTTCCTGTAATGAAATTCTCATTTTGATCCAATAACATATATAAGTTCGCAGTTGGTAATTTAGACTTGCTATCAACTGCAATTGCCAATGACCTGATGTCTCTTGTTCTAAATCTTGAGGTGTAAGCCTTCCTCAATTGTTCAACCTCTTGGATAATTTTATTATCCGATTCTACCTGTAGATCCCTTTCTGTTGTCCAATAGAGATAAAACAACACAAGACTCACTGAGAGACTAAGAAGAATTGTATAAATAAAAATTAACCTGAAGCTGGTTAACCGGAATGGATTATTCATCGTATCGCAAAGCGTATCCCGCTCCTCTTTCAGTATGCAGCATTTGTTTACCTTTAAAAGGTTTGTCTATCTTTGATCTAAGACGCGAAATATGAACATCTATAACATTTGTTTGTGGATCAAAGTGATACTCCCAAACCCCTTCTAAAAGCATTGTTCTTGTAACTACCTGATTAGGTCTCCTCATCAGAAACTCCAAAAGACGATATTCTCTGGGCTGCAATTCTATTTTTTGTCCTTCGCGATGAACTTCTCTAGATAACAAGTCAATGCTTAAATCTCCAACTTCAAGCGAGGTAGATGAACTCTCCGGTTGAGTACGTCTACTAAGAGCTTCTATTCGTGCTAATAATTCCGAAAAGGAAAATGGTTTTGATAAATAATCATCAGCACCAAACTTTAAACCTTTTACTCTTTCATCAACTTCACCTAGAGCAGAAAGAACTAGTATTGGTGTAACATTTCCTTCTTTTCTCAGCTCCTGTATTAAGGTAAGACCTTCAATCTTAGGAAGCATTCTATCGACAATCAAGACATCGAAATTCGAGTCTAAAGCCATATTCAAACCTTCTTCTCCATCTGAAGCATGGTCCGTAACATGACCGCTTTCTTTTAGCCCTTTAATTAAATAAGCAGCAGCGTCTTTATCATCTTCAATCAGCAAAATATGCATCACTATCTCCAATATTAGAATAATTCATATTTGCTATTAGTGTCATTCATTAATTTGACTGCGCTTGTTTTTTTTGGGAGGCTTAACAAAAGCGCAGTCAAAAATGTCCTTCTCTTTCACTATTCTTTCACTATGTATTAACTGGTTTTACTATTTCATTTCTGTATTATTAATTTTTCGTAATGTATATTTCTAAATCGCAAAGAATAAAGAATGGATATCTTAAAAAATATTAAAGTATTGGATTTTGGTCGCTATATAGCTGGACCCTATTGCGCTGCGCTTTTAGGTGACTTAGGGGCAGAGGTAATAAGGATAGAAAGATTAGTTGGTTCAGAGGATAGATATGTACACCCCATTGATAGTGATGGAGGTGAAGGTGCAATGTTCATGCAAATGAACAGGAATAAAAAAGGCATTACTTTGAACCCAACGAAAGAAGGTGCAAAAGAAATTGTTAAAAAACTTACCGAATCGGCAGATGTAATAGTTGCTAATTTACCTCCACAAACCCTAAAAAAAATGGGTATAGATTACGAAACTTTAAAAAAATATAACCCTAGAATTATTTTAACGACAGTGTCTGCCTTTGGTCACGGAGGACCTTATTCAGAAAGAGTTGGATTTGATGGTGTTGGCCAAGCAATGTCAGGAGCGACTCATCTTACGGGCTACCCAGAAGAGCCCATAAAAGCCTATTCGCCCTATGTAGATTATGGAACAGCTTCTCTAACAGCAATGGGAACCTTAGCAGCAATTATTGAAAGAGAAAAAACGGGTAAAGGTCAAATAGTGGAAGGTGCATTATTTGCAACTTCGCTAGCTTTTATGAATACCCATATAATCGAGCAAGCAATTACTAAAAAAAATAGAAAGGCTATTGGAAATAAAAGCCCTTATGCTGGACCTGTCGACATTTTAAAAACGAAAGATGGTTGGATTGTTGTTCAAGTTCTAGGTGATCCACTTTTTAAAAGATGGGTAAACTTAGTTGGTGCAGAAGATCTTTTGGAAGATATCAGGTTTTCAACTGACAATAAAAGAGGGGAAAATGCAAAAATTCTTAGTGAAAGGACTCAAAAATGGTGTAAAAATTTTACAAAAGACCAAGCACTAGAACTCCTAGCAGAAGCCCAAGTACCTGCAGGCCCTGTCAACAATTTACAAGATGTTCTTGACGATCCCCACGTAAAAGCAATGAATTTTTTCGAAGAATTGGATTATCCAGGTCTTCCTAAATCTGCACCAGTTATGGGCTTACCTATAAAGTTATCTAACTCCGAAAACCGTATTAAAAAGAGACCACCAAAACTAGGTGAAAATACAGACGAAATATTACAAGAACTAGGTTTCTCAAAGGAAGAAATTTCGAATTTCAGAGATAATAAGATTATTTAAATCCAATAAAATTTGTAAAATTTTTAATATCTTCCCTTTTACTGCGGAAACTATTAATTGGCTCACTTGTATCGGCATATCCTATCCCCATTCCGCAAAACAACATAAGCTCATTAGGGATTTTCAGGAATTCACCGATAGACTTATACCATAAAGCCCATGCCTCTTGAGGAGCAGTATGAAGGCCTCTTTCCCTAGCAAGAAGCATAATTGATTGTATAAACATTCCCAAGTCGGACCATTGTCCTTCTTGCATTTGTCGATCGATAGCAAAAAACATTGCAACAGGTGCCCCAAAAAATTCAAAATTTTT
>CAJWUE010000036.1:0-13715 GCA_913047775.1 uncultured Rhodobiaceae bacterium
CCTTCAAGATTTCTTTGTTTTTTATTCTTAATATTATTATCAGAAATTTCTGCAGATTTTATTGCATGATCCATTGTTTCAGTAATAAATAAATTTAATGGTCTTGAAGATTCCATCTCTTTTACATGAGATGCTATCAGCTCTTTACAGGAAAATTGCTTTTTAATAAGAGCATCTCTAGTTTGATGAAGATTTAATTTTGTTATATCTTCCATTTAATCAATTATCTTTGGAACAAGGAAAAAGCCTTCTTTTGTTTTAGGGGCATTAGCTATTATATTTTCTCTATAACCCCCGTCGACTATTTCGTCTTTTCTTTTCTTTAGTTCTGCATCTTCTTCAAAAGAAGAAAATATTGGCTCAACCTCATTAGTATTTACTTGAGACAATTGCTCTATCCATTCGAGAATTTTGGATAATTCTTCAGATAGATCTTTAACATCATCTTCAGAAACTGAAATCCTAGAAAGTTTAGCTATCTTTCTTACTAAATTTTTGTCTATCGACATATTTTCTCCATAATTAAGCTTAAATAGCAAAGTCCTGCTTGCATAGCAATAATAACAATTTATACATATATAAAATGCTTATTAATGACCCTTTAATTTTTTATAAAGAAGTTACATCTAATGAATGTATCTTAGGAATTGATCCCGGTACAAAAAGGATTGGATTGGCCTTATCGGATATTAATAAAAAAATATCTAGCCCTCTAACAACATTAGAGAAAATTAAATATACAGACATGCTGGGAGAACTAGAAAAAATTAAAAAACAATACCTCTTTGGTGGAATAGTTATTGGTAATCCGATTAATATGGACGGAACGATAGGTAAAAAATCTCAATCCAGTAATTCTCTAGCTAATAATCTAGTTAGAGATATGAAAATTCCTGTTTTATTATGGGACGAAAGATTATCCACCTCAGCGGTTGAAAGAATGTTGATTGATGCTGATATTTCAAGAAAAAGAAGAAAGGCTATTATTGATAAACTTTCTGCCGCATATATTCTCCAAGGATACTTAGATTATTTAGTTATAAATCTTTAGAGTCAGGCTCATACTGAAATTAACTTAGCTTAGTATCTTTTCAAGTAGGGACATTCTACACCACAGACCATATTTCATTTGATCAAAATATTTTGCTCTACTATCTTGGTCAAATTCTTTAGGAATCTCATTCACCCTGGGAAGAGGATGCATCACAATAGACTTGTTTCCTAATCTATTTAATTGATCAATACTCAATGCATAATCGTGACTGCTTCCCCTTTCAACCTGGACTCTAGTAACGTATAAAATGTCAGTTCTTTCTAGAACTTCATCGATGTTATTAGTCTCAAAACAACCTTTAGGACGAATTTCTTCTGGTATCCTTAAATTTTCTGGGCTTACAAAATTAAATTTATTGTTTTTATATCTACTAAGCAATTTAACTAAACTTTTAACAGTTCTTCCATTTTTAAGGTCTCCAATAAAGGTTATAGTAAGATTATCTAAGCTAAGATTGTTGTTAGAGAAGATTGTAAATCCGTCTAATAAGGTTTGGGTCGGGTGTTCTCCCTCTCCATCTCCTCCATTGATAATAGGAACAGAACTAACTTTTGATGCGCGTGTTGCCGCTCCTATCTCTGGATGCCTCAATACTATGCAATCACTTAGATTGCTCATTGCTATAATTGTATCTTCTAGACTTTCACCCTTGGTAACACTAGAAAATTTAACGTTATTAATTGGAATTACAGACCCCCCTTTGCGGACCATTGCACTATAAAAAGATGACGAAGTCCTTGTTGAGGGTTCATAAAACAAATTTGTTAGAATTTTACCCTTTAAGATATTTGAAGGATTACCCTTATTCTTTAATGAATCCTTCCAGATTTCAATTATGAAATCTTCTGACATATCATTTACTGATAGAAGATGTTGCACGTAATTACCTTTCAGATTATTTATATATAGCAAAATGATATTTTTTGACCCTATAATTTTAACTTTTTTAGTTTTTTTTCTAAGCTATCTCTTTGGATCATTTCCAACAGGTTATGTATTAACAAGGTTATTTCTTGATATTGATATTAGAGATTTAGGCTCGGGTAATGTTGGTTCTACTAATGTCTTGAGGGCGGGTTCGAAAAAAATAGCTTTTATAACACTTCTACTCGACATACTAAAAGGTTATATACCAGTATATTTAACGATAAAATTTTCTAATGAATTAGCATATATTGCTGGAATATCAGCTTTTATCGGGCATATATTCCCGATTTGGTTAAAATTTAAAGGAGGTAAAGGAATAGCTACATTCATAGGTATTATAAGTGGAATTTCATTAATTTCAGGTTTTGTCTTTATTTTATCCTGGTTGTTAGTAGCTATAGTTACAAAGAAATCATCGATTGCGTCATTATTATCATGTTTAATCGCAAATATTTTTGTTTATGTTAATTATGGACCCTACCTTGGATTGTTTGTGACGTGTTTATATGTATTATCAATCTTTATGCATAAAGATAATATTGAGAGAATTATTAAGGGAAACGAACCAAAAATTAAATTTTGATAGATATTTTTAAAATAAAAATTTATTAGTTATTTGACTTATTTAAAAAAAAGTGAACATTTTTGTTTTTTTATTGGAGTGAATTATGCATTTGGTAGTTGTTGAATCTCCTGCAAAAGCTAGAACCATAGAAGCCTATCTAGGTAGGGACTATAAAGTTATTGCCTCTTTAGGACACATTCGTGATCTTCCTTCAAGTGAAGGATCTGTAAGGCCTGATAATAATTTTGAAATGATTTGGGAGCTAGGCGAAAAAGGAAAAAAACAAACTAAAACAATAAACGAAGCTCTTAAAGGGTCTGATAGTCTAATTCTGGCAACTGATCCTGATAGAGAAGGTGAAGCTATTGCTTGGCATGTCCTTCAAGTCTTACAAGAAAAAGGAAGTCTGAAAGATAAACATGTATCTCGAGTGACTTTTAACGCAATCACAAAAAAAGAAGTTACCGAAGCCATCAAAAACCCTCGAGAATTAGATAAAGAAATGGTTGATGCTTATCTCGCTAGAAGGGCTTTGGATTATTTGGTAGGTTTTACTTTATCACCTGTACTTTGGAGAAAACTTCCAGGCGCTAGATCGGCTGGTCGTGTCCAATCAGTAGCCTTAAGGTTGATTTGTGAAAGAGAAATAGAAATAGAATCTTTTAAAGCGCAAGAATATTGGTCAATTGAAAATCTTTTTGCATATGAGGACCAACAGCCATTTAAAGCAAAACTAACTCATATAAATCGAAAAAAATTAGAACAATTTGATCTAACCTCAAAACAAGATTCAGAAGATTCTGCAAAAATAATCAAAGAAAATGATTATCAAATTACTGAAATCAAGGAAAAAAATGTTTCTAGAAAACCATCTGCCCCCTTTATTACATCAACCCTTCAAATGGAAGCTTCACGTAAGCTTAATATGTCAGCAAAAAACACTATGATGACTGCTCAAAGACTGTATGAAAATGGCCTAATCACCTACATGCGTACTGATGGTGTTCAGATAGGTAAGGATAGTGTTGTAGCCATAAGAGAATCAATTAATAATATTTTTGGTGGTAATTTTTTACCTTTAAATCCAATCGAATACTCTAATAACGTAGCAAATGCTCAGGAAGCTCATGAAGCGATACGACCAACCGATCCAAAAAAATCACCCGAATCAATTGAAAATAATATCGGAAAAGATGAGTATGAACTTTATTCACTAATATGGAAAAGAACTCTATCCAGTCAAATGAGAAAATGGGAAGGATTGAGAACCTCAATCATAATTACAAACGAATCTAATGAGATAAGATTTAGAGCTTCAGGTACAGTTACTACTTTTGAAGGATTTAGAACACTATATGAGGAAGGAAGAAAAGACGTAAAAGAAGATTCACAAGATTTACCCAAACTTGAAAAAGGAAATCACCTAAACCTAATTGAAATTGAACAAAACCAACATTTTACTAAAGCTCCACCTAGATATTCAGAGGCTTCACTTGTAAAATCACTTGAAGAAAGAGGAATTGGAAGACCATCTACTTACGCCTCAATAATCTCCGTCCTTCAAGATAGAAATTATGTCAGGCTAGATAAAAAATATTTTTACCCAGAAGACAAAGGTCGTTTAGTTACTTCTTTTTTAGAAAATTTCTTTGAACAATATGTTGGGTATGACTTTACCGCAGAGTTAGAGCAAAACTTAGACAAAGTTTCTAACGGTGAAGTAAATTGGAAAGATTTTCTTAATGATTTTTGGGGTGAATTTAATAATTGCTCAACCAAAGCCTTGGAATTAAGAACTAGAGAAATTTTAGACAAGTTAAATGAAAGCCTTGGAAATCATATTTTTAAATCAGAAGAAGGTAAAGTAGAAAGGAAATGTCCTAAATGTGCAGACGGTATCCTTAGTCTTAAAACTAGTAGAAATGGAGCATTTATAGGCTGTTCATTATACCCAGATTGTAAATATACAAGGCCTTTCGGGAGCAACAATGTTGAACCTAAAGTTATAGGTATTGACCCCAACACAAATAAAAACGTAAACCTTTTAGTTGGCAGATATGGTCCTTATCTTCAAATTGATTCTGATAATGAAGAAACGAAACCCAAGAGAGCTGCAATACCTAAAACAATTGATCCTTCTGATATAAATATAGAACTTGCCTTAAACTTGTTATCCCTACCTAGAACAGTAGGAATACATCCTGAAGATGGTAATGAAATTAAAGCTGGGCTTGGTCGCTTTGGTCCTTATGTAGTCCATGATGGTATCTTCGCAAGTTTAACTAATGTGGAAGAATTATTTTCCTTAGGTCTTAACAGAGCTATAGATTTGATAGAAGAAAAAAAAGCTAACCCAGGAAGAGGAAAAGCAAGTAAAGCAATCAAAGAACTTGGTAAAGACCCCAAAGATGAAACAATTATTAAACTCATGGATGGTAGATATGGACCCTATGTTAAATCGGGTAAGATTAATGCCTCAGTGCCAAAAGATATGAATTTGAATCAAGTTACCTTAGAGATTGCAATTGATTTAATTGAAAATCAGAAAATGAAAAAAAAGAAAAAATGATCAATGAAAGTTTAGTAAAGCCTAAACCTGCTTCAAGCCTAATAATTACAAGAATAAATAACAATAAAATTCAAGTTTTAATGGGTCAACGACCAAGTACTTCTAAATTTGCACCAAATGTATGGGTGTTCCCAGGGGGAAAATTAGAAAAATCAGATATTTATAATCCTCACTTGAATATAAGTAAAAAAACTATGCATGATTTAGAGTTATTAAAAACTAATGAAAAAAACGGATATGGGCTTATTAATGCAGCTATTAGAGAAACTAAAGAAGAAACCGGTCTAAGACTATTAAATTATAACCTAGAAGATCTTTGGGTTTTGGCGCGAGCTATAACACCAACCTATCAAAGATTAAGGTTTGATACTAAATTCTTTGTTACCTCCTATAATAATTTTTCAAATAACATCAAAGGGAATGGAGAATTACATAATCTTCAATTTTCTTATTTAGAGAAAGCATTAAAATTACCTTTATTTGATATCACTGAATTCTTGCTTGAAGAACTATTAAGAAAGTATAGAAAAGAAATATCTGAAGATTTTTTTCCTTTATTTTGGAGATACAAGAAAAATACTAGAATAATTTCCAGACCTAATAATACTTGACTAAAAATAAATTTTACGTACTTTGCAAACAAAAGGGGTATAAATGGCTAAAGCTACTACAGTAAAGATCAAGTTGGAAAGTACAGCTGGTACCGGCTATTATTATGTGACCAAAAAGAATTCTAGAAATATGACGGATAAGATGGTTGTAAAAAAATATGATCCAGTAGTCAGGAAACATGTTGAATTCAAAGAAGGAAAAATCAAATAAGTTTAATTGAAAATACCCTAAATCAAATTAAATCATTATCTTTAAATAAAAATACACCAATCCTGATAACTGATGCTGACGAAGTTATTTTCCTGTTTCTAGAGGGATTGCAAAATTTTCTTTTTAAAAAAAATTTATTCTTAGATCTTAATGAACCAAGACTTACAGGTAATATAAAGAATTTATCTTCAGGAAAAACTGTAGATCAATCAGTAATGAGAGACCTTCTTCCTGAATTTTTTTCCAAGGAAACAGAAAATCTTGAGTTAGTGCCCGATGTTAAGAAAGTTTTAGAAAGACTTTCAGAAAAACTACAAATTGTTGTTCTTACCAACATACCTCAAAAAGATAAAAACAAACGAGAGAATGCCCTTAAAAATAATGGCATGAGCTATCCTGTTATAACTAATAATGGTCTTAAAGGAGAAGCAGTTAAAGAAATAGTAAAAGGAATAAAAGCAAAATCATTCTTTATCGATGATATGCCACTAAACATAGATTCCGTATCAAAAGAATGTTCGGAAACTCTTTGTATACATTTTGTGCAGGACAATAGACTGAAAGAATTGATGCAAACACCAAAAAGTGCAAAAATAAAAGCTACAAACTGGATAGAGGTAGAAAATTATATTTTGGAATCATTAAAAAAGGTCGATTAGCTTGAATAAAATAGAAGAAAATTTGATTAAACTTAATATTGAATTACCAAAAGCTGCTGCTCCTGTAGCTAGCTATGCACCATTCTCATTTTCTGGAAATTTATTATTTATCTCTGGACAAGGTCCATTTGGTAAAAATGGATTAATAAAAGGAAAAATAGGAAAAGATTTAAATATAGAAGAAGGTCAAGAAGCAGCAAGGTTATGTGCTCTTATGGTGCTAGCTCAGTTAAAGAAAGCATGTGGAGGTTTTGAAAAAACTGTTAAATGCTTAAAAATAGGAGGCTTTGTAAATGCAACAGATGATTTTGTTGACCATGCTATAATTCTTGATGGTGCCTCTAAGATACTTATTGAAATACTTGAAGATAAAGGCTGGCACGCGAGGTATGCTGTTGGCTCATCATCATTACCTCTAAATATGGCAGTAGAAATTGATGCAATCTTTGAAATAAAAAAATGAAAAAGAAACCTTTGTCTGAGAATACAATACGAGTAGAAAATTCTATACTTTCTCTTGATAAAAAATCTTGGGATAAATGTGCAAATCCAAAAAGCAGAGATTTTAATCCATTTATAGGTTATGAATTTTTAAAAGCATTAGAATTAAGCGGCTCAATCAATGGAGAGAGTGGCTGGTTATCTTCATATATAACATTATTAGACAACAATAATGATCTCAAAGGTTGTATACCTTCTTATATTAAAAACAATTCCATGGGTGAGTATGTTTTTGACTATTCTTGGGCTGAAGCTTACGCAAGAATTGGTGGATCATATTATCCGAAGATTCAGATATCCGTTCCTTTTACACCTGCTACAACACAAAAACTTCTTACAGTTAATAATGATTTAGACAATAAGATTAAAGCTGATTTAGTATCGGGAATATTTGATGTTACAAAAAACCTAGGTTGCTCATCTGCCCATATAACATTTATATCTGAAACAGAGACTAAATTCCTTAAAGAATTAGGATGGCTTATCAGAACAGACCAGCAGTTTCATTGGAATAATTACCATTATAGAGATTTTCAAGATTTTCTTGATGCTCTTTCTTCAAGAAAAAGAAAAAATATCAAGAAGGAAAGGTCTAATGCCTTAAAGAATTCAGTTAATATTGAAATTCTTCATCATAAAGATATAAAAACCTCACACTGGGATCATTTTTTTAATTTTTATATTAATACAAGTATGAGAAAATGGGGGCATTCTTATTTAACAAGAGAATTCTTTGCCATGATAGGAGATAATATGTCCGAAAACATTTTACTTGTTATGGCTAAGAGAAAAAATAAATATATAGCGGGGGCATTAAATTTTATAGGCAATAATATCCTATATGGAAGAAATTGGGGGGCAGTAGAAGATCATAAATATCTTCATTTTGAAGTGTGTTATTATCAAGCAATAGAATATGCAATTAAAAACAATTTAAAGCGTGTTGAAGCTGGGGCACAAGGACCACATAAAATTGCTAGGGGGTATGAACCACAAATAACTCATTCTGCACATTGGATACGAGATTTAAATCTATCTAATGCTGTCTCAGAGTATTTAAAGGATGAAAGAAAATTTATACAAGAAAATATAAATATATTAGGTAGTTATACGCCTTTTAAAAAAAATTAAAAAATAAATTCTAATTGAATTGAAGGGAAAAATTATGGCATATGATACAAATAATATTTTTGCTAAGATATTAAGAAATGAGGTTGAATGTACAAAAGTTCTCGAGAATGAACTCGTTTTGGCATTCATGGATGTGATGCCACAAGCTCCCGGTCATACCTTGGTTATACCAAAATTTGCAACAGAAAATATATTCGATCTGCCAGAAGAGTTTATGCATTCACTTTTGTCTGCTACTAAAAATATCGCTAAAGCTATTAAAGAGGTTTATGACCCAACCGGAGTTATGATACTTCAACTCAATGGCCCCGAAGCTGGTCAGAGCGTATTTCATCTCCATTTTCATATTATTCAACGGAGTAAAGGGTTAAATTATAAGTTCCATTCTCGAGAAATAGCTCCAAAAGACGAACTAGAGACAGAAGCTAAAAAAATTATTAAATTATTAAAAAATTAATTAGTAAGTATTTTTTTCTTAGTTTTCTTTTTGTTTTTTGAAGGTAGAAAAGTGAATTCTAAATTGCCTTTCTTAATTGATACTTTTACTGTACCGCCTTTTGACAACTGCCCGTATAGAATTTCTTCAGCGATGGGTTTCTTTACTTTTTCTTGAATTAATCTCCCTAAAGGTCGCGCGCCCATATTTTCACTATAACCTTTTTTACCCAGCCAATTTGCCGCCTCTTTACTTAAATCAATAAAAACATTTCTATTATCTAATTGAGTCTCAAGTTCCAAAATAAATTTTTCAACAACCCTTGAAATAATTTCATCTGATAAAGAATCAAAAGAAATGATTGCATCTAATCTATTCCTAAATTCAGGATTAAATAGTCTATCTATTTCTTCTTGATCGCCTCCTTTTCTTTTGTCCCTATCAAAGCCAATAGCTGGTTTTATTAAGTCAGCTGCACCGGCATTTGTAGTTAAGATCAGAATACAATTCCTAAAATCTACTTTTTTGCCGTTATGGTCGGTTAATGTCCCGTGATCCATAACCTGGAGTAATATATTAAAAATATCAAAATGCGCTTTTTCAATTTCATCAAGCAAAATTACACTGTAAGGGTTTTTATCTACACCATCAGTAAGAAGGCCCCCTTGATCAAAGCCAACATAACCTGGAGGTGCGCCTATTAAACGAGAAACGGTATGTCTTTCCATATATTCTGACATGTCAAACCTTAAAAGCTCAACTCCTAAAGTAGATGATAACTGCCTTGCTAATTCAGTTTTTCCAACTCCTGTTGGACCAGAAAATAAATATGACCCTATGGGTTTTTGCTGATCACGTAATCCGGCTCTTGAGAGTCTAATAGATGCACTAATTTCATCAATAGCTTTATCTTGTCCAAAAACAAATCTTTTCAATGACTTGTCCAAATCTTTTAACTTCTTAGTATCGTTTGTAGAAATATGTTTCGAAGGTATTTTTGCCATTTTTGAAATAGTTTCCTCTACATCTTTTTGGCTAATTAATTTCTTTTTAGAAGATTTTGATTTTATTTTTTGTGAGGCCCCAGTCTCATCTATCACATCAATTGCCTTATCGGGAAGCTTTCTATCATTCATATAACGTGCTGAGAGTTCTGCAGCAGTTTTTATTGCATCAGGTGTATACTTTAAACCATGAAAATTTTCAAATCTTGACTTTAAACCCATTAAGATTTCAATCGTATCTCCCAAGCTGGGTTCTTCTACATCAATCTTCTGAAATCTTCTTGAAAGAGCTCTATCTTTTTCAAAAAATTGCCTGAATTCTTTATATGTAGTTGATCCTATACATCGCAACCCCCTCTTTTGAAGATAAGGTTTCAAAAGGTTAGATGCATCCATGGATCCTCCTGAAGTAGCCCCCGCTCCTATAACAGTATGAATCTCATCTATAAACAGAATTGAGTCTTTTATATCTTCAATTTCTTTTAAAATAGCCTTTAGACGTTCCTCAAAATCACCTCGATACCTTGTTCCAGCTAACAGAGAACCCATATCAAGTGTATATATTGAAGCGGACTTAATTACCTCAGGAACTTCATTCTTTATAATCTTATATGCTAATCCTTCAACAATAGCTGTTTTTCCTACCCCAGGATCACCTACAAGCAAAGGATTATTTTTATTTCTTCTACATAAAATCTGGATTAATCTCTCAACTTCTTTTTCTCGACCTATAAGCGGATCAATTAGTTGATTTTTAGCTTTTTCATTCAAATGCTCACAAAAAGCTTCTAATGCGCTTTTTTTTGATTCCTTGTCAATAAGTTCATCATGATCAGAGCTAGATGAAGAATTAGAAGAATAAGGCATGGTCTGATTTTTTCCTATTCCATGTGAAAGAAATTGGACTACGTCATATCTGCTCATATCTTGTTTCTCTAGAAGAAAAACCGCATAACTTTCTTGCTGAGAAAATATTGCAACCAAAATATTAGCTCCAGTAACCTCAGATTTTCCTGACTGCTGAACATGAATAGCAGCACGAGTTATTACTGTCCTATAGCCTGCAGTAGGTTCTGGCATTAAATCTTCCTGAAAAGTGACAAGATATTCTTGTTCAAGAAGAAACTTTGAGAGTTCTTCTTTTAATTTTTCTATATCTACATTACATGCCTTTAAAACTTTGTGAGCCTCCTTATCATCAACCAGAGAAAAAAGAAGGTGTTCTACAGTAACGTGTTCATGATTGTTTTGTGCCGCATAATCAATAGATCTTTGTAAGGAATCTTCTAGATTTTGAGAAAAACTAGTCATTTTAAGCCTTTTCCATAGTACATTGAAGAGGATGATCATTTTTTCTTGAAGACTCAAGGACCTGGATAACTTTTGTTTCAGCTATCTCATAGGAAAAAACACCACAAACTCCAATTCCATTTTGATGTACATGTAGCATAATATTTGTTGCCTCATCATTGTTTTTATGAAAAAATTTTTGTAGTAAGAAAATAACAAACTCCATTGGTGTATAATCATCATTTAAAAGTATTACCTTATATAAAGAAGGCTTCTTTAACTTCTTTTTGGTCTCTATCTTCGACCCTGAATCATTTTGGTTTTGATTTTCCAAATTAGACATGTTTTATTATTTCCTATCAATATTTTTTAACAGAATATCTCTAGCCTCATTAACCTTAGAACTTAAATAATCCGATCCCCCTTTATCAGGATGATTTTTTCTAATAAGTTCTTTATGCGCACTTATTATATCATCTTTAGTTGCATCAAAATCAAGACCTAAAATTTTGTAAGCCTCATCTTTACTGGTAACTTTAGCATTATTGTTAAAATTATTTCTATTTTTAAAAAATAAATCATAAATTCTTTTTGCTCTTAAAATCCATAAAGAGGTTAATAATAAAGGACCTGAAATATGGTATATGCCTCGAAAAAGTAAGACTATACCAGCAATAAATGCAGCAATACTTATAAGGTAATTAATATTCCTCTGTATCTTCTTGCCCTCCACACTAATTATATATTTAGTGAGAAGAATTAAAAAAATTAAGAAAATTAAACCGGAAAGAAAAAAAACCATGCTCACAACAATCCAAGTGAATTTAATTCATTAATAATAGCTTCCTCTTCAAAATTTTCTTTAAATAAAAACCTTTTGATATCTTGGGGCGAGTCATTTGATTCTAAATATCTCCATCCTTGAAAAGGTCTTTCTTTCTTAGGGTAAGTCAAATAAATGTTTTTACTTAATAATATTTTACATCTTTTTATACCATCATCATCTGAAAATGGAATTAAATCTAAAATCCTTTGTCTGGCTCTAATATTTCCTTTAATTATCCAAAACATAGAGCCACCATCTTTCAGCTCATCTCCCTTCTTTGGTCGCATTCGAGTAATATGTAGAGTCTTATTGTATTTATCTCTAATAAATTCTTGACGTTCATATAGGTCCAAAACTTTATTAGCGCCTACACATAATTTTTTAAGATTTAGAGTCATTATTATTGAGAATATATTTCCACTACATCTGTTGGAGAAAAAATTGAAAAGATTCCCGGGCTAACTGCTCCACCAATTATATACCACTTCTTTCCGTTGTTCGCCGATGCCATATCGTGTCTTGGAGTTGGCATAGGTTCTCTTTCAGACCAATCATTATTAAAATATATATAATGAGTATCGTAAGTCTTGAGAGGTGAAAACGTTTTTCCTCCTACAACATGTAACTTTGAGTTTATTTCTGTTGCGCTTGCAGATGCTATTTTTTGTGGAAGATCCTTTAATCTTGTCCATTTTTTCTTTTCTGGATCAAAAACCTCAACTACTGAAGTTACTTTATTGGAAGAGACCTGAACACCGCCTATTGTCACTATACTATCATTGAGCTTCGTAGTGGCCATAGAATATCTAACTGTAGGTAGATTATATTTAGAAATGCTCCACCTCTTTTTACTGATGTTGTATATCATTAATCTTTCTGGTTCTTCTCCTACACCTCCCAATACATATATTTTGTTATTAATTCTTATCATTGAGTGTTCGGCTCTAGCTAAAGGCATAGAATCTGTACGCACCCAGAGAGAAAGTAAAACATCATATATCCAACATTCATTTGTAACTTTTTGATTATTAAATCCTCCACATACCAAACATTTGTCACCAATATTAACAATTCTCGTCCCTATTAATTGTTTTGGCATTATGGATATTGGATGCCAAATATTACCCTTAATATCAAAGATCTCTGAAACAGGACTTCCATCTATAATACTCTTTCCTCCTATTAAAATGATGTTATTACCAATTACTGTTGCTACCGTGCCGCTCTTAGCTTGAGGCATAGGGATTCCGTCTTCCCATTTAGAATTAGCCGGAAATGAAGAAATTAAGAGAAGGAATATTAAATATCTTAAACCAATAGCCATGTAGCCAATCCTAAGAAAGAGAAAAAACCAACTACATCTGTAACAGTTGTTAGGAAAACGCTTGAAGCCAAGGCTGGATCAACTCCAATTTTGTATAAACCTAAAGGTATTAGGATTCCAGATAAACCTGCAACAAACATATTAAGTGTCATAGCTATTGCTAATACAATGCCCAAGGGATTATTTTCAAACCAAATAGCGCCTAAAATACCGACTATAATTGCAAAAAATACACCATTATAAAAACTTACTAAAATTTCTTTATTGATTATTCTTCTATAGTTAAGTGGAACTAATTCTCTTGTAGAAATAGACCTCACTGCTATTGTGAGAGTCTGAGTTCCTGCATTACCCCCCATTGAAGCAACAATTGGCATCAATATTGCTAACGCTACCATCTCTTCTATAGTGCCATCAAACAAGGCTATAACTGTTGAAGCAATAATAGCTGTAAATAAGTTTATAAGTAACCAAGTAAATCTTCCTCTAGATGTCCTTAGAGCGCTATCGGTTATGTTTTCATCGCCTACCCCACCAAGAAATTTGATATCTTCTCCTGCTTCCTCTTGAATTACATCAACAATATCATCAGCAGTTATTACCCCTA
>CAJWUE010000037.1:0-13641 GCA_913047775.1 uncultured Rhodobiaceae bacterium
TTTACAATCTCGAATATTTCTTTCATAAAAGTGAAAGGGAATTATACAGAAATAATATTTGCATGTTGAAGTAACAAGCCAACTCAATCAACAATCTTTTTAATGAAATTCTCAATAACCTTTTCAATTTCTTCTAAGTGTGTACTCATCATCATATGATCTCCTCCCTCTACAATATGCATTGTTGCATTAGGCACTAGTTTTGCTATTTCTTCTCCCTGGCTTATGTCAACACTAACATCTTCTGTTCCATGTATAACAAGAGTGGGAACTTTTATATTTGTTAGGGGCAAGGAAAGATTAGAAAAATGTAAATAGTCATTTATAAAACCCTCTCTCCTCAAACTTAAAGGCCAGATAGACCACATAGTTTTTTTAAGATTCTCTATTTTTTTTTGGTCTTTAAGTAACTTTTGTTGATTTACTAGATTAGGTAGCATAAATGAAGCTAAGGCTTCATCTCCTAGGAGATCTAATACTAATAAATTAAACCAAAAACTAAAATCTGACCCACTAAGCAAAGCTTCATCTTCTTCCCAAAAATCTGCAGAAAGACTAACAGCTTCCAATGCAATTAATCCTAAAGTTGTCTCTGGATAGGCTGCAGCAAACTCAATAGCAGAGGGACCTCCTCCAGAAACTCCTAAAATCAAAACTTCCTTAATACCAAGTGAATCTAATAAAGCTTTGTAGGCCTTTGCTTGTTCATGTGGCGACTTACCTACAGATAGAGGAGTTCTAAGATAACCTGGTCTAGATGGAGTAAGGACACTGTAATCACTACTTGGTTCAGTAGTTTGATCATGTCCACCTGGAGTACCATGAATAAACAAGAGAACCAGATCTGATTCTCCTGTTAGTGAATATTCAATTGGCCCAAGGGCTGTCTCATTAACAGAACTTCTATAGTCCAAATCTTTAACAAAAGAAGATTTAAAATAGAAGTAATAACCAAAAAATAGGGAGACTACCAAAAGTAGTCCAAGTGAAGTTCTTATTAATATTTTTTCCAACAAGAAACTAAATCTGCTTTAACCTAACGGGCAATCCTTCACACGATTCACTTAAAGAAAAAGTTGTAATTTCGATAATCCTTTCTGCGATTCCATACTTTTCTTTTCTTAATTGATGATAAAGATCATGGGAATTTAAATCTGGAACTGCTATATATTTCTTTTCCACTCCACCTCTAATAAGTGATATTTCAGACTGATAGGTTAATTGGTTTATCCAAAAAGATTTGTTTGTTCCATGCTCTATCCAGGCTATATCTTGATCATCTACAATCCATAACCTGACTTTTTTGAAACTACCTTCTTGTCCTGGTCTTAATAGAGTCACTACCTCTCCTCCCAGCTCAGAAGCACTAAATACTAGGCTCACCCAGAGAAGAATAATTCCTACCAAAATACCTACTAACCTAAATATTATTTTCATTTGTTCGCTAGCTTTTTCTTCTATTATAAATAGCAAAACACAAGATAGGTTGTAGTTTTTTTATCGATTTTTCCATAACAACTATGAAGCTAACCAGAGTGGGGGTAATATTAAGATATAACTTAATTGGAGAAATTATGAAATACATTTTATCAGTACTGATCTTTTTTTTATCCTGCTCTATTCTCTCAGCATCTCAATGGGATAAAAAGGGGTGTGCAAGAATAGAACTAGGAGTTGGTCAACTTATTTTTGTTTCAGAGAATATGAGGCAGTCATCTGAGGATGCTAGTAAGAATGGGGATTTTGATAAGGAAAAAGAATTAAGGGAACAGCAAAACTATCTTCTCGAGTCAGCAAGTCATTGGGCTACTATTTACTCTACTTTCTGTAAAAAATAAATTCTTTAGAGATATTACAACAATGAGATTTGATTAGATGTATTAGATTTTAAGATCAAAAATTTAACATTTGCTATTTATCCTTTTTTCTTTTTTTTGCGTTGATTGATATATGTCAATCTGCTAAAAAAGAGTAGATTCTTCTTAATTAAGCTTCTTTTTCTATGTTCTTTTTATCTAAGATCTCCCTTACTTTAGAATGCGTCTCTTCAGTTATTGGGTATTTCCATATTACTAATATTGCTAAAAAGTAAAAAATAGAAGACATGCTTGAGAATATTAACCTAAGACCAAACAACTGACTCGATTCATTATAAGCTTCTGGTGCTGTATTGAATCCTACCCAAGCCAAAGCAGATAAAGCAAGCCAGGAGCCTATAGAAGCTGTCATTTTAGAAGTGAAAGACCAGGTTGAGAAAAATAAAGCCGATCTATTTTCCCCACTATTAAGCGTATCAATGTCAATGACATCTGCCTTCATTGAGTTGGGTAAAGCCTGAAATCCACCTGCAGCAAATCCAGTGGTAATTGTAATAGGGAGCATCCACCAAAAATCACCTTCTCCTAGCAGTAAGTACAAAGGATGAGTTAAACCAATTAACATAAAACTAGAGATATAAGCCTTATGCTTTCCAATTATTTTAGATAGCCACACCCAAAAGGGGACGGCGGCAAAACTACTAATGTAAAAGAAAGTGAGCATATAGACAGCAATGTCTTCTTGTTTAATCACATAAGTAAGAAAAAATAAATAAAGGGGTGTTGTTATAGAGATAGCAATCCCACCCATCATGAAAGCAAAAATCAATCTTTTAAAAGGAGCATTCTCTAACATGAGCTTAAAGCCTTTTAAAGGTGATATGGTAGATTTAATATGATCTTTGGATTCAGGCACCTTGCTGATAGTTAAAAATACACAAATAGGCATTAGAATGATCATGGATATTCCCACTATATTGAGAACATTAGCACTTCCTCCCAAACCAAAAAATAAAAGGGCTGCCGAAGGAATTAATTGAGCGCTTAAGCTTCCTACTACCCCTAGCATAGCTCTCCAGCCAGTTACTCGTGATCTCTCATTATAATCAGAAGATAACTCGGCTCCCCAAGCGTAATAAGGGATCATAATCATGGTAGTAGCTATTGAGAGCAAGAACATCCATACGAAGAGATGTAAAGCTCCAGAACCTTCAGGCGGAATGAAGAGCATATAGATACTTAACATCATAAGGGGGGTAGCAATGACTATCCAAGGGCGCCTTTTCCCCCATCTTGTATTAGTCCTGTCATTAATATACCCAAATAAAGGGTCCGTGATTACATCAAAGAGACGTACAGCTAAAATGATATTGGCCGCTAAAACCAAAGATACCCCCATATCAACTGAATAAAACTTAGGAATAAAAACTAAAACAGGAAAAAGTGAGATATTAATAGGCATCTCAGTTAAGCCATAAAAGAAAAGAGTGGATCTTTTCAGTTTCAATTTATCTTCCTTAAAATTTCCTTTAAGAAGAAACTTTTCATACCTTTACTACCACCTTTCCGATATTCAAACCTTCAAATAGCTTGGAATAAGCTGCAGGTAAATTTTCTAGACCTTCAGTAATCTCAATAGGAAGATTTAAAAGTCCCTTATTAGACCAATTTCTCAAGATAGGATTTATTTCAATCTCACGATGATAAAAATCAGGAGAAAAGAAACCCTCAAACCTTAATCTTTTCATGAGTATAAGATCATAGTTATAAGGACCTGGAAGGCGCTCACTAGAACTATAATTCTCTAAAAGTCCACAAACAGCTATAGTTCCAAATATAGCCATATTTTCCAACACTGCATCAAGAATATTTCCAGCTACATTATCAAAATAAACATTAACGCCTTCAGGGCATAGATCTTTAAGCTTGGCAGAAACATCATCTTTCTTGTAATTTATAGCTCCATCAAAACCATATTCTTTACAAATTAGATCACATTTCTTGTCAGCACCTGCTATACCTATAACTTTACAGCCTGAAATTTTAGCTATTTGACCAGCCATTAAACCTGTACAACCCGCGGCAGCGGATACAACAAAAGTATCCCCAACCTTAACCCTTCCTATATCAATAACACCAGTATAAGCAGTCCACCCATTAGCACCAAAAATACCTACATAGTTAACTAATTCCGTATTGCTAACATCTACTTTACTTGGATACATTGAATTAGGATCAACTAAAGAATAATCAGACCATTGACCATAAGACCTAAGTTTCTCACCAACCTTATAGTTTGGATGCTTACTTTCTATGATCTCTCCTAAAACTGTTCCCATTAATTTCTCTCCTATTGGGATTGGGGGTTGGTAAGAATCTTCTCTGTCTGTCATGTACATACGAGTTCCTGCATCCATTGATAAATACGAATTTTTTGTTACAAAGAAACCTTCTGGTACTTCCATCCCTGATTCTTTCTTGATTTCAAGCGCATCTTCAAAATTATTTCCGACGGGCAGTTGTTTCATAATCCAAAATCTGTTCTCAATTTTCATATTTCTTATATTATCATTTGCTCTATTAAGATTAACCTGACTTCTTATATTTCTAATTATTAAAAAAAGGATAAAAAAAGGCCGCAAATAGCAGCCTTTTTCAATAAAAACTCTTTAGAACCTGCCGGATAATTCAATCCCCCAGTTTCTTCCCGGTGTTGCCTGACCATTCTGCATCAGAGGTGCAATATCTACTGTACCTACTATTATTTCATCAGTAATATTTCTTGCGAAGACACTTAAGCGATAAGTTTCAAAATCAAAATCTACTGAAGCATTCCAGTAACCTGTTGAATCTGCATGTCCTGCAATAAAGTTTTGGGTATTGGTTTCAAAATCATCTACCCAATCATACTTAACATTTACAGTCATTTGACTGGAACCCATATCAGTAGAGTAGTTGGCTCCTACTGCATAGGTAAGTTCAGGAGCAAACTTCACTGTTAAATAATCATTATTAGTAGGCTCAAGAAGACCCGTTACAGGATCAGCTCCATCTAGATCAGATATGAAACCTTGATATTCAGAATCTAAAGTTCCCAAGGTTGCAAACCAACTAAAATTAGAATTCACAATGCCTTTCAACTCTAGCTCAACACCTGAGTATTCAACTCCAGCAACATTATCCACTACGGTTACAACAGTTAAAGTAGTGGGATCCTGTTTGATTGAGCTGTCTTGTTTATCTTCAAAATCGTTGAAAAAGTAAGTGGCGTTAAACTGCAATCTATTGTCCATCCATTGACTTTTCATTCCTAATTCAAATGAGTTTGCGTACTCAGGTTCGTATGTATTCGCAAAATCCACCGCATTTTGGTTACGACCAAAAAAGCCGCCACTATGGAATCCTTCTGAATAAGAAGCGTAGTACATCAAATCCTCTCTAGGATGATGGGTAATACCTATCTTTGGAGAAACTTCATTCCAATCCATAGTCATATTGAAAAGTCCTTTTGCATAACCGCCTCCCTGAATATCATCAAAGTTTTGAATATGCACTCTATTTAGAGGAGCTAGATAAGATTGACCAGCTAAAAATTCTTTTTCTTCTTTTGTATACCTTACGCCTGTCGTAAGAACAGTCTTTTCAGATATATTCCAATCTATTTGGGCAAATATCGCTTGAGAACTAACATCTTGATGTTGATACAGCTTTTGGACAAAGCCAGGTCCAAGTCCTGGTCCTGGAGCTCCAGTATCACAACGAAGAGCACCCAAAGCTCCTGCGTTCTGACAAAGGAAAAGTGGTATAGAGCCATCAACTAGGCCTGGTACTAAATACTGCCATAGATGATAAGTATCCCAGTATTGAGTGTACTCATTTTCCCAAAGGAAAGCCCCAACAACATAATTCATTGAGTCATTGCCTCCTTCAAACCTAAATTCTTGACTGAATTGTTCGTATTGGTTATCAGCAATTATTGTAGTAAATTCCGCAGAAGTTCCATCCAAGTCCCATTCAGTATCCTCACTTTCATCACGATAACCGGTCACTGATACAAATCGAGTAGTTTCATTAATATCATGGCTGATAGTCAGGCTAATAGCATCAGTATCGTACTGACCTTCGTTCCTTCTTTCAGTGCTGTACTCAGTTTCACCATCACCAGGGTCTGTTGCAGCACAGGTGTTATGAGCAGTAAAAAATATAGCTCCAAAAGGAAGACAAACAAGATGAGTGTTATCGTTTTTATTTAAAGCAGCTCCAACATCACTTCCATCATCATAAGTCTCGATCGTAAGAAGAACGTCAGTTACATCACTAGGACTCAATTGAAGGCTTACCCCGTAATTTACATAATCTACCCTAGGACCATCTTCATTGAGGAATGTGTTGGTCATATAACCGTCGGATTCAGTGCTATTGAAGAAAAACTTAGCAGCTAAATTATCTCCTAAAGAGGTGTTAAGAATCCCTTTGAATTCTTGTCTTCCCCATTCCCCTCCAGCAATTTTATATAAACCACCGAACTCTCCAGTGGGTTTAGATCTAACCACATTAATTACACCCCCAACAGTATTTTTCCCAAAGAGTGTGCCTTGTGGTCCTCTTAATATCTCAATTCTATCTACATCAAAATTTTCTATAATTTGACCTGAATTAGTCCCTATAAAAATACCATCTAGTGTCACAGCAATTGGAGAGTCAAAAGATTTATCATTTTCCGAATAACTAATTCCTCTCACAGTAATAGCAGAACCCCTTGATCTAGATGAGTTCTTTCCAATCCTGACATTGGGTGCGTAACCATTGATATCTACTAAGTTTCTAATGGTAGATTCTTGCAACTCTTGGCTTAGGGCTGTAATTGCTATTGGAACAGATTGTGCATCCTCTTCTCTTTTTTGAGCTGTAACTGTAATCTCTTCAATAGTTACACTATCTTCTTCCTCAGCAGCAGAAATGCCAACCGGAAGGAAGAAAGATGCCAAGGCTATTCCTATAAACCCATTCAAATATTTACTTTTGAAACTCATATTCCTCTCCTTACAGATAAAATTAATATAATCTAAATACAAATAATAAACACATCTTAAAAAAATTTTAGAAATTTAGTAAAGCATATCATAAAGTTCATTAGTTAAAACCTATTCTTTTCTCTACATTGTAGGTTAGGTTCGCGAACCTATTTGTGAAAGTATCTGCAATAAGATGGATAGAGCTATTGATTTAAATTTAAATTACCGTCAAGCTTAACCGCTTTAAGTCAATTATTTTTAGGAGGAGAAAATATGTCAGCTCAACTTTTTGATTTGTCTGGGGAGGTCGCTGTTATAACTGGTTCAGGAAGAGGAATTGGCGAGGGTATCGCTAAAGTATTAGCAGAGCATGGGGCTTCTGTTGTCTGTGCTGCGCGTAGAACTGAAGAAATTGAGAGGGTGGCAAGCGAGATTGTTTCTGCTAATGGTAAGGCCATTGCAGTCACTACAGATGTCACTGATGAGGTGGCGGTGAACCAACTAGCGGAGCAAGCTGTTAAAGAGTTTGGCAGATTAGATATGTGGGTCAACAATGCAGGTGGCTCACCTATACAAGCTCCTCTTGTGGAACTAGAAAGAGAAGAATGGGACAACACAATAGCTCTTAATTTAACAGCTATTTGGGTTTGTACTAGTGTTGCCTCAAGACATATGGGAGAAAAAGGAAGAGTTCTAAATATATCTTCTATTGCCGCTGAGGACGTTTTTCAAGGCAGTGGACACTATTCTTCTGCAAAAGCAGGTGTCAATATGATAACTAAATGTTTCGCTGAGGAATTGGGTCCCAGAATTAGAGTAAATGCCATCATGCCAGGCTTTGTACCAACTGAAATCATGATGACAGCACTAAAAATTACCCATGATGATCTGCCTTCTATAGAGAAATCTTTAAAATTACCAGCTGGTCGTATTGGTACTCCACGTGATCTAGGTGCCGCAGCACTCTATTTACTTTCTCCTGCATCGGAGTGGGTGACAGGTCAGGTCATACGTATTTCTGGAGGTGCATAATGGTTGTTAATCGTAAAGTAGTATTGGCCAAACGACCGGAAGGGCAACCTTTAGAATCTGATTTCAAAGTTGTTGAAGAAGAACTGGCTGATCTTAATGATGGCGAAGTGTTACTTCAGATAGAGCATTTATCAGTAGATGCATTTATCAGAACTACGCTTGATGGTCCGAAAGGATTGCATGGAACCATAGACCTTAACACTGCTGTTACAGCTCTTGGGGTTGGTCGAGTGAGACAAAGTAATTTTAAGGGACTCAATCAAGGTGATGCCGTATTTGGACCAATGGGAGCACAAACCCATGTAATTTGGCCAGGTGACATGTTGCGTAAGTTAGATGAATCTGAAGTACAGGCAAGGACATACTTAGGTGCTATGGGTATGACTACAGGGCTTACTGCTTATGCTGGTTTACTCCTTGTCGGACAAGTTAAACAAGGCGATACCGTTGTAGTTTCAGCAGCTGCTGGTGCTGTAGGCTCGGTCGCTTGTCAATTAGGAAAGATTACAGGGGCCAAGGTAATAGGAATTGCTGGTGGTTCAGCCAAATGTGATTTCCTTAGGTCTGAAATAGGTTGTGAAGATGCTATTGATTATAAGACTGGTGATCTTTATAAAAAATTGAAAAAAGCAGCACCTGAAGGTATCAATGTATTTTTTGATAATGTAGGTGGCAAAGTTCTAGATGCAGCACTTGATAATATCGCAATGGGTGCACGTGTAGTGATATGTGGAGCAATCTCCCAGTATAACAATATGGAAAATGTGATCGGACCAACATTATACCTTCGAATACCAGAGAGGAATGCAAGTATGCTGGGTTTTACAGTCGATCACTTTAGTGAACAATTCCCCAAGATGGAGAATGATCTAGCTGGTTGGATCAAAGAGGGGAAACTCAATTTACCCGAACATATAGAAGAAGGAATTGATAATTTCCCTAAAGCACTTGTTATATTGATGACAGGGGGACACATGGGTAAATTGTTGGTAGAAATATGATTTCCCCCTTTTATAAAAAAATGTTTAAAAAAAATGATGAGAAAAATACTGTACTTATATTAAAAAAGGCTATCTTTTCTCTAAGTTAAGTGTAATGTAAGGTACAGTAAAAGTAAGGAAAGTTTAAATTTTTTTGGGGAGAGGTGATGATGGGTAATTTTAAAGGTTTTTGGTTATTCTTTTTGAGTTTAGTCTTTGGTTTGTTTATGTCTCAAGCATTGCTTTCCGCAGAAGAGGATGCTGAAGAGGCTGTTGAAGAAGTCGTTGCAATAGGAAAATCTATTAAAACGAGTCAAATGGCAGCAATAGAAGCTAAACGTTCAGCCGATAATGTAGCAGATATAATTTCAGCAGATGCGATCGGACGTTTTCCGGATCAGAATTTAGCAGCCGCACTTGGTCGAATACCTGGCGTGTCAATAGAAAGAGACCAAGGGCAGGCCCGTTATATCAATTTCCGAGGTTCACCTAAGCGTTATACAACCATCGCATTTGATGGCATTGACGTTCCAGGAGTGGAGAACGGACGAGTGCCTCGATTCGATGCTTATCCCGCGGTCATAACTTCCCAAGTTGTAGCAAACAAGGCCGTTACGGCTGACATGCCGGGAGAGTCTATTTCTGGTTATATCAATGTGAAGACCTTCAGACCTAGTGATATCGACGGTTGGGCGACCAGTATGGAGATAGGCCGGGGCGAGCAGGATCTCGGAGGGGGAGATATTGAGAGAACCAATGCTCGAGTATCCTATTCTGATGATAAGTTTGGGATACTTTTCTATGGATCGGAAAATAAAAGAGCACAGATGACCGACAATAGGGAATTGACGTTGTCCGGTCCTCAAAATGCCCTTGTACCTGAAATAATCCAATTTAGAAGCTATTTTGTGGACCGAAGTGATGAAGGCTACGGTGGGACTATGGAATTTAATTTGGACAATGGCGGAAGAATCTACTTCAACACCCTTAGTACGGAGTTTACAGATAGCGAAGACTTAACTGAATACCGTTTTTATATGGTCGCTGGAGCAGCGATTACTGGTAGTACAGTCACACCTGTGGAGGGGACCTTACCAATAGTGCGCTCGCGTAGAGGGTGGCGACACGGGGCATATGTCAATGAGACTGACGTTAACACGATCGGAGCAGATCTAGTGGTTGGCGAGTGGGACGTAACAACTAGCTACAGCCAGGTTGATACGTTTTTCAATACTTGGTTGCCTATTCCTTACTTCATGTATGGCCTGATATCTGACGTCTCCTACGATATTACAAATCCTGAGAAGCCAATCGTCACTTTCCCCTCAAAGTTGAATGATGTGAACTATCTCGTGAGGTATTATCTTGAGGCGTTTGGGACAATGGACACTGAGACAGATCAATGGAAGGTTGACTTAAGTCGTATGAACGACTTGGGAGAAGTAAAATTCGGCTTCAAGTATGATGATAGAGAAGCTACAGGCGGTGGAGCACCAATAGCGGTTCGCTTTGGAGGGATGCCGATTGAATGTTGCGAGCAATTTAATACTGAAAAACCATTCATAACCGGTATGAATAATACTGTTGGCGCTACTTATAGTGATAACAAAGGAGTTATAGCCGCACTAGAAGCGGCAGGTTATTTTCAGCCTCCGTACAGTGACGACGAAAAGGTCGCTATAGAAGAGACGATTCTCTCGGCTTATGTCATGCAGACCATTGACAAGGATTGGGGAAATATTGTTGTGGGAGTTCGTTTTGAAGATACCGATTATGATACTACCGGTGTAAAGTTGGTGGGTACAGAATATTTTCCTCTAACGGTCAATCAATCCTATACGAACGTTTTACCGAGTGCGCACTTCAACTGGGATTTCGCAGATGATAGAAAGCTTCGCTTTTCTTTTTCGACGGGCATTAGCCGTCCAACCTATATCGAGGCAAGAGCCGCAGCGACGATCAATGTTTTAGGGGAAACGGTAGAGGGCGGAAATCCGTTTCTGGAAGAAGAAAAGTCATGGGGATTCGACGCCGCCTATGAGTGGTATTTCGATGAAGCGAGTCTCTTTTCCTTTACTTTGTTCAGTCGCGACATAGATAACATTATTTTCGAATCGAGCGAAAAAGTACTAGGGTCAATCTATTTCGATGGTGCTCCCGCTGGCCAGTTATGGGACTTGACTTCCTACGGCAATGGCGACAATGGAAAAATACAAGGGGTGGAAATCGCTTTTACTGGTCGTCTCGATAATTATATTGACGGATTCTGGTCGGGTTTCGGGTTCACTGGAAACATTACTTCTATAGATTCTGAATTCACCACGCCAGGGGGCGTTGACATACCTGGCTTACCTGGTCAGTCAGACTTTGCTTACAATGCGTCAATTTTTTATGAGGATTACGGATTTTCTATACGACTGAGCTACAGCTACAGAGATTCCTTTTTCGACGAAACTGAGCAGGGTCTTGAGTATGAAAATATCTCATGGGCTGAACAGCAACGCTTGGATGCTTCCATACGTTATGACCTGGAAGATTTAACCGGCTATCAGGCCTCGCTTTTTATGGACATGAACAATATTACCGACGAAGTCGATGTGAGATTCACCGGCAAAGAGTGGAATCCAAACCAGGTTGAGCAATTTGGCAAGCGTTTTATTGCTGGGTTTAGAATTAACTTCTAACGGAGTCGTGGACTGAGATTCTAGGAATTATTTTTTTGAGAGTCTTTTGTAGAGGTTCACTTCAATATTAGAAGTCTGCTGTAATTTGTGCTTGCAGTATGGTTGCCCAGGTGGAAATTAATTTAAGAAATCAGGACAGCAATTTGCTAACTCTTACAAAGGTTCCTTTTCTTAAACTTAGAATGAAATTAATAACTTATTTTACCAGTTCATTATTCATTCTTCTTTTATCTTGTTCTCAGGTAACAAGTGATTTACCTGGATTGCAAAGGCCTATACCCGCGGAATTACCTGCTGATATTAGAGAAGAATATAGGAAACTACCTCTAAAGGGAGCGCATAATTTTAGAGAATTAGGAGGCTATAGGACACAAGATAATAAATCTGTAAAATGGGGTATTCTATATAGATCAGATGAATTACATGCTCTAACTACAGAGGATATTAAATATTTAGAAAGATTAAAACTCAATACACTTATAGACTTTCGCTCAATGGGAGAAAGAGAGAATGAACCAGATCCCATTCTCAAAGAAACCAATATTCGCCTCCTGCCAATTGATGTTTTGGCAGAAAGCTCATCAGAAGAGAAGGATAAAACCCAGAAGGAAATTCAAGAGGAGCTATTTTCAGGAGAAAGGGATTTATCAAACTTATTGGTGGATGCTAATAAGGATTTTGCTACAACTTTCACCCCTACCTACAAAATTTTTATAGATACACTTATAGAGAATAATGGCCAGCCGCTAGTTTTTCACTGTTCAGCTGGTAAAGATAGGGCTGGCTTTGCTGCAGCAATAGTTTTGTCTATTTTAGGCGTCCCTAGGGATATTATTATTCAAGATTATCTTGCGACCAACTCTTACACCAAAGATGAGATTGACAGGACTATACAACAAATCAATATTTCCTCCGCTTTTAAAGTAGATACGGATAATATTAGAAAGGTTCTGGAAGTAGAGGAAAGGTATATTCAAGCTGCGTTTAATGAAATTGATAAAGAGTGGGGAAGTATGGAGTTGTATTTTAAAAATGGCTTAATACTTTCAGAGTCAGAAATAGAGAAAATAAAATCTTTATATTTAGAATAAGGCATCAATAATTTTTCCAAAGCGCTTGTTATGCTGATGACAGGGGGCACATGGATAAATTATTAGTGGAACCTTAATTATCAAATCTTCTTCCTTTGTATAATCCTTTTCTTTCTTTTTTTGATTTTTGTAAAAAGAATGGAATAGAGTAGAATTTATTTAAAATATAAGGAGGTAATATATGAATCTACTTCAATCTTTGGTGGTTATTTTAACTGGCTCAATATCTATTTCACTCTTCTCAATGCATCATGAAAAAATAGTCAATTTCTCTGATTGCAAAGGAGAAGTTGGAAATTTTTATGTATCCAGAATCCTTGAAGGAGGTACGATAGAAGGTTTTCAAAAGGCTGTGAATCTGCATCAAAAATTCTACTCTAGCAGGGGTTTTAATGTACAAGTCATTCCGAGTGTGCAATACCAAAGAGAAGACGGTGAAGTAATTGAAAAACCTTACATGTTTTCTACTTTAGTTCTCTTTCCAAATTTAAAAATTAGAGAAGAGTGGCGTGAAAGAGAATTCACTGAACAAGATCAAGAAGAATTTAATGCTTTCATTAAATTGTATGATGAGAACAATGAAATTATTGAAACAAAAGCAATCTGTAATCTGAACTAATTTAATATTTATCTTTTTTCAAGAAAGAAAACTCATTTACTTGATTAATTAAGACATTTATCCTCTACAAAGGAAGCCAAAACTTGATCCTTGAATATTGTCTTATCTAAAAATATTTTCCAAGATAGGAGATTAGCAAGCGTTTTCTTAATCTTTGAAAATTTCAAATACTAAAATGTAAATAAGAAAGATCTATAAATCTCAAGAAGATATTGACCTTTTAAATGATAAATATAGAAAGTACAAGCTTGAAACTACCCACAACCAAAAAATAAATATGCTATATCCTTCAAAAAGTAAAAGGAACAATGAGGTTAGAATCCAAACAGAAATTATAATTATATTAAAACTTCTACCCTCTTCTACTCTAAAAGGGTGAACATATTTGAAAGGTATAAAAGTT
>CAJWUE010000038.1:0-13140 GCA_913047775.1 uncultured Rhodobiaceae bacterium
AGCTACCGGGGAACAGCTGACATTTTTTTATCAGAAGATTTGTTAATTGACCATTGATTATTCTCATAAATATTTCAATAGCTGAAAAATTTAAGATATTATTCAATTTGACCAGTTGTAAGGAAATTTGATATATATTTTCAATGAATAAAATATTAGAGATTTTAATTCGTTTTGGACCGTTACTATTTGGTGTGTTGTTTTTAGCGCCCGTTCTTACTGAAATAATGGACAAATTGAGTCTCTCTGTCCCTTATTTAACTAATCTCACATTTTCATTAATTATTGGTTTCTTTTGGGGAACTTTTGCTTCTTTAAAGGGAAGTTGGGTATGAGTGAGGTATCTGAAGTGGAAAAACTTTTAATAAAAAAAGAGAGAGAAATAGCTGATGGTTATTTTTTTAATGATACCTGGATTTATGTTGTCTGGGGGATAGGTAATTTCTTAATATGGTTATCGCTCTGGCCAATAGCAATAATGAATGTTTTACCATTATGGGTGGTACTAATAATAGCTTGTATAAATGCATGTTTGGCATATTTGCCATCTCACGAAGCGCAACATGGTAATATAATCAAAAGAAGTTCATCTCATTTTTGGATAAATGAACTAGTAGGCTATGTTTCCGTTATTCCCTTACTGACAGGTTATAAGCTTTTGAGAGAGACCCATTTGCTTCATCACAAATATACCAATCATCCGGAAAAGGATCCCGATTTTGGAGTTAAGTCTAAAAGCTTCTTACATGCTTTATGGGTGTGTGGAGTATTACAAAGGCAGCCAAAAAGTAGTTACGGTCTCCAGGCAGATTTTTACGAAAAAAACATTAACAAAAGTACGATTAATGAGCACCTTTATCTTTATTGGTTCCATTGGGTTGCAATGATTACCTTGGCTTGGGCAGGTTATGGATTAGTTGCTCTTTGTGTTTGGTGGATTCCTCGAAT
Organism: uncultured Rhodobiaceae bacterium; assembly: GCA_913047775.1. Classification (GTDB taxonomy): domain Bacteria; phylum Pseudomonadota; class Alphaproteobacteria; order MED-G09; family MED-G09. The sequence continues at coordinate 949 of CAJWUE010000038.1, forward strand.
GGTTGGAACAGGTTATTTACAAATCACTTTGGCCTGGTTACCTCACAAACCTATGGAAGAACAGGGTCGCTATAAAGATACACGAGGTTGGAGGGCAATGACAGGGACCATTCTTACGCAAGGAATGGAATATCACATCATTCATCATCTTTACCCTGGAATACCTTTACATAGAACCCCAGATGCATTTCGAGATATGCGACCGATACTTGTCGAGAAAGAATGTGTTCTTGATGGAGGGATATAGTAATTAAATTAGTTATCATTAGGGGAAATCTAAATGAACATTTCAAACTTACCAACTGCAAAAAAATTAATACTCAAAAAAAGACCAGGAAAAGACTTTGATGAAGAAAATTTTGAAGTCGTAGAGGATCTTGCAAAAGCACCAGAAAAAGATGAACTACTAATAAAAGTTGATACCTTAGCTATTGACGCTTGGATTAGAACAACCTTACATGAGGGCAGTTACCACGACTCAGCTCAAGAAGGAAATGTAATATCTGCCCTTGGAATTGGGGAAGTTTTAATAAGTAAATCGAAAAAATTTCAAGAAGGAGATTTTGTTAGCGGGCCGTTGGGCGCGCAAACACATTCAACTATGCACGCTGCAGCCTTTAACAAGATCCATAATCCTCAATTGGACCCGGAAGTAAATATTGGGTTAATTGGTTTAACTTCCGGTCTCACCGCCTATTTTGGTTTGATAGATGTAGGGAAGGTTAAAGAAGGTGAAACTGTTGTAGTTTCGGGGGCTGCCGGTGGTGTAGGGATTATAGTTTGTCAATTGGCAAAAGCTTTGGGTGCAAAGGTTATTGCTATTGCTGGGGGTCCTGAGAAATGCTCTTATTTATTGAATGATTTGGAAATGGACCACGTTATTGATTATAAAAATTCTGACGTAGAGAATGAACTGGAAAGTATAGCAAAGGATAAAGTTGATGTATTTTTTGATAATGTTGGCGGTGATATACTTGACGCCGTTTTGGACAATCTTAATGCGGGTGCTAGAGTAGCCATATGTGGAGCCATTTCACAGTATTCGGACATGAAAAATGTGACCGGACCTAAAAAGTATCTTAAATTGGCTGAAAACTATGCAAGGATGGAAGGTTTCACTGTGATGCATTTTTCTGAAAAGTTTGAAGAAGCAACTCAGAAACTTCTTTCTCTTTACGAAGAAGGAAAGATTGTTGTGCCAACACATTATGAGAATGGGATTGAGTCTTTTCCAAGAGCTCTCAAAATGCTCTTCACTGGAGGTCATACAGGAAAACTCATGGTAAAGATTTAATGTTGAAAATTATATCATCAAGTCTCGATTGATTTTTTTTAATCAATTGATAGAATTTTTAGATATTATACAAGATATTGAAAGGATTAAGAAAATTGAGATTGCGTCAAATTTGTTTTGTAGCTCACGATCTTGAGAAAACTTTAGATCAGTTTTGTGACCTCTTACAAGCTGAGGTTTGTTTCAGGGATCCAGGGGTTGGGCATTTTGGTTTGGCTAATGGCCTAATAGAGGTAGGAGGCGATTTCTTAGAAGTCGTTTCCCCGACTGAAGAGGGCACAACTGCAGGAAGATATCTGGACAGGATGAAAGGTGACAGCGGTTATATGTTAATTTTCCAATGTGAAAACGCCCAAATCTACAGGGAAAAAGCAGAAGAATTAAATATAAGGCAGGTTTGGACAACTAACCTTGAAAATGGTGTGATTGCCACACATTTTCACCCCAAAGATATTGGTGGAGTGATTATGTCAGTTGATTCCATGAATAATGAAAAATGGAAAAATAAATATTCCTACTGGCAGTGGGCTGGAACAGATTGGATGACTAGTGAAGTTAACGATAGTTTCGCAATTATAGGCGCAGAAATGTCTTGTGTTAGTCCGGATGAATTATCACGGAAGTGGAGCTCTTTTCTTAAGTTACCATTATCAAAAAAAAATCAACACGGTGTGATCAAGGGTGAAGATTTTGAAATTAGATTTTCTAAAGATTCTGATAAAGGATTAACGTATTTGTCAGAGATTGACATAAAAATCAAAGATGAAGATATAAAAGAAGAAATAATTTCAAAGTATAGGACTTCAGGTAATTTAAGTTTAAAGTTATGTGGAACGAAGATTAACTTACTGTGAGGTAAAATGAGTGGGATTAAAGTAAGAGATGTAGCTTATCCTATTTTGCAAGTACCAGATTTAGGCATCCAAGAAACTTTCTTGATTGATTTTGGAATGAAGAGGGTATCCTTAGAAAACGATATTCTGTATATGCGTGGATCAGGGAATCAGAATTATATTTCTGTTACTCAAAAAGGGGAGAAAAGTTTTATAGGTCTTGCTTTCTACGCACAAAGTGAAAACGACTTAAAAAAAATTAGTGGAACTGGCCCTTTTTCTGAGGTTCAAGAAATTCAAGCTCCTGGAGGAGGGATTAAAGTTAGCGCTAGGGATCCAGATGATATTCTGGTTGAAATAGTGTTTGGAATTGCAGAAAGAGAACCGGATCACGAAGCCCTTTTACCCAAACCTAGTAACTTAGGTGGTGTAGGAAAAGAAAACTATCAAAGGATTAATGAAACAAAGAGAGTTGGTAAACCCCGTTCTTCGACAATAAAGAAATTAGGGCACATAGGAATAAATGTATTAGATCCCAATAAATCTTTTGATTGGTATAACGAATATCTTGGCTTTATAGCATCGGATGTTATTGAGATTGCACCCAATACTGTTGGTGCTTTTTTTACTAGATGTGATTTAGGCGATACCCTTACTGATCATCACAGTCTTTTAATTCAGTCAAACATTCCCTCAGAAATGAAAAGTGGATTAAACCATGCTTCCTATGAAGTTACAGATATAGATGATGTGTTTTTGGGGCATGAGATTTTGAAGGAAAAAGGGTACCGGCACGAGTGGGGGATTGGTCGACATTATCTTGGTAGTCAGGTTTTTGATTATTGGAGGTCACCTTATAATCATGTATATGAACATATGACTGATAGTGACGTCTTTGACAACACAGTTAAGACCGGAACAACAAATATTGCTGAAGCAACGGGAATGCAATGGGGTCCTGATATCACACAAACCTTTGGAAACGAAGAAGGTGTTTAAATAGTACCGGATGACTAAACATTTTGATGTGATTATTGTCGGTTTAGGCCCTGTTGGCACTTTACTCACATTATTATTAAATCAAGCTGGGATAAAAGTTCTAGGGATAGACAAGGATATTAACATTTTTCCTCTACCTAGAGCAGCTAATATAGACGATGAAGGCTTGAGGATAATGCAACGCGTAAACTTAGAAAGCGCTTATAGCGATCATTCTTCAAATCCCTCAGGAGCTATCTTCACTGATAAAAATCTTAATAGGTTAAGTGGCATGGATCTTCCTGATGATTTCTATACAGGAAACGGTTGGCTCCCGACTTATTTTTTTTGGCAGCCCTATGCTGATAAAACAATAAGAGAATTTTTATTAAACAGTGGAACGACAATATCTTTGGGTACGGAATTATTGAGTTTTTCTCAGAATTCAGAAATTGTTGAACTAAATACTTATAATTCAGAAAGTGAGAAAGAATGTAAGTATACGTCAAGATATCTTATTGGGGCTGATGGTGCTTCCAGTTTAGTAAGGAAATTATGTGGAATAAGACTCGAAAGTCTTGGTTATGATAAAGATTGGATAGTGGTTGATGTTGAGACCAATGATGATCACGATCTTGGAAATTATGCTATCCAAGTATGTGACCCAGATCGTATGACAACATTTATACCTTTCCCAAAACCATTTAAGAGATGGGAATTTCTCTTGCTCGATGATGAAGATAAGCATGAAATGATGAAAGAGAGAAAGGTTCGTGAGTTAATAGGACCCTGGTTAGAATCTGAGAAATATAAAGTTATAAGGTCAGCCTCTTATCGTTTTCATTCAGTTTTGGCAAAAAACTTTCAAAAGGAGAAAGTTTTTCTAGTTGGAGATTCTGCTCATCAAGGCCCACCCTTTATGGGGCAAGGAATGATGTCAGGCTATAGAGACGCAATTAATTTGTATTGGAAATTAAATTTTGTTCTGAAAAAATCATTTCCTGAAAACATCCTTAAAACATACAATGTCGAAAGACGTCCTCATGCTCAATTTATCGTTGAGGGATCAGCTGCTATTGGAAAGTTAATGGAAGCATATTCGATAGGTTCAAGAGATGATACTATTGACGAAATTCCAGAAGAGGTTATCAATCGAGGCTATGGATCTTTTAGAATTCCAGGCCTTGAGAAAGGTATTTTATTTAATCAATCTTCTTGTAATAATCCTTTAATAGGTGAATTATTTCCCCAACCCATCCAATTTCATAACACCAAAATTAAAGAAAGAAATGACAAAATTTTGGGAGATGATTTTTCTATTTTATCGAAAATTGATATTAATATAAAAAAAAGAGAATCAATCTTCCTTAACAAGATAAACGCTAAATTTATAATATTAAAAGATAAAGAAATTAAAGAAAATCAATGGCTTAGCATGTTTATGAAAAGTAGTGATACTTATATTGTTAGGCCAGATAGGTATGTTTTCGGGGCAACAACAAAAGATATTTCTTTTTCTGATTTGTTAACCGATTTACAATCGCAGTTGGAGGTTTAGTGGATTTAGGAATTAAAGGAAAAAAAGCCATAGTATGTGCGTCTAGTAAAGGCTTAGGACGAGCCTGTGCGGAGGCTTTACTGAAAGAGGGTGTTAACGTTATAATTAACAGCAGAAACAAATCAAATTTAGAAAAGACCTTTCAAGAATTAAATAAGTTCGCAGATGCAAAAATCACTATGGTACAGGCAGACCTTAATACAGATGAAGGAAAAATTTCTTTAATTAATGCGTGCCCAGATGCTGATATATTAGTGAATAATAATGGAGGCCCAGCTCCTGCAGAATTTTTAAATATTGAAAAGGAACAGTGGATTGACGCTTTGGAAATGAATATGTTGGCAGCAGTTTTTCTGATAAAAGAATTACTGCCAGGAATGAAAAAAAGAAAATTTGGAAGAATTATTAATATTACTTCCGCTATGGTTAAATCACCACACCCCCTAATGAGTCTATCAACTTCAGCAAGGGCTGGTTTAACGGCCTTAAGCAAGAGTCTTTCAAAGGACGTATCCTCATATAATGTCACAATTAATAATTTATTACCTGAAAGATTTGATACTGATAGACAAATCTTTATGACTGAAATGTTGATGAATAGTAAAGGTATAACGAGAGAAGAGGCAAGAGATGAGATAATTTCGACTTTAGCTGCGAAAAGGTTTGGGGATCCTAAAGAGTTTGGCTCTACTTGTGCGTTTCTTTGTAGTATTCATGCAGGATATATTTCTGGGCAAAACATTCAATTAGACGGTGGCTCTTATGAAGGTTTAATGTAAATTATGTATAAAGGGGCAAAGCCATGCATTTAATTAGCTTTAAAAATGGAAGTAGAAATCAGATAGGGGCTTTAAATAAAGATGAGGTTATTCCATTTTCTCAAGACAGCTCCTTACCTGAAGATATGTTGAGCTTCTTAGAGGCTGGTGAAGAAGCATTAAAAGCTGCTAGAAAATTATCTGAAACAACGCATAAGAGAATTGCTGTAAATGATATTAAAATCCTAGCTCCTATTTCTAGGCCACCAAAGATTATTGCTATAGGGCTTAATTATGCAGATCATCTTGAAGAAATCAAAGCTTCAGGAAGAGAAATGGAGGCCCCTAAAGTACCTATGATTTTCAATAAGCAATCACTTTCTGTGGTTGGTCCGTATGACGATATTCATGATCCCAAGGTCTCAGAAATGCTTGATTATGAAGGTGAATTAACTTTTGTGATAGGAAAAAAATGTCGTCATGTTCCTAAAGAAAAAGCCAATGAAGTTATTGCGGGTTACACAGTTGCCAATGATGTAAGTGTTCGAGATTGGCAGCTTCGAGTTCCAACCTTTACTATAGGTAAATCTTTTGACACTCACTGTCCTTTTGGTCCTGCTATCGTCACCCCAGATGAGATTTCTGATCCCCATAATTTAGATTTAATGACTGAAGTTAATGGAGAGGAAAGACAAAAATCTAATACCAAAAATCTTATTTTTAATTGTTTTGATTTGGTTGAACATCTTTCTACGGCATTTACACTTGAGCCAGGAGATTTAGTGCTGACAGGAACACCCAGTGGAGTAGGGGGTGTGGAAGGTAAATTCTTAAAAGAAGGAGATATTATTAAAATAAGTATTTCGGAACTTGGTTACATTCAAAACAAAGTAATAAATGAACCAAACACATCAATGTATTGATTAAGGAAAATTTATGGGAATTCCAGTTTGTAATACGCCTGATAAAAGATCAAAAGTAGATAAAGAATTAGAACGGCAAAAACAAATTGATCTTGCTCATTATAAAAAGAAGAAATTAGTTAGGGAAAAGTCTGATGAATAAATTTAGTGATTTTTTAGACAGAGTTTCTAGCCCTTTTATTAGTATTTCTGATTGGTTATTAAGATTAAGCCTGGGCATAGCTTTTATTTTGCATAGTTACGGAAAATTTCCTCTCCCTCCAGAAAGATTAACTTCCGGTTTCGAATTTTGGAACGTACCTTTTCCTGAAGTAATAAGTTCATTAGTAGCTTTAGGCGAATTGATTTCAGGAGTTGGTATAATTGTAGGGGGATTTATCTCGGGTTCCCTTGGTAACGTGATTACAAGACTCTCAGGGGGAGCTATGATTGTAATTATGATAGGGGCTTTTTCTTTAGCTCACAGAGACTGGTTTGTTTCCGGAAAAATTTTTACTACAGAGCAATTATTCTTGTTTGTACTAGGATTATTTTTTACGATAAAAGGAAATAAATAATTATTTGAATTTCGGAAGAATTTTTCTTTCTTGGAATTCGTTGAAGAGTTCTTTAAACATTTCTTCAGTGTCAATGCATTCATGAAACCCAGCTTGACGAAGCTTGATTGTGCTTACCAAAGCCGCTTTAATATTTTCCGCTACCCCATGTCCAAAGCAAAAATCTGCATAATAATGAGATTCACCAAGCATTTCACTTAACTTGTTTTTTTTCAAATCATATTTATCAACTATACTTTCCCAAATTTTACTTTGTTTTGGAAGCCACGCGCTTAGTTGAATTTGGTTATCTGAGCCAGGGTTTATATCTAAACACTGAGATATTGTTGACCAAACATCACCCCAAGTAAAAACGTCGCCATTAGTAATATTGAAGATTTGGTTTTCACTTTCTTTGTTAGATGCTGCCCATTCACAAGCTTTTGCAATAAGTCTTGCATCTACAGCTTCAAGTATAACATTTGACCTACCGGGAAAACTAAAAGGTTTTTTTGTTTCATTACAGATTGCAGCATAGATACCTATAATAGGAATAAGATTCATTGCGGTTCCGTAAGAATAACCAAAAACAATTTGTGGTCTAAAGATTGTCCATGTCCAGTTGGAATTCTTTTGAAGTGATTTGATATAATCTTCTTGAAACCAATAAAAATTTTCATGATCATCACGCGACCCAGATTCTTTTGCTGGAATAGAAATACTGTGATGATGGACGCCATAAGCCTTTGTTCCCTGCAAAAAAGATACATGTTTTAATCCCGGATTTGAGGCTGAAATTGGTTCCATAATATTTTGCATCATTTCAAGATTTGTTTGCATTTGATCTTCTTCATACCAACCAAGAATTAGACCCGGCTTTTCAAAGAGAGCAGTATAAAGGACATGTGTGATGTCGTTCATTGAAGAGAAAATTTTTTTGCATTCATTTTTTTTTGTTAAATCTATCGAAATATGATTAAAACTACCGGACTTACATTCTGGTTTCCTTCTAGAAACAGAAATCACTTCCCAACCTGAAGAAACAAATCTTTCCAAGGCAGCATTGCCAATAACACCTGTTGCCCCAACTATAATTATTTTACCTTTTTTCATTGCCTTTGCTTTATTTGGGTGTTTCCATCAATTCTATTAAAACGCCGTTATTATCTTTGGGATGAATAAAAATAACTAGAGTGCCATGGGCTCCAATCCTCGGTTCGTTTAAAACTGTTGCCCCCTTTCTTTCCATTTCAGATTTAGCTTTATTAATATCTTTAACTTCAAAGCAAACGTGATGTTGGCCCCCTTTAGGATTCTTTTTTAAGAATTTTTCAATAGGGGAATTATCACCCAAAGGTTCAATAAGTTCAATTTGGCTATTCTCAAGGTTAACAAAACAAAACCTTACTCCTTGAGTTGGCATTTCAGATGGTTCTGTGATGTCTGCAATATCATATAGGTCTCTATAGGTTTGAGCAGCCTTCTCAATTGAAGGGACCGCCACACCAACATGATTTAAAGGTCCTACCATTAGTTTTTCTCCTTCAGTTTAAAGTTCTGCCATACCATGTTTTTTGAATAAGAGCAGTATCTAGATATTCGATATCTTCAATGATTTTTCCATCACGCACTTTAAACACATGACAATAAGTATTGTTGTAAGGGCCGTATTTAGCTTCAACTGTGCCTTGAACGCGCGCTACAACCTTATCGCCTTCGGAGATGGTTTCAACAACTTCTAGGTTAATGCCTACCTCTCGTTTTGTGCATCGGAATATTTCTTTAAGCAGATTCTCTTCTACATCCTTTAGACCTCGAAAAGTTTTCGATACGGGTGTATCACCTATGATAGTCCAGACTATGTCTACATCTAGAACGCTAAGAGCAACTTCGAAATTATCATTCGACACTGCGTTGAAAAATTCATGCACTACTCGCTTATTCTCTTCAACTGACATAATAATCCTCCTTGTTCTGCCATATTTAAGCAGTAAATGGAGGCCACGGTCAGGATCGAACTGACGTACACGGCTTTGCAGGCCGCTGCGTAACCACTCCGCCACGTGGCCGAATTACTTAATATAATCAATATCACCTGAAAAATATGAAGAGAAGTAATAATTCTTATATCATTGACAATTTTATTTACTTTACAAAATAATATTAATACTTATAAAGATGACGCATGCGTCATCTTTCTGTATTTAGGAGTTATTAATGGTTAAATTTAAGATATTAATCTTTGTTTTTTTAAGTATTTCTTTGTTATTTAATAACGCTAAATCAGAAAATCTCGAAGAGGCTTTAAGCAATGCTTACGTTTCTAATCCTATAATAAATTCAAAAAGAGCTGAGTTAAGATCGTTTGATGAGGATGTTAGTGCTGCAACATCCAGATTTTTTCCAAATATAGAGGTTATAGGGAGCTATAGTGAAACAAACCTAGAATATGGTGAATTAAGCAAAGTTAAGACAAATCCTTTATCTGGTTCAATTTCTGCTAATCAAATTATCTTCGCAGGGGGAAGTTTAATTAATAATAGATTAAGCGCAGTTAACAAAGTTTCTGCCGGAAGAGAAAATTTAAATTATTTAGAACAAGAGTTACTATACGATGCGGCAGAGGCTTATTTTAATTATCTTAAAAGTGAACAAATTGTTGGTTTAAGAGAAAGCAATCTTGAAGTACTTAAAGAAAGATTAATAGCAACTCAAATACAGTTTGATGTGGGCGAATTGACTTTAACTGACGTAGCTCAAGCTGAGGCGAGGTTATCATTGGCTATCGCAACTTTAGCAGAAGCGAGAAGCCGAATGCAAGGAACTAAGGCGAATTACAAATCGATTATTGGAAATGAGCCAGAAAAACTTGAACCATATATTAAGAAATTATTTATTCCATCTTCCGAGAATGAAGCATTATTATTTGCTCTTAAACAAAACCCAATAATTAGATTTACTGAAAAATCCGAGAAATCTTCAAGATATCAAGTAGCCTCAAATAAAGGCCTGCTCTCTCCAAAGATTTCAATTTCTGGAGAATACATTTATTCCGAGGAAGGTAATTTCTTAATGAATGAAGATGTTGATCAATATCAGATAACAGGAACGATAAAAATACCAATTTTTTATGGAGGTTTGAATTGGTCAAATATAAGAAAGGCTCAAGAAATTAATACTAGAGACAAATACTTAATTATTGATTCAAAAAGACAATTGAAGAAATTCGTGAAGACAACTTATGCTAATTACAAATCTTCTCTTCTAAAGATATCTTCTACTAAAGAACAAGTTAGAGCAAATCAAATAGCTTTGGAAGGTGTCAAACAAGAATTTCAATTAGGCACAAGAACTACACTCGATATTCTTGATGCTGAGCAAGAAAATCTAGATGCAAGGGTGGCTTTAGTCAGAGCTGAGAATAATTCAAATATATCCATGTTTTTGCTTTCTTTTTATCTGGGAAACCTCTCTCCACATAATTTATCTTTAAAGGTTGATCCTTATGATCCGAAAATTAATTATAACCGTGTTAAAAATACCAGAATTGGATTAAAAAGAATCCAAGTTATTGGAAATGATGATTGATATCGACGTATCATGATGTAAAGTGTCCTTATGTCGGCAGAAGAAAATAAACCCGAAATGTCAGTTGATGAAATTTTGTCTTCTATTAAGGAGGTAATTTCTAACGAGAAATCTTCTATTGATGATCGTCAAGAAGATCTTGATGAAGACGATAATATTTATGAATTAACAGACATATTAGAGGATGAAACTGATGAAAGCTCGACCATGGAAGAAAAAAGCTTATCTGATGATGATGAATTTAACGCAGAAGATAATTTGAAAGATTCCAGCAATCAAGAAACAACCTTTTCCATGGAGACAATTATCAGAGATACGATTCAAGACTCCCTCAATACATGGTTTGATAAAAATTTAAGACCTATTGTGGAAGAATCTGTTAGACAGGAAGTATCTAAGCTTTTTAAAAAACGTAATTAATATGCTTAACAAGAGTTATGATCCTTCTGAAGCGGAGAGCCGTTTATACGATTTTTGGGAATCAAATGGCTTATTTCATTGTAACCGCGTCGAAGGCGAAACATTTTCCATAGTTATTCCACCACCAAATGTTACAGGGAATCTTCATATGGGTCATGCATTGAATAATACTCTGCAAGATATAATAGTGCGTTTCCAGAGAATGAAAGGCAAGAATGTTCTTTGGCAACCAGGGACGGACCATGCCGGTATAGCAACGCAAATGCTTGTTGAAAGAAAGCTTTTAAATGAAGATAACAAAACACGATACGATCTTGGTAGAGAAGGATTCATTGAAGAGGTTTGGAAGTGGAAAAATGATTCGGGTAATAAAATAACCCAACAATTAAGAAGGTTAGGAGCATCATGTGATTGGAGCAGAGAAAGATTTACTATGGATGAAGGTCTAAGCGCTGCTGTAAATAAGGTATTTGTAGAATTGTATAAAGAAGGACTAATCTACAAAGACAAAAGACTCGTTAATTGGGATCCTCTTTTAAAGACTGCTATTTCAGATTTAGAGGTGGTTCAAAAAGAGAGTGACGGTTTTCTCTGGTATATTAAATACCCTCTTTTAACCGATAAGAAGAAAAATATAGTAATTGCTACGACTCGACCGGAGACTATGTTTGGAGACACTGCAATTGCTGTTCATCCTAAGGATAAACGTTACAAAGATTTAATAGGAAAGGAGGTACTAATTCCAATTGTTAATAGAAAGATTAAAATCATAACTGACAATTATGCAGACCCAGAACAAGGGAGTGGAGCAGTCAAGATTACCCCAGCACATGACTTTAATGATTTCGAAGTTGGAAAAAGAAATGATTTAGAGATGATTTCAATATTTGATGAAAATGCAAAGCTTAATAATAATGTTCCTAAAGATTGGGAATCTTTAGATAGGTTTGAAGCAAGGGAGAGGCTCCTAAATGAACTAGAAAAAGAAGGTTATTTAGAAAGAGCTGATGAGTATAAAAATACCTTACCTTATGGGGATAGATCAGATGTTATTATTGAGCCATACTTAACTGATCAGTGGTATGTTGATGCTCAAAAGTTAGCCCAACCAGCCATAGCTTCTGTAAAAGAGAATAAAACATCGTTTGTCCCAAATAACTGGAGTAAGACCTACTTCGAATGGATGGAAAACATTCAACCTTGGTGTATTTCTAGACAATTGTGGTGGGGACATAGAATACCGGCTTGGTATTCTGAGGATGGAGAGATCATAGTTGCTCATAATCAAGAAGAAGCAGAAGAAA
>CAJWUE010000039.1:0-12828 GCA_913047775.1 uncultured Rhodobiaceae bacterium
TAATTGCTAGTTTTATACCCTTCACTTCAATAATTATTAATGGTAACTGAAAAGAATAGAAAATAAACCAACACAACTTGAATTTTTTCTAAGAGATTATAGGATCATATGATTATGCCAATTCAAATTGACCCAGATAGCGGCTTAAAAATCTTTAATACTCGTGCATCTAAAGCAAGTGAAAAGATTTCCGGTAAAGGTTATTCGGTAATACATGATAATGCTCTTACTGATCTTCCCTCGGCACCAAAGGGTGCAGTATTTAATGCCGAAGAACAGTCAAAATATCGAGAATTTAAGGAAAAGAGAGAGGGTGCAGCCAACTATATGGATATGGAAGGAGACTTCAAAAAATATCTTGAAGATCTTTATTCTACAGATCCTATTCCCAGAGATTCACTTAAGGATGAATGTGAGATACTTGTTGTTGGTGCGGGCTTAGCTGGACTATTACTCTGGTATAAACTTCAGAAAGCAGGTTTTAACGATGTTCGTTTTTGTGAAAAAGGAGGCGATGTAGGCGGAACCTGGTATTGGAATCGTTACCCAGGAATAGCTTGTGATGTGGAATCATACAGCTACCTACCACTACTCGAAGAAATGAATTACTTTCCAACGATGAAATTTGCTTCTGGCTTTGAAATATTGGAATATTGTCAAAACTTAGCCGAAAAATTCGGTTTCTATAAGAAATGTCTTTTCCATACGACCGTAGAAAAAACTGTCTGGGATGAAACTACATCAAAATGGACTATTTCAACAGATCGTGGAGATGAGATGAAAGCTCGTTTCGTTGTCCTTGCAAACGGCCTTCTCACTTCTCCTAGACTAGCAAAAATAGAAGGTATGGAGACTTTTAAAGGCGAATCCTTTCATACATCTCGTTGGAACTATGATATTGATCTGTCAAATAAGATTGTAGGTGTTATTGGAACAGGTGCTACTGCCGTTCAAACAATACCGGAATTAGCAAAAACAGTTAGAGAACTTTACGTTTTTCAACGAACTCCTTCCTCCATAGATGTCCGAGATCAAAGAGAAACTACTCAAGAAGAAGTTCAAACCTGGAAAAGAGAACCGGGATGGGCAAAAGCTAGGCGCGCTAGATTTGCAAAAATTTCAGCTGGTCGCACTGCAATGAAAGCAAACGACGACTACCTGTCTGGAAAAATAGACCACTTTAAAGAAATAAAGCGCCATGAGGGAGATCTGTCTCCCGAAGAAATGATTGAAAAGCAGCTAGACACAAATTTTCGTATTATGGAGCAAATTCGAGCTAGAGTAGATGCCATCATAGAAGACCCGGAAGTGGCCACCTCACTTAAACCATATTACCCCTATGGTTGCAAAAGACCAACTTTTCATGATGAATATCTTCCAACCTTTAATTTACAACACGTAACTTTAGTCGATACAGCACCTTTAGGTGTCACAAAAATCAACAAAGATGGAGTTGTGTATGATGATAAGGAATATCCTTTGGACGTATTAATTTATGCAACAGGCTTTAGATGGATGGAAGCTGCAACTTTTAACATGGTCATAGGTAAAGACGGAAAATCCTTAAAAGAAAAATGGGCTTCCAATGGCACAAAAACTTTCCTTGGAATTCATAGCAACGGTTTTCCAAATCTATTCATTGTTACTGGCCCACAAGGAGGTGGAGGAAGTTTCAATTTCACAGATGCTATTGAAGCCCACGGCGATTATATAATATGGATGTTAGAAACCATGAAAAATCAGAATACAGGAGTTCTTGATGTTAAGAAAAAACATGAGGATGAATATTCTGAACACTGCAGAGACGTTGATACAAGAACCAGTGCCTTTAGAGATTGCATTTCCTATTACAACGATGAAGGAAAAGCTGAACCAGGGAGTTTAGCCTATTATGGTGGTGGACAATGGCACAAAAGAAGAATTAAAGCTCAGAAAACCCTCGAACCCTATCTTTTTAATACTGTTCCTCGTCAATAATTATTATTAAATAAGATAAGGTCCAGAGAAAAAAATTTATTATGTTAGATATCCAAAACTTTGATTTTTCAAAAGATCATTTTGATTTATTAATAAGTTTACAGGATGCTCTTTGGCCTGAACCCTGGAAGAATTGGGAGTCCGCTGAGATGCGTCGTCATGATTTGAAATTAATCCCAAAAAAATGTAAATTCCGTCTTGATTTTATCAAGCACCAAGATAATACAATTGGTTTTGGAACAACTGCACATGATCATTGGGCTTTTGATCCAACTCTTTTGGATTCAACCATCGCGCTACCACACAATGATAAATATTTGGACTGTGCCCAGAATTATCTCGACCATCAGATTGAAAGGGCAAGAAAGATGAATGCTAAGGTCTTTCGTGCCTGGTCATTCCACGGCAGTGATTGGGTTAAAGACTTCTACACAAAGAATGGATTTGAAATATCCCTTCTAGAATATATCTCTGAACTTAATCTTGATAAGTTCTTTATTAGTGACTTTGAATCTTCAGTATCCAGTTTTAAAAAAAGCTCTTATGTCATTTTAAACCTTGAAGAATTAAAAAAATTGAATAAAGACTGGCAATTAAAACTATTCGATCTTTGGAAAAGGATTGAGCACGATGTCCCTAGCGATTTGGATTTAAATATTGAATTTGATTTATGGAAATCTAGTGTATTTTGTCCCTGGTTTAAAGAAGAAGATTTTTATATTGTTTTGGATGGTGATAAATGGGTGGCATTATCAACTTATGTAAGGTCGCTTCGATCTAGGGATATAATTGGTACAGAACTAACAGGTGTTTTGCCTGAATATAGGCGTCAAGGCATATGCAGTGCGGTAAAGACCCATGCTTTATTGGATCTAAAAAAGAAAGGCTTTAAAAAGGTATTAACAGGAAATGAAGAGAACAATCCCATGTTTCAAATTAATTTGCTGTTGGGTTTTAAGAAAGTTGGAGAAGAATTTGGCTGTAAGCTTTCTTTGTGACAACTTTCAGGAATCTTTCATTTGAAGGGTTTCTGTCTTACTTAATTTCTTGTCTACCACAAGTCATATTTTTGAAGTTCAGCCCTTCCAACAACCATATGGTGGACTTCATCTGGTCCGTCGGCAAATCTTAAATGCCTCATATCAGTATACATATCTGCTAAAGGAGTCCATTGCGATATACCTGCAGCTCCATGCATTTGAATGGCTTGATCAACAATTAAACAAGCTTTTTCAGGAACCATTGCCTTCACAGCGCTAATGTAAATTCTTGCTTCTTTATTTCCTAATACATCCATGGCCTTTGCTGCTTGCAGTACGGATAAACGCATAGCGTTGATTTCTATTCGAGCGCGAGCAATTACTTCTAGATTTTTACCCAATTTCGCTATGGGTTTTCCAAAAGCTTCCCGAGAACCTGCCCGTTTTACCATTAACTCCAGTGCAGTTTCAGCTTTTCCTATAGTTCTCATACAATGATGGATGCGACCTGGGCCAAGACGTACTTGAGATATTTCAAATCCTCGTCCCTCTCCCAATAAGATATTGCTTTCAGGTACTCTCACATTATTAAATTTAATATGCATATGACCTTGAGGCGCATGATCATGTCCAAACACTTCCATTGCTTCTAGTATTTCCACTCCCGGAGTATCTATGGGCACAAGAATTTGCGATTGTTGTTTTGAAGGTGAAGCATCGGGACTGGTTTTAACCATCGTGATCATAATCTTACAGCGAGGATCTCCTGCGCATGAAATATAGAATTTCTCTCCATTGATGACCCATTCATCGCCTTCTAACACAGCACTTGTACTAATGTTTTTTGCATCCGAAGAAGCTAGATTAGGTTCGGTCATTGCATATGCTGATCGTATTTCACCATTCAATAAGGGCTTTAACCATTGCTCTTTCTGTTCTTCCGTACCGACTCTTTGTAAGACTTCCATATTTCCTGTATCAGGAGCACTGCAATTTAAGGTTTCTGAGGCAAGTGGGTATTTTCCTAATTCTGCAGCAATGTAAGTATAATCTAAGTTTGTTAACCCATCACCAATTATCCCATCAGAATCAGGTAAGAAGAAGTTCCATAAACCTATTTCTTTCGCTTTATCTTTAGCACCATCTAAGAGTTCAAGCTGACGTGGATGCCAAGACCATCTGTCCTCTTTCTCCTTGTGAAGAGCGAAAAATTCTTCACTTATAGGCACAACATTTTCTTTAATGTGTTTATTTACAAGGTCCAACAATGGTTTTACTTTTTCGGACATTGCTAATTGAAAAAGCTCACTGTTTAAAGTTGTCATAATTTATTCTCCTTATTTAATTCTCTTTCTTATCTTTGCGTCTAAAAGGTTATTGTGGCTCTATAACACCTTTCTTAAAAGCAGGACGGTCCATCAACCTCTGAATATAACTTTTTATATTAGTCATTTCTTCAGAAACACAACCTAAATTGTTGCTCATAAAACAAGCATGTCCCAACATTGTATCTGCCGCTGTAAAATCTCCAACTAGATAGTCCTTACCTTCTAGATTTTCTTCTATAGGTTTAAGAGTATTTGTTAAAAGTCTTTGAGCTTGACCTAATACAGTTTCATCTCTCCTCTCAGGAGGCAAAAGGAAAGTATGCACTACGATAGTATTCATTGGAGGCATAACCATGCCTTCACAATAATGAAACCACTGAAGGTACTTTGGAAAGCGTTCATCGTCTGCACTAGGTTTTAAACCTCCATTTCTGTGCCTTTCAAGGATGTAATCAATAATTGCTCCTGATTCCCAGATTTGGATATCTCCATCATCCAGAACAGGAACCCTTCCAAGAGGATGCCTGGCTCTGTGTTCATCCGATTTAAGGTCTTTAGGATGAAAATCCATTCTATTTAATTCATATTCAAGTCCTAGCTCTTCTAAAAGCCATAGAACCCTTCCAGCTCTACAATTAGGTGCAAAGTGTAATTTCAACATAATTAATCCCCTTTTTAAATTTTATTTCTTATCGGATTGATTTCCCGTTTTACAAGATGGCGGGATATCTAAGGTCGGATTTTTATCAAAAAACCCTACTGGTATTAAATGAAAACCACAATACTCAACAGGCATTACTGGCCAATCCTCTGGCCTAGGAACATGACTTAGACCAAAAGTATGCCATGTCACAAGATCGCATTTTGAAATATCTCTATCATTTTTAGTATAATCTTCTAAACCTGATTCTCCATCACTCATCACTGTATAACTTCCGGCGGCTCCCAACTCCTCAGAATTATAAGGAGTAGCCCACAAGTTATGTTTCGCAAAAGCGGCTCTTTTACTAACAATAGAATCCGGATTGGAAAGAAGTTTTGGTGTTGCTCCTGGCAAAAGTTTATATGCAACAGGGATTCCTAAGGAATTTTTTTTATTAGGATTAACCACCTTCCAAACTCGACTTGTTTCAGGAGAGATTTCTCTTTTTGCATCACTTTCTTTTGTTAGATGGTTAGCAATAGAGCTGAATTGCGTCCCATTTGGATTGTTCTCACTGACGGGGAGCAGTTGAATTTCTGTTTCAAATAACTGATTTTCTTTTCCATCCAACTCCCAATCTAATCGAAAACAAAAAAGATGTTGATGGAGAGGCGCAGCAAGATTCTTCGCAACTTTTGGAGCTTGTGAAGGATTATACGTCTCCTCAGTTATAGCGCTAATTCCCATTATACCGGTCAACTTAACTTCCATCTGAATTGTTCCATCTAAATACAAATACCAAAATAATCCATAATCGTAATTGCCAACAGTAAATATAGAACTAATAACGAGTCTTCGGGATCTACGTACTTCACTTGCTCCACCCCTATCATCGGAATGCTTCCATTGAATCCCATAGTCTTCCTCATGAAGACAAATAGCATTCTCAGTCTTGATTATTTCTCCGTCCCAATTGATTTGATTAATATCAAAGTATTGAATTTCTCCAATACAATCACAACCAAGTGTAAGAGAATTAATAAATCTTCCTAAACCATACTCGCTTCCGTCGAAAACATGCTTCCATGAATGCATGGGGTCGGAATCACCATATGGAACAACCATATCAGACAAGGCTGCACGATATAAAATTGAGCGATCGTTTAAGGATAACTCGTGCAGAACTAGGCCATGAATATCGTGAATAGAAATTCTAAATTTCCAGCCCTGCCAAGATATATGATAGCCGTCCACCTCAAAACTTGGTCCATTTGGCTGAGTTATATCGATAGTTTTTAATCCTTCACGTATCTTAGGTTGAGACTCAATATCGTAACGCGCCTGTTCCTTTGGAATTGGCACCACCCCATGATCTTCTACATGAACAACTTTACCAAGCGTGACATCTACCCAAGAAATTACTCCCTGAATAGGTTTGGCATAACCATTATCTTCCATACTTTCTTTTAGGAATGAAATGCATTTAAGGGCTCTATGACCAGGCTTTATGCTTTCATGAACAAAACCTCCTGCGGGCCATGGATCAATATGAAGAAGTTCAAAATCGGTTATACCTCTTTTCTTTAAGGCTTTTTGGTATTCAAGATTTTGAATTGTTAACCCTATTGCAGTCATCATTTCTTCCATATTATATGGAGCTTGGCCATTAGCCTTTAATCTTTCATATGAAACAACCTGATTTTTGACAATATCAATTTTAGCACAAAAACCCCCGTCTGGATTTTTATCAGATCCTAATAATTTGATCTTTCGTGGAATAGGATCATTTTCTTTATAATCACTAACAATAGATTTATCCGGCTCATCAAGAATAGCAGAAATAAATGTTGATCCTTCGTTAAATCTTATATCTGACTTTAACAATTCCACTGCTTTTTCTATTTCCTGAGATTCCAAAGGATCTAAGGGATGTTTTAAAGTCATATTTCTTTCTTTTCTTTCTTAATTAAGAGATATTTAATTTTCCACAACCTCGAAGGTCACACCTGCTCCTTCAGGAAGACGTTTTAATAATGCCTCCCCCATTGCAGAAGCCGGAGTCCAGAAACCCCCTCCAACATCTAAATCATCCTGAGCTAAAGCAAGTGCGCTTTCCGCTATCATCTTTGATGTAGAACCATAACCTGGATCCTTGTCTCCCTTAACGCGAACTTTTATATTTTTGCTGGTATCATTTGGATGGATTCCTAACAACTCAATCTCAAAGAAACCTTTATCCCTAGCCTCTTTTGAAGGCCCCTCTCCTGGTTTAGGTAGAACACGTTTTAAGATTGATCTTGTAGGCGAAAAGCTAGCGAGACCAGCTAAGGCTCCTGTTCCTATTCCGACACCTGTAGCTCCAAAAAAACCACCTGCACCCTTTCCAGAAAGAGTACCTTCGTCATAACGAAAATCAGTACCATAAATTCCTCCTAGAAGTTCATTTGTACGACGCACCACCCTAGTGTTAATAGCGGCCATTATAAAAGGTCCGACCCAAGAATCGAAATCCTCGTCAAAATAAGGGCTCATTCGATCAGGCTCGTCCAATCCTTTTTTACCATCATTTAATGCGTAGGGATCCGCTATTATCTTAGAAATTGATGGATCTTCCTTGGCTTTTTCCATCATTGCCATCATACTGTCGATGGTTCCACCGCTAGCACCACCAGAAAAAGATATTGTACGATACTTAATATGCTTTGCAGCAACGCCGTGTAGCGCTTGCATTTGTTTCTGCAAATAAAAAACACCGATGTCTGAAGGAATGCTATCAAAACCACAAGTATGAACTATCCGTGCTCCGCTATCCTTAGCTTCCTGCTGATGTTTTGAAATCATTTCATGCATCCAGTGAACCTCACCGGTCAAATCACAGTAATGTGTGCCATGACGAACACAAGCCGCAACCAGTTCTGAACCGTATCGAGCATAAGGCCCTACAGTGGTAAGGATGACACGCCCCTGCCTCACCAATGCTTCTAAAGACTCGGTATCATGACTTTCAGCTTGCAGTATTTGTACTTCACGACCTGAAAGGACTTCTTCCAATTTGTTAGTATTCCTGCCTGCTACTGCCCAACGTAGGTTGCTTGTTGTTTGGTGTTTAGACATATAGTCGACAACTAAACGACCGGTAAATCCACTGGCTCCCCAAACTATAATATCATATGGTCTATCCATCACAATGTTCCCTTTTTCTACTTAATATTTGTTTGGATTGATAAGGTACTTTTCTCCCGTCGACTGCTTAGAATATACATTAATGTTCTCAGGTAATAGAACCTCAGCAAGAGAAATCTCTTTTGTATAGTGACTGGCGAAAGTCGTTTTTATTTCATCAACAACTCTTTGTTTAAGCTCATTAAACCTTTCAGGTCCTATTTTAGTGATAAAAGGAGTAAGGAGCCATCCCCCTAGACTCCATGAAAATCCGAAGGAACGTGTTAAAGTAGTTGGAGATCTGTCCAATCCTCCATAAATATAAACCTGCTTAAAGGTATCAGACCCATAACGATTATATTCCGAAGCTGTTTTAGATGCCGCAACTTCCATTGCAGTGAGTATTTGTCCAGAAAGTTTTCCTCCTCCTGTAGCGTCAAAAGCTATCGTTGCTCTTGTCTCAATAATAGCGTTTATTAAATCTTCCAAAAAAGTATCTCTACTGGAATTGCATACATATTTAGCACCAATATCAGTTAGCTGATCAACATGTTCTTCTTTTCGAATTATATTTACCAGTGGAACCTCTTCGCTTAGGCAAATCTTTATTAGCATCTGCCCTAAATTTGAACCGGCAGCTGTGTGAACAAGGGCTGAATGATTCTCCATTCTCATAGTCTCAACCATTGCTAAAGATGTAAGAGGATTTACAAAACACGATGCACTCTCTGCTGGTGTCGTACCCTCATTCATTACAAAACATGATGAAGCCTTCACGCATCGGTATTGCGAATACATAGAACCCCCTGCAACACCAACTGTTTTTCCAACCAACTCTTCTATATCTTTTCCTCCAGCTGCAACCACTACTCCACCTCCCTCATTACCGACGGGAAGAGATTGGCCAATTCGGTCAGTAACCACTCTGAGAAAGTTTTCTGGAATATCCATATTAACTTCGGAGTCTTCCCCTTCACCAGAGACTGTCATAGAGGCAACATCAGCTGGACCAATTAATAAACCTAAATCAGAGGGATTGATTGGAGTCGCCTCTATCTTAATTAGAACTTCATCTTCTTTAGGAACTGGAATCTCAGTATTTTTAATTGAGATTAATAATTTTCCTTCTTTAGTTACCTCAGACCTTATTTGTTTAGAAACGTTTTCACTCATAATGTAATTGTGTCACACAATTATAAAAAAAAATAATAATAATAAAAAATTTATTCCCACTCAATAGCAGCCTAAGATGAGCGAGAGCGCATCCGCATCGCGACGAATGGAAAGTTTATGTTTATTTCCCATTAAACATCGTCCCGCCCCTTTTTATTCTGAGTCAGGATGGCTGTGTGGCGCCCCCTAGAAAGGTAAGCAAGAGCACGAGGAAGATGGTCTGAACGATCCAGCCGATTACACACACACCTACTGCACGCCATGTGCTTTCATAATCAAGCGCTTGTCTCACCGCAATCACCATAGCCGTCAACATCCAAATCGAAGCGACAAGAAAAACGATTTCTGTCAGCCCCGGGATGATTCCTAATACTCGAATTAACCCTGGGGAACTTGAAAAACCAATCGTGCGCAATAACTCACCATGATCTGCTTTGGTTTGTGGTTCTGGAAGTAGTCTTGTGCCAATAAAATAAGTTAGGTAGGCCCAGATATACCATCCGACAATTGCTACGATCATCCCGATCAACACCCCTCCAAGGCCACCTTGCCCAAAACTTCCAATTCCGGCTGCGACACTTGAAAGAACGACAACTAACATAGCCTGACGCAGTGCCCCTTGATCAGCCTCAACCTCTTCATAAAGGTCGACATCAAGTTTCGCAGCACGAATCATACGGTCCTTTAGACGAGTCATTTCTTCCCTCCTACAATTCTATTGGCTCTCTATCATCTAGCCATTCATCAATTACCTGCCAAAGAGTGATTTTGAATATCTTTTCACCAGTTAATCGTTTTGCTCTGACTTGGACATACTCATCATCTGCGAGTCATCTTGCTAAATCCTCATCGCGAGTCCTCAGAGACTTTCTGTAATATTTTTGTTCTTCTCTGATGTAGATCTTTAACTGTTTGTAACTCCAAATACAAGGCACCCATTCAGATATAATGCTTTTTTTGAATTTCTTGCGACGATTGTATTAATAAAATACCTAACCAAACGATACCAATTGCGTAAACTAAAGAAACAAGGACGCTCAACATTTGCACAATATTCGGAAGTAATGGCCATACCCCCACATTACAGCACCTGCAAAGTAACTTCATAAGGCATGCTTAGAATAAATGTTGGGAAGGCAGTTTTCCGCCAGAGAATGGTCAATGTCAGACTGGGAAGGCCATTTTTATTCCATCCAATGAACCGCTAGACAAACTAAGATTCGCCGGATAGAACGGAAGTTGTGCATGCTACTGATTTACGGTGCATCATTTGATGTAACTTCTATTCGGGGAAGAACTTATGAGCAAGAAACCGTTGGAAAAGAGAACACTGTTCTTTTATGGTTTATCCGACGCACCCGTAATGCTGGCATCTTTTCCCATGATGCTTTACATGAACAAGTTCTATGCAACTGACATGGGCATCGATCTTGCTGCCCTGGCGACCATTCTTTTGCTTGCTCGGGTATTTGACCTGATTACAGATCCGTTGGTGGGATATTTCAGTGATCATACCAAGACGCGCTGGGGCAGAAGAAAACCCTGGATATTTGCATCGATACCCTTACTGATGATTGGCATCTACAAAATTTTCCTCCCTGAACCCGGCGTTGATATCTGGTATGTCGCAGGTTGGCTACTGGTCATGTGGCTGGGCTGGACAATGCTCATGATTCCCTACTATGCCTGGGGTGCAGAGCTGTCTACAGACTATGATGAGCGTACACGGGTGACAGGATGGCGAGCGGCAATGGGCAGTATCGGTATGGTGCTGTCTATTGTGATCCCGCTCGTTGCGGTGCTCTTTTTCAATCTCGAAGGTATCGCCGGGATCATGAAGATCACCGGTATCGCTGTGTTGATTCTTATACCCATTGCTATCGGACTAACGTTGTTCATGGTGGAAGAGCGCCAGCAAAAAACTGTGCCTGCAATTCAGGCGTTCGATGGCCTGAAAATTATGATGAAAAACGGATTGTTTCGTCGGCTGGTTCTGGCATTCACATTGTCTACGATGGGCCTCTCGATACTCATGCCATTGAATGCCTTCTATGTTGTTTCTGTGCTTGAAGCTCCGGAAACTTACATACCCATTCTCATGTTTTTCACTGCGATTATTGGCACCTTCGCGATTCCACTGTGGGTGAAAGTCTCTGACAGAATTGGCAAGCATCGCGCCTGGGCAGCAGGTTTGCTAACGGTGCTGGTTGTGAGTCCAACTTACCTGTTTCTTGGCCCCGGTCAGTTCATGTTCATGGTCCCCTTCGCGATGATCAGCGCCATAGGCACCGGTGCATTCCAGACGCTCCCGAATAGCATGAAAGCAGATGTCATCGATATTGACACTGCAAAGACGGGTGAAAACCGTGCAGCGATGTTCTTTTCGGCATGGTCTCTTGTAACCAAAGCAGCGGGGAGTATCGGCGCCTCACTCGGTCTTTTTGCACTGAGTATGATCGGCTATGACGCCGCAGCTGGTGCTGTGAATTCAGAGGAGGCCCTCATGGGTCTGAAATACAGCTATGCCATTTTGCCAGCTATCATGTTTATCACAGCTGGATTGATCGTCTGGAACTACCCACTTTCACGGGAAAGACAAAGACGCATCCGGGCTGCGATTGATCGAAGGGATGATAGAAGAGCTGAAGTGTTAGCACTTAGAGCGAGCGGTGGTTGATAAATCAGATGCGGGTCCAAAGATTCACATTCTAGGGAAATCGGGGGAAAACGGTTTTAAAGAAATTCTAAAACGCTTTGCTACTCATTTGAGTATTTATGCGTCAGTTTTTCCAGCATGCAGATTTTCAAAATAACTGCGTAGCGTGATTGTGCCGCGCTTGGGGCCAACGCCATCAATTTCGCCGGCGGTAACAATAAATTCGGCCAGGTCACCGAACTGGTTGGACAGTAGACGGATAAATTTAACCACCCCCCAGGCTAACCACATAGGAATAGCGTGAATTTTGGAAGGCTTGCCGACAACTTCAAACGCCATTTCAACGGCTTCTCGCTGAGTCATAATATCAGGGCCACCGACTTCTGCTTGCAATTCCTCTCCTTCGGTCACTTCAACGCAGGCCTTGGCTAAGTCACGGCCATGAAGAGGATTCATTTTATTATTGCCTTTACCCACTAAAAACGCGCGGCCACTTTTGGCCATATCGTAGATCGCACCCATATCAGAAAAATAGCCGCAGGGGCGAACGATGCGATATTCCAGCGAAGAGGCTTTTAAGACTCCCACTACTTTCTCATGAGCTTGGGTAATCGCCAATTGCATAATATTTTCTGCACCCTGCATGGACACATAAGTAAAGCGTTTAACACTGGCTTGTTCACAGAGATCAATCAGGTTCTTATTGCACTGGTAATCCACTTGTTCAAAGGTCAGGCCATCACGCTGTCTAGAAATACCGACACAGGAGAAAATCACATCAATATCTTCCAGCATGCCTTTTAAGGTTTCTGGCTTAGTAATTTCACCAGTAAAAACCTCATCGTAATCCGCTTTGGTCAAGGCAGGGGCGGTAAAGGGACCTGCTTCGTGCAGGCGCTCTTCACTGCG
>CAJWUE010000040.1:0-12536 GCA_913047775.1 uncultured Rhodobiaceae bacterium
TACCTTACCTACTTTTATGGGTTTCGGCATCTTGAGGATCAATCCCCACGGCTTTTTGGTTAACAGCTAATGACTCAGAAATCCTGCCTGTTTTCTTGAGCACTGCTGCAAGAACTTTCCAGCTAAATGGATGGTTTGGAAACTGCCGAGTGATCGATATTGCCAACTTCTCGGCATCATCATACCTCCCGTTTTGATAGTGCTCTAATAAGCTGTTTAATTCTGCATGGGATGGCATTTCCATTAAAAGCTCTTATTTTTCAAAGAATGAACAATTAGCTGAAAAAATAATCTTCTTATCATCATTTTTATTTGGGTATGTTGAATGGACAAGAGTTGAAGGAAAGAAAAGGCCCTCACCTTCGCTTGGAATAATATTTCTTGAAGTTTCACGACTATAAGAATTTCCCAAATCATTAGAATCTGCCTTATTTAAAGGTGATAAGAAATGCGTACCGGCATAAGGATCTTTTTTCGAAGTATTCGGCGTTAATAAGTAATAAACCATTGACCAAGAACAGCCAGAATGTATGTGCGGAAATACAAAGCCATCTTGAAGATAATCAATAAACCACATGGCAGTAATTTTTGCTGATACATTAGAAGGGTTAATTTTTTGAATCTCCCATATATGTTTGTTTGAAAAATATGCAACCTCTTTGAATCCGTCACCGATAAAGTTAATTAGTTCTTTTAGACAAGGGTATCGTTCAATATAAGAAACGACATCATATTGACTCTCATATAGATTTGAATTCTCAGAGCCTTCCTTTCCATTTGGAACCTTATTTTTATAATCTTTAACAAATTCCAACAAATCATCTCTAACTTTTTGATGTTGTTTAAATTTCTTATGAAGTATATTTGTAGGCCAAAATGTATATAATTTCTCTTCCATATTCAGCAACAATACTACAATTAAATTTAATATGACCATATGAAATCAATAAAATTAATAAGTTAACTATTTATTGTTGTTTTTATGCAACACAACTTGATTTTAGGCTAGTTTTCCTATAAAAGATTAATCTCTTACAGCTAAATAAAAAAAACAATCCATTTTGAAAGCAAATAAACACATGCCTAAAAATATCAATAAAAATATTTTTTATGGACTCCCTAAAAAACAAGGCATGTATAACCCCTCTAACGAACATGATTCATGCGGAGTTGGATTTATCGTAGATATACAGAATCGAAGATCTCACAGCATAATAGAAAAGGCCTTATCTATGTTATGTAACCTTGAACATAGAGGCGCAGTAGGTGCAGACCCTAAGGCTGGAGATGGCTCGGGTATCCTAATGCAGATTCCACATGAATTCTTTGACAAATCAATTGACAATTTTATCTTACCAAAGAACGGAGAATATGGCGTTGGCGTTTTCTTTATAAGAAAAAATGAAGAGAGCAAGAAAGTTATTCAAAAAATAACTGAGGGGATTTGTCATGAAGAAGAGGTATCATTTCTCGGATGGAGAGACTGCCCTACATATTCCGATGAACTTGGCTGGTCAGTTCATCCGTCCGTCCCATATGTTGTTCAACTTTTCGTTTCAATGCGTGATAAATACTCAAACCAGGATGACTTTGAAAGAAAACTATATATCTTACGGCAACGTATTGATAATGAGATCACGAAGTTGGACAAAAAATATTCGGGACAATTTTATATTGCCTCTTTTTCCTCAAGGACCATTTTGTACAAAGGAATGGTTCTATCGGACCAATTAGGGTCAATGGGAAACAAATTAGGTTTTTATGAAGATCTTTCTGATCCCAACATCCTTTCGTCTTTTGCCATCATTCATCAGAGATTTTCAACTAACACTTTTCCTACGTGGAGCCTTGCACAGCCTTTTCGGATGCTTTGCCATAATGGTGAGATCAATACATTAAGAGGAAATATTAATTGGATGAACGCAAGGTACAGTATTTTAAAATCCAAACTTTTTGGAGAAGATATTGAAAAGATCTGGCCAATAATTAAGGAAGACCAATCGGACAGCGCATCGTTTGATAATGCTCTTGAGCTCCTTGTACGAGGCGGTTATTCGGTTTCTGAAGCCATGCTCATTATGATTCCAGAAGCATGGCAAAATGATCTCTTGATGAATCCCAAATTAAGAAGTTTCTATGAATTTTATGCGCCAATTATGGAACCGTGGGATGGTCCAGCCAATATTGCTTTTACAGATGGGAAACAAATCGGTGCCATGTTAGATAGAAACGGATTAAGGCCTGCTCGCTATCTTATTACTGATGATGATGAGGTGATATTTGCTTCGGAAATGGGACTTCTTCCTCTTGAAGAAAATAAAATTATTGCTAAATGGAGATTGCAACCCGGAAAAATGTTACTAATTGATCTGGAAAAAAAATCTATAATTAAAGATGAAGAGATAAAGAAAGCCTTATCTCAAAAAAAACCTTGGAAAGAATTATTGGATTTGAATCAAATTAATTTATTAGATATTCAATCTACAAATAAGAATGAAAAAGAAATCCCAAAACTAAAATTACAACAAGCCTTTGGTTATTCCCAAGAAGATGAAAGTTTTCTTATGGATCCGATGACCAACACAGGTCAAGAGGCCTTAGGTTCAATGGGTACCGATACACCGATTTCAGCTTTATCAAATAAATCAAAACTCCTTTATACATATTTTAAACAAAACTTTGCCCAAGTTACTAATCCACCTATAGATCCTATTCGTGAAGAACTGGTGATGTCTCTCTTCACTTATGTAGGACCAAGAAGAAATATTTTGGATTTAGAAGGATCGGATAGTTCTCACTATCTTAAATTAGAACAACCAATACTTACGGAAATCGACTTAGAAAAAATTAAAGAATTTGGAACTCAAAATAATTCTGTTTTATCTACAAAAACCCTTGATACAACATTTGAAAGCACTAAAGGTTTAAATGACTTTAAAAATGCTCTAACACGTCTCTGCTCTGAAGCAGAAGGAAATATATTAAACGGAGCAAAGGTATTAATACTTTCTGATAAAAAAGTTTCAGAAAAATTTATTCCACTACCAGCACTATTGGCAGTATCCGCTGTTCATCATCATCTTATTAAAAAGGGATTACGTACTTCCGCTGGTTTAATAATTGATACTGGAGAAGCAAGAGAGGTTCATCATTTTTGTTGCTTAGCGGGATACGGAGCGGATGCCATAAGTCCTTGGTTAGCCTTAAAAACTGCAAAAAATCTGGGTAAAGATCTGCAAACAAATGAAGCCGAAAACAATTTCATTAAAGCGGTCGGAAAAGGAATTCTAAAGGTCATGTCAAAAATGGGTATTTCTACTTATCAATCTTATTGTGGAGCACAAATTTTTGATGCTGTTGGTTTATCTTCTGATTTTGTTAAACAATATTTCACTGGAACCCATTCTATGGTTGAGGGTGTTTCCCTTAAGCAAATAGCAAAGGAAACTGTTGAGCGTCATAAAAGTGCCTATAACACTTTATCTGGTCTCGAAAATATGTTGGAAGTTGGAGGTGAATATGCTCTGAGAGTAAGAGGTGAAGCACATATGTGGAATAGCGACAGGGTAAGAGATTTGCAGCACGCAGTGCGTTCTAATGATAAAACAACTTACCAGAAATACGCTGAGTCCATAAACAATCAAGACAATGAACTTATGACTATGAGAGGATTATTTCGGATCAAGTCTGCCGAAGAATGTGGAAGGAATCCTATCCCAATGGAAGAAGTCGAAGATGCTAAAGATATAGTAAAAAGATTTGCAACTGGCGCTATGTCATTTGGCTCAATAAGTAGAGAAGCCCATACAAATCTAGCCATTGCTATGAATAGAATAGGGGGTCGATCAAACACTGGGGAAGGCGGAGAGGAATCTGATCGCTTTAAAACATTAGAAAACGGTGACTCGATGAGATCTTCTATTAAACAAGTAGCATCGGGGCGTTTTGGAGTAACAACCGAATATTTAGTAAATTCAGATATGATACAAATCAAAATGGCACAAGGAGCTAAACCCGGAGAAGGCGGGCAGCTTCCAGGTTACAAAGTCGACAAAACAATAGCTAAGGTTAGATATTCAACTCCTGGAGTTGGACTAATATCCCCCCCTCCTCATCACGATATATATTCTATAGAAGACCTAGCCCAATTAATTTATGATTTAAAAAATGCTAATCCTAGTGCTTATATTTCAGTTAAACTAGTTTCCGAGATTGGGGTCGGAACTGTAGCGGCAGGTGTATCTAAAGCCAAAGCAGATCATGTTACTATCTCCGGTTTCGAAGGTGGAACTGGGGCAAGTCCTCTTACATCAATAAAGCATGCGGGTAGCCCATGGGAAATAGGTATAGCGGAAACTCATCAAACATTGGTTCTCAATGGCCTAAGATCGAGAATAATTGTTCAGGTAGATGGAGGAATTAGGACGGGGCGAGATGTTGTTGTAGGAGCCTTATTAGGGGCTGATGAATTTGGATTCTCCACTGCCCCATTAATCGCCTCCGGTTGTATCATGATGAGGAAATGCCACCTTAATACATGTCCAGTTGGCATAGCGACTCAAGACAAGGAATTACGAAAATTGTTCAACGGTCAACCAGAACATGTAATAAATTTTTTCTTTTTCGTAGCTGAAGAAGTAAGAAAGCTTATGAGTGATCTTGGTTTTAAGACTTTTAATGAAATGATTGGAGAAAGTGATTGCTTAGACACCAATAAAGCTATCGACCATTGGAAGGCCAATGGGTTAGATTTTGAAAAACTTTTTTATATGCCGGAAAAATGGGAAGGAGACACCAACTTCAGGAGCCAAGAACAAAATCACAAAATTCATGACATTTTGGACAGAAAGTTAATTGATAAAAGCAAAGATGCTATTGAAAAAGGTGAACCTGTTAAAATACAAGTTAATATAAAAAATACTGATCGTACTACTGGCACTATGTTATCTAGCAAAATTGCGAAAAAATACGGACATAAAGGCTTGGATGACGACACCATAAATATACAACTTAAGGGTACAGCGGGACAAAGTTTTGGGGCTTTTTTATCTAAAGGAATCACATTGGACTTGCAGGGTGAAGCCAACGATTATGTGGGTAAAGGGTTGTCGGGAGGAAGAATAGCAATTCACCCCCATCCGGATTCAGGAATTATTCCAGAAGAAAGCATGATAGTAGGAAATACTGTTTTATATGGAGCTATTGATGGAGAATGTTATTTTAGAGGAATTGCTGGCGAAAGATTCGCTGTTAGAAATTCTGGCGCAACAGCAGTTATTGAAGGCGCAGGAGATCATTGCTGCGAATATATGACGGGTGGAGTAGTTGTTGTTCTAGGTGAGACAGGTAGAAACTTTGGCGCTGGCATGTCAGGCGGTATAGCTTATGTGTTAGATGAGAAAGACAAATTTAAGGATCTTTTCAATCCACAAATGATAGAGCTAGAAAATATCTCTACAGAAAATGGTAGAGGAAATGAAAATTTTTATGACAGCTTATTATTCAATGACTCTGATAGGTTAAAAAAATTAATAGAGAACCATATAAGGTATACCAACAGTGAAAAGGCCAAAAATATTTTGGAGAATTTTGAAAAATACTTACCAAAGTTTAAAAAGGTGATGCCAATCGAATTCAGGAAAGTTTTACTAGAAAATATTCAAATTAAGGATATCGAAAAACAAGACAAGGAACTGATAGGTAAATAAAATGGGAAAGACAACTGGATTTATGGAGTTTGAAAAGAAAGAAAGAGATTATGTTGATATTTCAGAAAGAATTCAAAGCTATAAGGAATTCGTTCTTCCGCTTTCTGAAGAAGAAACTAAAAATCAGGCCGCAAGATGCATGGATTGTGGAATTCCTTACTGCCATTCGGGCTGCCCTGTAAATAATCAAATACCCGATTGGAACGATCTAGTTTATTTAGAAAAATGGAAAGAGGCTTTGGAAAATTTGCATTCAACAAATAATTTTCCCGAATTCACAGGAAGAATTTGTCCAGCTCCTTGCGAAGCATCGTGCACATTAAATCTTTATGAAGAACCTGTATCAATAAAGACAATTGAATGTGCAATAATTGACAAGGGCTATGAAAATAACTGGATAAAACCAATTATTGCCGAAAACAAAAATGGTAAGAATGTTGCCGTGATAGGCTCGGGTCCGGCTGGCCTTGCGTGTGCACAACAATTAATTCGCGTTGGATATGAAGTTACCATTTACGAAAAGAATCCGAAACCTGGAGGTCTTTTACGTTATGGCATACCAGATTTTAAAATGGAGAAAATTCTCATTGATAAAAGAATAGAGCAAATGTCTCTGGAAGGCGTTAATTTTCAAACAAATGTCCATGTAGGAGTAGATATTCCATTACGTTCCATTGTAGATAACTTTGATGCTGTTGTTTTAACAGCCGGAGCTGAGTTTCCTAGAGATCTAGGAGTTCCTGGAAGAGACCTTGATGGAGTCCATTACGCTATGGATTTTTTACCTCAACAAAATAAAAGGGTATCAAATGAAGACCTTAATAATGTAAAAGAAATTACAGCCAGCAATAAAGATGTAATAGTTATTGGGGGTGGAGACACCGGTTCAGACTGTATAGGCACCTCAATAAGACAGGGTGCAAACTCGGTTACCCAGCTTGAAATCATGCCCATACCCCCCGAATCTGAAAACAAAAAAATTACTTGGCCAAATTGGCCTCTCAAACTGAGAACCTCATCTAGTCAGGAAGAGGGTGCTTTGAGAGATTTTTCTGTGATGACTGAATCGATTGGTGGAAAAGAGGGAAAAGTAACGGCTATAAACTGTATTCGTGTGAACGATAAAATGATGCCTATTCCCAATTCAAATTTTCAATTAAAAGCGGATTTGATTTTGTTAGCTATGGGTTTTTTACATCCTATTCACCATGGAATGATAGAAGATCTGAACTTGGATCTTGATGAAAGAGGAAATGTTAAAGCCGATAGTAAAAACTATATGACTAGCAAAGATAAGATTTTCTCTGCAGGCGACATGCGTAGAGGGCAATCACTAGTTGTTTGGGCTATTAGGGAAGGACGACAGTGTGCAAGCAGTGTTGACTTTTATTTATCAGGAAAAAGGAGTCTTCCTTTTTAAAAAGCCATTCTTAAAAGATCATCTACAACCCGTTCAAGATCCTTTAAGGAGCTGCAATATCCAGCTTTACCGCAATAAGGTAGAAATCTTTTCATTTCCGAATCTCCTGTTCCCCACAAACCTTTTGGCTCTGGATTTAAGAAAATGACTCTTTTTGATTTTTCTTGAAGGGATTTAAGAATATCTGTTCGCGGATCTCCGAAGTTTGATCTAGCATCTCCTAAAATAATCAAGGTTGTTTTTTTATCGATGTCCGTTTCAATAAAGCCTTCCAAATCGATAAGGGCCTGCCCATAATCTGTTGATCCACCTCCGTAAAGAAGTAATGTCTCTGCCGAAGCCTCTTCAATATCTTTTGTTTCAAATAAATCCGTTACCTCACCAGCTTTATTGGAGAAAGCAAATGTTCTTATATGAGGCAATACCTCAGACAAGCTATATAAAAACATGAGGAAAAAACGGGCAACATTTGCAACCGAACCAGAAACGTCACATAAAGTAATTACCTTGGGTCTGTTTACTTTAGTTTTCTTCCATACAGTTTCAAAAAGAAGTCCATCATATTCTTGGTTAGCCCTTAATGTTGACCTTACATCCAATTGACCACGATTAGCTTTCTTCTTACGCCGTGAATGCAGAGACACCAGTCTTTTAGCCATCTTCCGTACAATATTAATCATTATAGCCAAATCCGATCTATCTACTTGCGAAAGTCGAACTTGGGAAAGGGCTTCTTCACGTAACTGCCTTCCCGACTGCGATGTTCTTAATTTAACTTGCTGCTCTACATAATCACGGATTTCTAAACGAATTCTTTCCCTCAACTCCTTAAGATCATTTTCTCTTTCTAAATTTCCTTCTCTTGATGCTTGAAAAATATCGTTATTTAATTTTTCTAAACCCATAAATTCAAATATTTTCCTTGTAAACATACCTGTTTGAGTAAAAAGACGGATCTGGGATAAACCAACTTCTCTTGAGGCTAGAGCCATTGAAGACATCAAAGCGGTACGATCCGAATCGTTGTACATAGATTCCAAGTCCTCTTCTCCAGAGAAAATATCTTGATCTAGTTCAGAATCTATATCTTTATTTGCATCATTAAACTTATCGTCTTTCTTATCATCAGGACTTGAAAAATTCATATAGCTTTCTTTGAAAAAATTTTCATAGCATTCTTCAAAAATTTCTTTCTCTCTTAAACTTTTAGCAAGAGATTGGGATAAACTTTCTTTAAGTAAAATTTTATCTTCTAATCCGACAACTGAAGCTACATTCATAGCATCTATCGTTTCGGAAGTAGATATTCTCACATCAGAGGCCCTTAGAACTTTTATAAAATCCCTAAGGAAATCGACCATAATTATTTTGTCTCATTAAGCGAAACCCTAACAAGGGCTTCTATCTCTGAATCAGCAGTGTCAATATCACTTTGAAATTTAAGAAGGATATTTAAAGTTTCTCTTACTATGACAGGATCTAAAGTTTTAATATTAAGTAACACTAAGGATTTTCCCCAATCTATTGTTTCTGAAACTGAGGGAACCTTTTTAAGATCTAACTCCCTTAGGTTCTGTACAAAAGAAACAAGATGCATCCTTAATTTTTTATCAAGTTCAGGTACCCTAGAGATAATAATCTTTTCTTCTAATGTAGAATCTGGAAAAGGAATATAAAGATGTAAACACCGCCTTTTTAGAGCGTCACCTATTTCTCTGGTATTATTTGAGGTGAGAAAAACAACCGGTCTAACTTTTCCTGATATAGTTCCTATTTCTGGAACGGACACCTGATAATCCGATAGGATTTCCAGTAGAAATGCTTCGAACTCATCATCCGATTTATCTATTTCGTCTATTAGGAGCACAGATCCTTCATTGCTATTTATTGCTTTTAGAAGGGGTCTGGGTTCCAAAAACTTTTCTGAAAAAAATATATCATCAAAATCATGCAAACTTTCTAAAGATTCCTCTAAGCCACTAGTATCAGAAATAATATCATTAAGTTTGTCTTTGAGAACTTGTGTATAAAGCAATTGTTTTCCATACTTCCACTCGTAAAGTGCTTTTGCCTCGTCTAATCCCTCATAACATTGCAAACGAATGAGGGGCTTTTTCATCCAGGTTGAAGTCGCTTTAGCTAACTCTGTTTTTCCAACTCCAGGGGGTCCTTCCACAAGAATAGGTTTTTCTAGTGTTTGGCTTAAATAAATAGCCGTAGCTATGTGGGAATTACAAATATACCCTTCCCTTTCAAAATTAGCCTGGATTTCTTCTATGGCCTCCTTTGATTTATTTGTTGAAGATAACTTTGCTTTTGCCAATTAAATCTCCTATTGTCTGACTTCCAATAATTGAGGTAGCATATACTTTTTTAGCTTATGCGAAAGGAAAAAATATGGTTGTAATTAATGATGTAACTAATTTTGAAACGGATTCAAATATTGCAATATTGACGCTAAACTCACCTCCAGTAAATGCTCTTTCTGCACAAGTAAGAGAGGGATTACATGAAGGAATAAAAAAAGCTAAGAATGATAAATCTGTAGAAGCTATAGTTCTCATATGTAAAGGAAGAACATTTATCGCTGGCGCTGATATTACTGAATTTGGCAAAGAACCTCAAGGGCCATCGCTTTTCGAAGCGTTAGATATGATTGAAAATTCTAACAAACCGGTCATAGCCGCTATTCATGGAACAGCTTTAGGTGGTGGTCTAGAAGTAGCGCTTACATGCCATTATCGCATCGCAATACCTTCCGCCAAATGTGGCTTGCCTGAAGTTCAACTCGGGTTACTCCCTGGAGCAGGTGGAACACAAAGGCTTCCACGTGTAGTTGGGGTCGAAAAGGCCCTCCAAATGGTTACCTCGGGTCAACACGTTTCAGCAAAAGAATGCTTGGAGATGGGATTAGTTGACGAATTAGCTTCCGAAGAAAAATTGCTGGAAGATGCCATAATCTTAGCAAAAAAAATAGTGTCTGAAAAAAGACCACTAGTAAAAATTAGAGACATGAATGAAAAGGTTGATGCTGCCAAAGGAAATGAAACTATATTTTCAGAATTTCGTAAATCAATTGCCAGACGGGCCCGTGGATTTCTTGCTCCTGAATACAATATTCAATGCATAGAGGCCGCTGTAAACCTTCCCTTTGATGAAGGTATAAAGACTGAAAGAAAGCTTTTCATGGAGTTAATGACAGGCAATCAATCCGCTGCCCAGAGATATGCTTTTTTTGCTCAAAGACAGGTAGCAAAAATTCCTGACATCGCTAAGGAAACGGAAATTAAATCTGTAAAATCAGTAGGTATTATAGGGGCAGGAACCATGGGAGGAGGAATATCAATGAATTTTTCCAATGTTGGTATTCCAGTAAAGATTATAGAACAAAATCAAGAAAGGCTGGACAAAGGATTAAGTATTATAAGGAAAAATTATGAAAATACCGCCAATAAGGGACGAATAAGTTTTGATGATGTAGAAAAAAGAATGGATCTTATTGAGGGCAATACTTCTCTTGATCAACTTAACGATTGTGATTTAATTATTGAGGCAGTATTTGAAAATATGGAACTTAAAAAGGATATCTTTAGACAGCTTGACCAAATCGCTAAGGAAGGCGCTATCCTTGCGACCAACACTTCAGCCTTAAATGTTAATGAGATAGCAGATGAAACCAAAAGACCAGAGGATGTTATAGGATTACATTTCTTTAGTCCTGCAAATGTAATGCGTTTATTGGAAATAGTTCGTGGAGAAAAAACCTCTAAATCAGTTGTTGCATCTTCCATGTCAATTTCAAAAACAATTGGTAAAATTGCAGCCGTTGTTGGAGTGTGTCCTGGATTTGTAGGTAACAGGATCCTCGCACAAAGACAAAGAGAGGCAAACAAGCTAATTCTAGAAGGAGCTTTACCTTGGGATATTGATGATGCTTTATTTGAATTTGGATTTCCAATGGGACCTTTCGCTATGTCCGATTTAGCGGGATTAGATATAGGATGGGATAAAGAAACATCTAGAGGAGAAACGCTCAGAGATCGTCTTTGCGAGTCAGGAAGATTGGGTCAAAAATCTGGAAAAGGCTTCTACGTTTATGATAAAAAAAGAAACAAATCACCTGATCCTGAAGTTGAAGCTCTTATCCGAGAATTTGCAGAAAGCAAACAAGTGCAAAGACGTGAAATCTCTAAAGAAGAAGTTATCGAAAGGTGCTTATACCCTATGATTAACGAGGGTTTTAAAATCTTAGAAGAAGGGATGGCTATACGTGCAAGTGATATTGATATAGTTTGGATAAATGGATACGGTTGGCCAATTTACGAAGGAGGACCAATGTTTTATGGAAACCTTGTCGGATTTGATAAGATTTTAAGCTGGCTTCAAAAGATGGAAGGCGAACATGGTTCAGATTTTTCTCCGTCGTCTTATCTTGAAAAGGTTGTTAAAGAAAATATTAATATTTTTGGCTAAACATGAAGATTGCTGTAATAGGATGCGGATACGTAGGATTGGTGACGGGAGCCTGCTTAGCGAATGATGGGCATCATGTCGTATGCATAGACAATCAAAAAGAAAAAATCGACATCCTTTTGAACAATAAAATCCCAATATACGAACCTGGTCTTGAGGATATTATTTCAAATAATCTTAAAAGTGGAAAATTATCTTTTGAGTTGAACATTAACAACGCTGTCTCCAATGCAGACGTTATATTTATAGCTGTTGGAACACCTACCGACGAAGAAACAGGAAATGCCGACTTATCCCAAATCTATAACTGCGCAAGAGAACTCGCTGGGGAACTTAAAGAGAATGCTTTAGTAATTGTTAAATCCACTGTACCGGTTGGAACCTGTGATGAAATTGAAAATATTATAAAAGAAAACAATAAACATCAGAATTTCAAAGTTTTATCTAACCCTGAATTTCTACGCGAGGGTAACGCAATATATGATTTCGAAAACCCCGATCGAATAATTATAGGTTCAGATGATGACAATATTCGAGATGTTGTAAAAGAAATTTACAAAGGTCGCAAAAATGAACAGGAGATTGTTTTTACATCTCGAAGGTCATCGGAATTAATAAAATATGCAAGCAATTCAATGCTTGCCATGAGAATAATCTTTATAAATGAAATTGCTGATTTATGTGAAAGAGTGGGCGCAGATATTACCGATGTTGCTAAAGGTGTTGGCCTTGACAAAAGAATAGGCCCTTATTTCTTAGAGCCAGGACCAGGATTTGGTGGATCATGTTTTCCAAAAGATGCTCGCGCATTAATAGAATCCGGTAAAAAATATGGAGCACCACAAACCCTACTTGAAAGCGTTATTAAAGGAAACGAAAGTCGAAAGAAGAATTTGTCCAAAAAAATATCAGAAATATTGGATATACCTTCAGAA
>CAJWUE010000041.1:0-12106 GCA_913047775.1 uncultured Rhodobiaceae bacterium
TCCTGGCTATATAACCGTCTTTGTTTACCCTGATCTCATACCAGGTCGGAAGGCCCTGAATATTTGAAGGAAAAATATTTTTGGGGCTTACAGGAATTCCCATCCTAAAAATAGATTTTGCGAAAATCATATTCGCGCTCGCCGACCCTGATCCGTTGACATTAGCAAACTTAATTACGAAGTCGTTAACCTTATTCATTTCTTACATCCATCATGTGCCTGAGCTCCGAAATAGAAAAATTTCTGCATGTCCCAAGCTTCAGTAGGACATCTTTCTGCACACAATCCACAATGAAGACACAGATCTTCATCTTTTACCATGACTCGTTTTGTTGGTAATTTTCCTGATACATAAAGATCTTGTGCTAGGTTTAACGCTGGAACTCTCACATTATTTCGTAGACCTTGTTCGTCATTATTTTCAATAAAGTTGATGCAATCCACAGGACATATATCAACACAAGCATCGCATTCAATGCATCTTTTCTCTTCAAAAACAGTTTCAATATCACAATTCAAACATCTGCTAGCCTCTTCAAATGCCATTCGATCATCATAACCCAGCTCGACCTCAACTTTTCTGTCTCTTAGAGTTACCTTAGGGTCAGCGTGAGGAACGGCAAGACGTTCAACCTCATCGTAACCATTATCATACGACCATTCATGTAAGCCCATTTTGGAAGATCCTAAGAAAACATGAGGATCGGGTCTTTTATTCAGACTTTTTTTATTGCAATGAAGGTCAATAGATATTGCAGCTTCATGAGAATGGGCAACGGCCGTAATAATATTTTCAGGGCCCCAAGCCGCATCCCCTCCAAAGAAAACATGGGGCAGGGAAGATTGCATAGTTTTTCGATTAACGATAGGCATATCCCATTCACCAAATTCTATTCCTATATCCCTTTCTACCCAATCGAAAGCATTCTCTTGCCCAATAGCCATAAGAACATCATCGCATTCAACCGTTACCAATGGTTCCCCTGTTGGTATTAATTTTCTTTTACCATTTTTGTATTCCGCTCTAACTTTCTCAAAGGTTACTCCTACTAATTTTCCTTTTTTGATAACAAATTCTTTGGGAACATGATTTTCATTTATAGGGATATTTTCCATTTCAGCTTCTTCAACTTCCCAATCAGATGCTTTCATATCAACTTTTGGAGATCTCACATAAACTCCAACTTGTTTTCCTCCGAGACGTATAGCTGTTCTGCAGCAGTCCATAGCAGTATTTCCTCCGCCAAGAACTACTACCTTCTTGCCGATCTTGTTTATATGTTCAAACGCTACAGACGTTAAAAAATCTATACCAATATGAATATTCTTATCCGCCTCTTGACGGCCAGGAATTACTAGATCTTTTCCTTTTGGTGCTCCAGTACCAACAAAAATTGCATCGTGATTTTTTTTGAGAAATTCTTTAAAACTTTTGACTTCGTAATTATATTCGACTTTAACACCCATATTCAATATTAAATTACATTCTTCATCAAGAACTTCGAAGGGCAATCGAAAAGCAGGGATATTGGTTCTCATTAAGCCACCGGGAACATCATCTTTTTCATAAATGGTGCAAGCATAGCCCAGTGGAATTAAATCCCTAGCAACTGCCAATGAGGCCGGCCCAGCTCCTAACAAGGCTATCTTTTTACCATTTAATTTTTTTGGCGCAGAAGGTATAAGATGATCTATGTCATCTTTATAATCGGCAGCAACCCTCTTTAATCTACAAATTGCCACAGGTTCATCTTCTACTCTAACCCTCCTGCAAGCTGGCTCACAAGGTCTGTCACATGTTCGGCCCAATATTCCTGGAAAAACATTTGATTCCCAATTAAGCATGTAAGCATCGGTGTATCTTTCTGCTGCAATTAAACGAATATATTCTGGAACTGGCGTATGAGCAGGACAAGCCCATTGGCAATCGACAACTTTGTGAAAATACTCAGGATTAGATATATCTGTCGGCTTCATCGGTTAGTCTCTCTAACCCCATTCCACAAAAAAATAATTCGAATCAAATTACTTTTCATTAATAAAACTAATAAGATTCACTGTGCTTCTAGTCAATCAAATAACAAAAAATTGGGGCAGAAAAATGACAGTAAAATTTACCCTAACACTCTAGCAGTTTCAGACTCATACGCCTTCATGTCAAAATAATCACGCCAATTTGATATGAGACCATCCTCGAACTCCATTACACCCATAACGAGAATATCCATCCATTGGCCATTAATTTCAAACCTATCGGTCCTTTCTGTAAGAACAACTCCTTCATCATTCTCAGCAATTTGGTGTATGATCCATTCAATATTGGTGGTCATTTGCACAAAAGGTTCTAGATAAGCCCTTATATCTTCCCTGCCTTTAATGGGGTCCATTGGTATATTATGATAGAAGCAATCGGGAGAGAGGACCTCAACTATCCCTTCTATATCTCTATCATTCCAAGAATTTATAAATCCTATTACTTTGTTTTTATTACTCATTATTTACTCCAAAGATGTTTTTATACTCATTTCTTAAAGATTTTTTCTGAACCTTTCCCATAGCGTTTCTTGGCAAATCTTCTATCCAAATATATTTGCGAGGACATTTATAATTTGCCAGGAATTTTAACAACATTTCACTTATTCTGTCATCTGGAATCGTTTTAATTCCTTTATCACTAACCAAAATTGCAACCACAGCTTCACCAAGATCACTTTGCGGACATCCTATCACCGCACTTTCTTTTATTCCTTCGATTTCATCAATTACAAGCTCTATCTCTTTCGGATATATATTATATCCTCCCGAAATAATCATATCGCTTGACCGACCAAAAAGAGTTAATCGTCCATCATCATCTATTTTACCAATATCTCCAGTTATAAAAAAACCATCCTCTGTAAATTCATCTTTCGTCTTTTCCTCCATGCCCCAATACCCTTTAAATACGTTAGGGCCTTTAACTTCAATAATTCCTGATTCTCTATTCTCCCTTATCTTAACATCGGGTAAAGAATACCCAACCGTTCCTTCGATTCTTTCTCCTTTTAAAGGATTTGACGTAATCATACCTGTTTCTGACATTCCATAGCGTTCCAATATTCTATGTTTTGTTCTTTCATAAAATTCTAAAAAAACCTTATCTGATAAAGGAGCAGATCCAGAAATAAAGACTCTCATATTTTTACACACTTCTTTATCAAATTGATCACTTGACAAGAGGCGAGAGTAAAAAGTAGGTACACCCATCATAACAGTCGAAAATTTTAAATAATCAACAATTTTACTGGGTGAGAATTTTTCAAAGAAAAATATCTTACATCCGCTCAAAAAAGCGCAGTGCATAGCCACAAAAAGTCCATGAACGTGATAAACTGGCAGAGCGTGCAATAAAACGTCTTTATAAGTAAATCCCCAGATTTTATTTAGGCTAATAGCGTTTGAAGATAGATTTTTATGGGAAATTATTGCACCTTTTGAACGTCCAGTTGTTCCTGAAGTAAAGATTATTGATGCAATATCATCCTCTTCTAAATCAACAATATCCAAGTTATTATCTTGATCAATTATTTGTTTGATCAAATTATCTTCAGAACTATTGCCCATAGATATACTTTTTAGTTCTTTGAGGTTTGATAAAAGAATATCATGTTCTGTATATTTATCTGGGCTTAATACCAATAGGTCTGGTTTTGTGTTGTTAATGAAATAACTTATCTCATTTGAGGTATAAGCAGTATTCAAAGGAATATAAATTATTCCTGACTTCAGACATCCTAAATACAAGGCAATTGAGAATACAGATTTTTCAAGCTGAACCATTACCTTGCTGCCTTTCAGAATACCTAAGGAATTTAAAAAAGAACTAAAACGACCAGCAAGATCATTTATTTTTTGATAAGACCATTGTCTACCAGATATTTCTTCAATACAAATTTGATTTTTATGTATCAAAAAATTTTTATTCAATGTGTGATAAAAATTTTTATTCACTTCACTAACTCACCTAAAACTATTTACTGATAGGGATAACCAAACCCTCGCCTCTAGGATCTGTGCCACCTATAAATCCTTTGTTCTTCTTCTTGATAATTTGTAGACCACTAACCTTAGGGATAATGACAACTTTATGGCCTTTTTTTTCTAAAAATTGTTTATATCTAACAATGTCCGTACCACTCTCTAATTCTGTATTTTCACCTTTCCGCATAAAATGAGGCAATGAAACCGTATCTTGTGGAGATAGATCCCAATCTATCATTGCCATTACTGATTTTGTAACATATCCAATTATGCTGCTGCCACCTGGAGAGCCTGTAAGAGCATAAATCTCACCTTCGGGATTGAAAATGATCGTCGGTGTCATTGAAGATCTTGGTCTTTTATTAGCTTCAACTCTATTTGCTACGAAAAGTCCATTTTTCTTTGGAATAAGAGAAAAATCGGTTAACTCATTATTTAACATAAATCCGCCAGCCATAAGATGGCTGCCAAAAGGCCCCTCTATTGTAGATGTTAAAGATATTGAGTTACCAAAATTATCAACAATAACAAGGTGACTTGTAGATGGTCTCGAGATATCAACATTTTTAGAAAATTTTGTGTGTCCCTTTGGCTTTCCTGGTTTAGGATCCCTTAAGGAAGTTTCATTCTTTATAAGTTTTGATCTTTCCAAAATATAATCTTCATTTAACATGCCATTTACTGGGATATTAACAAAATCAGGATCAGCAATGTAATAATCCCTATCGGCATAAGCAAGACTTCCTGCCTCAGAAAAAAGATGTATAAAATTAGGAGAGTTTGGA
The DNA here is from genome assembly GCA_913047775.1 of uncultured Rhodobiaceae bacterium. GTDB lineage: Bacteria > Pseudomonadota > Alphaproteobacteria > MED-G09 > MED-G09. The sequence goes on from CAJWUE010000041.1 coordinate 4,806, forward strand.
TGTTCAGATTCAATAGCAAAACGCTCAAGCATTTTTAACATCATTAACATTGTTATGCCCCCCGAAGTTGGTGGAGGCATACTGCAGACCTTATATTTTCTGTAAAGACCACAAATAGGATCTCTCCAAACAGCAGTATAATTTGCAAAATCTTCAAGAGTAATTAACCCAGGACTAACGGGAGAATTGTTAACTGCACTTATAATAAGATTTGCAGTTTTACCCGAATAGAACTCCTCTGGACCAAATTTAGCTATCCTTTTTAAGGTCTTAACATATTCCGCATTAGTTAAAATTGTTCCAATGGGAAGAGGGGTGAGTTCTCCATTTCTGTTCTCTCTGTAAAAATATGAAGAAGTTGGTTCAATTTTTTTTAGATCCGGCAGAAAAGAAAGAGTTCTGTGAAGGGCGGGAGATAATTCAAAACCTTCCTCTGCAAGTCGTATGGGATATTCAAGTAAAACGGACCATTCTAATTTTCCAAATTTCTTATGAGCTTGTTCTAGAAAACGCATCATTCCAGGGACTCCTACAGAAATTCCCCCAACAACTGCATCAGGGTAAAATTTCTTAGGTCGTCCATCTTTGTTTAAAAATAACTGCGGAGAAGCAGATGCAGGGGCTTTTTCTCTACCATCAAGTGCATATAATTTCTCTGAACTATTATCCCAATAAAGCATAAAGGCTCCACCCCCTAGTCCTGTCGACTGGGGTTGAGTTAAAGTTAAAACAAACTGGGCAGTGATTGCCGCATCCACAGCACTACCTCCATCCCTTAGTATTGCAGCAGCAGCTTTCGAGGCATAAGGGTTTGATGTTACAACTATTGATTTCGAATGAACGGAAGCTTCCACAGAATTAAATAGAAACGACAGAATTAAAAATATTATTATTAAAAAGTTTTTCATGTGTTTATCATTTTGAACAATAAATCATATACAATTATACAAGCTTTGTTTAGTTTCCAGTTATGTTTTATCCTGGTGAAAAGAATTTGATTACTGATGTAGATAACATTCTAGTTGGTAATGCGGAAGATAATATTGTTGGAACAGGTACAACTGTTCTAATAGCCCCCGAAAACAGCATAGCTTCCGCAGACATTAGGGGTGGAGCACCAGGAACAAGAGGCGTTGGTGCTTTAAATCCCTACAACCTAGTAGATACTGTTGATGCGATAGTCTTGTCTGGGGGCTCCACATGGGGCTTGGAAGCTGCCAGCTCTTCAGCTAATTTAATAGGAAAAGATGGAAAGGGCTTCAGATCTTCTCCGGAAATTAAAAATGTGCCAATGGTACCCGCTGCTATATTATTTGATCTTAATAATGGTGGTAATAAAGATTGGGGTGATGAATCTCCCTATCTAAACTTGGGGATCAAAGCCACAGAAAATGCTTCGACAGATTTCAACCTTGGAAATACTGGTGCAGGATATGGCGCAAAAGCGGGTTCCCTAAAGGGAGGTTTGGGGAGTTCAAGTTTTGTATCAGATAAGGGTCTTCAGATTGGGGGGCTATTTGCCGTTAATAGCTATGGTTCGGTCGTAAACTCTCAAACGGGGCAATTTTGGGCTGCAACAGATGAAATTGATGAGGAGTTTGGCAATAAAGGGGTACCTTCAAGCCTGCCAGACGACATACTGTCTGGAAGTTCTACAAGTGGGATATTAGCTAATAACAATACCACTATCGGCATAATTGCAACAAATGCAAAGCTGTCACCTAAAGAGGCTAAACGAATTGCGATAATGGCTCATACAGGTATGTCCAGGGCTATTCGTCCTATTCATACACCTGTGGATGGAGATATCATCTTTGTTGTAAGCACAAACAGCTATATAAAAGAAATAACGTTCAAGGATATAAATATTCTTGGGGAATTAGGTGCAAGAGTGTGTTCACGTTCTATTTCAAGGGCTATATATGAAGCTGATAGTTTGTTTGATATAATTTCTTGGAAAGAAAGATATAGCTAATTTTTAAATATTCATAATTGCCCTATAATAAAATTTGAGCGCCGGTAGCTCAGCTGGATAGAGCACCAGACTACGAATCTGGGGGTCGGGAGTTCGAATCTTCCCCGGCGCGCCATTGGAGTTTTAATGTTAGATTTCTTTATAATAATATTATTATTGCTTTTAATCCTATTGGGAGCATTAAACTTATATCTATCAAAAAAAAATAGTTCTAAGCATGAATATGAAGAAGTTTTAGAAAAACAGGAAAACTCCCTTATAAATCTCAATAATGATATACAAAGCTTTAAGGAGCCGTTAAGCAGATTAAGAAATTTTTTATCCGGAGGCACTCAAGCGGGTTCGTTCGGAGAATGGAACCTTGAATCAATAATTAAAGACATCTTCTCCGAGAATCAGTACGAAAAAAATATCGAAATTATCCCCAACTCTGGACAGAGAGTTGAATTCGCTATCAGACTACAGGATGATTTGCTAATGCCAATAGATGCGAAATTTCCTTCAGGTCTTTATGACACTTACTTGGAAGCAACGGAAAGCATGGATGTAGAGCGGGTAAGAAAATGTAAACAGCAAATAGAGAGGCATATTAAAAATGAGGCAAAGTCAATTTCCGAAAAATATACGCAAGAGGGAATAACCACGGATCACGCAATAATGTATTTGCCTAGCGAGAGCCTTTTTCAGCTCATAATGTCCTTAAATATTAAGGAAGAAATTTTTAGGGATTTTAAAATTCTTATGTTAGGTCCAAATTCTCTTGCTGCATACATCATAAGTATTCATATGGGATTCAGAACCTTAGCATTGAATGAAAGAACAACCGAGATAATTAAAGAGTTTGGACAACTAAAAAAAGAGTTTGAAAAATTTAGCAATTCTACAGATGAGTTAAGAAAAAAAGCTGACTCTATGATAAAGACCATAGATACACATGAGATAAGAGAAAAACAAATGTCTAGGTCAATAGAGAGAATGGAAAGATTAGATCAAGATAATGATTAATATATGTTTTGAGCAATTTGACTTAACCTATTCTTAGTCTTATAAAACTCCACTATAATTACCTAATAGGAGAAAATCATGAAAAGGACATTCCAACCTAGCAATCTGGTTAGAAAAAGACGTCATGGTTTTAGATCGAGACAAGCGACAGTTGGCGGTCGTCGAATTTTAGCTAACCGAAGAGCTAAAGGACGTAAGTCATTATCTGCATAAATTAATTATGTCATCATTAATAAAACAAAAGAATTCTTTGGATAAGCAACAAAGAATAGAGAGAGTTGTTAAACGTTCGGATTTTATAAGAGCTTCAAAAACAAAACCCATTATATCTCGGGGGATAATCTTACAAATCTTTAAAAGGGGTAATGAGGAAAATCCAAGATATGGCATTACAGTAACCAAAAAGATTGGGAACGCGATTATAAGGAATAGAATAAAAAGAAGATTACGCCATGCAATAAAACAATTACTTCCAAAATACGGAAAAAGTGGCTACGACTATATCCTTATTGCAACAAACGAAATTCACAATTTAACCTGGAAAGATATCTTGGAAGAAATTGTAAATGCTTTAGAGGGAACTTCAGAATGAATGATGCTCCAAGATATTTATTTGCCATGATTCTTGCCATGGTAGTTCTGTTTGGTTGGCAAATCATTTTCCCGCCAGAAAGCAGAAATACTGTAGATGTATCTTCTGCGTTAGATGAAAACGTTTCTATTCAGAATTACCAAAAAGAGGAAGTCACACCCAATACTTCTGTCGCGTGCTATGGAGATAGGGTTCCGATAAATTCTGATAGAGTTACAGGATCTGTAAGTTTATGTGGGGCAAAAATAGATGAGATATATCTGAAAAATTTTAGAACCTCTACAAAGGATAATTCTGATTTCGTTAAATTTTTCCAATCAAATCAAGATGAAAACCCCTATTGGGCGGAAAGTGGCTGGATTGCACCAAGAGGGGCAGAATTTAATCTGCCAGATTCAAACTCTCTTTGGTCTGTTGAATCGGGTCAAATCCTGACACAGTATGACCCTATAACGCTCGTTTGGGATAATGGAATGGGCTTAATTTTCAGACAAATAATATCTCTTGATGAAAATTACCTTTTTTCGATAAATCAAGAAATAACCAATAATTCTATAAGCTCCATAACTCTTTTCCCCTATCAACAATTGTCCAGAAAAAACATTCCACAAGGACAAACACTAGGCTTATTACATGAGGGCCCAACCGGTTGGTTTGATGATAAACTAGAAGAAGTTGATTATGATGATATTGAAGATGAGGTTTATAGAAAAGAATTTGTTAGTGGGTGGTTGGGTATAAGAGATAAATACTGGGCCTCCGCATTAAGTTCAAATGATACGGATAGAAAGCAAGCCAACTTCAAAGTTTCTAAATCAGGAGATGAAGATTATTATCGAGTAGGGTTCACTGGTGATGCTATTACAGCCAGCCCCGGAGGGAAATTGGTGTCTAATGGTATGGTCTTCATTGGCGCTAAGGAAGTAAATATTATAGAAAAATATGCGGAAGATAAAATCCTTCCAAGATTTGATTTAATCATAGATTGGGGATGGTTTTATTTTTTAGCAAAACCTCTTTTTTATGTTCTAGATTTTCTCTTTTCCTATTCGGGAAATTTTGGTGTCGCTATCCTTCTTTTAACAGTTCTGATTAAAACAGTGTTTTTTCCAGTGGTGAATCGAAGTTATGTTCAGATGGCAAAAATGAGAAAGGTACAACCCGAAATAACCAAATTAAGAGAAGTTTATGGGGATGATAGGCAAAGGATGGCTCAAGAAATGCAATCCCTCTATAAGAAAGAAGAGCTGAAACCTTTATCAGGCTGCTTACCGGTTTTAATTCAGATACCAGTATTTTTTGCACTTTATAATGTCCTTCTCGTCACTATAGAGATGAGACATGCCCCATTTTTTGGGTGGATAAGGGATTTATCTGCTCCCGATCCTATTTCTCTATTCAATGGATTTGGCTTGATTAACTGGGAACTACCACAATTTTTGATGATTGGTATATTTCATTTACTTTTTGGATTAACTTTTTTCTTACAAACTAAACTTAATCCCACGCCTGCAGACCCAATACAAAAAACTTTGTTTACTTGGATGCCTGTTTTTATGATTTTTATAGCGGCAAACTTTCCTGTAGGTCTTGTTATATATTGGGCTTGGAATGGACTCTTATCGATACTTCAACAAATGTACATAATGAAGCGCCAGGGAACCGAAATCGCACTTTTTACAAATATCAATAAAAATAGTGATAAAAATGAGTAAATATGATGAAAACTCAAAAAATAAAAGGAATAGGAGATAATCCTGGGGAATGGCTTTTTAATCAAAAGATTAATTTTGAATTAGGTGTAACATCAGTAGAAAAATTACCTGAAAATGAAATACCTGAAATTGCTTTTTTTGGAAGGTCAAATGTGGGTAAATCTAGCTTGTTAAATGCGATTACAAAAAAGTCTAAATTGGCTTACACATCAAAAAATCCTGGTAGAACACAAGAGTTAAATTATTTTTCTATATCCAACGATGAAACTATCTTGAACATAGTTGATATGCCAGGATATGGTTTCGCTAAGGCATCGAAGGATAAGATTAGAAAATGGAATAATTTATCTAAATTTTATTTAAAAAATAGAAAAAACCTAAGGAGAGTTTTTTTACTAGTCGATTCTCGAAGAAATATTAAACCGGTAGATGAAGAAATTATGAATGTTATGGATGAATTTGCGGTTTCTTATCAAATCGTTTTGACTAAAATTGATAAAACCAAAGATGTTGATAATCAAATCAAAATAGTATTAAACAAAGTGAAAAAAAGAAGGGCAATATATCCTAGTGTCATAGCCACCTCATCAAAGGTGAAGCTGGGGATAGAAGATGTTAAGTCGCAAATTGCTTCACTAATAGAATAAATCGAATGTAAGAAGAGTAACTTATGGAAAAGACAAAAACAAATCCAACTAAAGCGAGTGAATGGTTAAATAATGCTGATATACTTACCGAAGCGCTTCCTTTCATGCAAAAATATGCGGGTTTAACGATTGTTATAAAGTATGGTGGTAACGCAATGTCAGAATCATCATCTATTCAATCTTTTTGTGAGGATGTTGCTTTACTGAAACAAAGCGGTTTACATCCTGTCATAGTTCATGGTGGAGGACCTCAAATAGGACTAATGCTTGAAAAAAGGGGCATTGAAACAAGATTTGAGGGAGGTATGAGAATAACAGATAAAAAAACCCTCGAAGTTGTCGAATTGGTTCTATGCAATAAAGTTAATAAAGAAATAGTAACTAAAATAAATAAGGCTGGTGGAAAAGCAGTGGGGGTTTCAGGTAAAGATTCATCAATGATAACGGCTAAAAAATATAAATGGGAAAATGGGAAAAGCGATTCCAAAGAAAAAGCTATTGACCTTGGCTTTGTCGGTATTCCAATATCTATAAACAGTAAAATGATTAATGATCTAATTAAAAATGATTTTGTTCCTGTTATTGCCCCCCTGGGAATTAGCGAAGAAGGTATTACCTACAATATAAATGCCGATACCGCCGCAGGAGCAATTGCGGAATCACTCAAAGCGAAAAGACTACTGATATTAACCGATGTTCAAGGAGTCTTAAATTCAGAAAATAATTTGATAGAAGAAATAGAAAAAGAAGAAGTAGAATCTATGATAAAAGTGGGTGTTGTTTCCGGTGGAATGATACCTAAACTAAACACATGCATTCATGCCCTTGAAAAAGGTGTAGGAGCTACAGTAATTGTTGATGGACGAAATAAACATGCAGTTTTACTAGAATTGTTTACTGAACATGGAGCAGGAACGCTTATTAGATAATTTATGTTATGGATCTTTCTAATATAAAAGATTGGGTTTTTGATTTGGATAATACCATTTATTCTCCTCAAAAAGATATCTTCGGACAAATTGATAAGAGAATGACTAAATTTATAACCGCAAAGTTAAAAGTTAATGAAGATGATGCTTTTAAAATCCAAAAGAAATATTTCATAAAATATGGCACTACACTGGCCGGCCTAATGAAGGAAGATAAAGTTCAACCAAAAGATTTTCTTGATTTTGTCCACGATATTGATCTTAGTTGTCTATCAGCAGACACCGAATTGTCATCTGCAATAAAACAACTTAAGGGAAAGAAAATAATTTTTACTAATGGATCTAAGACTCATGCGGAAAAAGTTATCTCAAGATTAGAGCTCAATAATGTTTTTGATGAAATTTTTGATATTGAAGACAGCCAATTTATCCCTAAGC
>CAJWUE010000042.1:0-11965 GCA_913047775.1 uncultured Rhodobiaceae bacterium
TCCTCTAGATGTCCTTAGGGCGCTATCGGTTATGTTTTCATCGCCTACCCCACCAAGAAATTTGATATCTTCCCCTGCTTCCTCTTGAATTACATCAACAATATCATCAGCAGTTATTACCCCTATTAACCTACCCCCTTCATCAATGACCGGAGCAGACACCAAATCAAATCTTTCGAATTGATGGGCGACAAGTTCTTTATCCATTTCTGCAGGAATAGCAACTAAATGGTCAGATTTTAAATTCTCTAATTTATTGGTTCTTTCTGAGCGAAGAATATTTGATAAAGACAATGCGGCAATTGGTTTAAAGGTTGGGTTCACTATATAAATCTCATAAAATTCATTAGGTAAATCTTTTTCATCCCTCAAAAAATCTATAGTCCTGCCTACATCCCAATCAGGTGGTGTAGCTACGAAATCAAGAGACATTAATCTTCCAGCGCTATCATCAGGATAATTTAAGGACAGCTGAAGTTCTTCACGGTCACTTTTTGGAATTTTATTTAAAATAATGTTTTTGTCGTCTTCTTTAAGGTCTTCAATAACGTGAACAGCATCATCAGTTTCTAATTTAGGAAGGATTTCTGCTACAAAATTATGACCAAGAAGATTTATTACCTCCTCTCTAACCCCCTCCTCTAGATCAGATAAAATCTCCGGGTCAAAATGATCTTTAATAATATCTAAAAAGGATGTTCTTTCAGAAGATCTTAGTAACTGGATAATATCAGCTATATCAGCTGGGGGTAGTTCTTCTATGATTTTAATAACATTAGCTCTATTATTAGTATCTACTGAATTCATGATTTCGGAAATTAACGAAGGATCAAATTGATTTTGTGTCTTTTTTATGTTCGTCACATCTTTGTTCATTATAACTTCCTACAAGCTTTTTGGTGCGGCCGAGAAGACTCGAACTTCCACGGGTTTTACCCCACAGCGACCTCAACGCTGCGCGTCTACCAGTTCCGCCACGGCCGCGAATCATTTTCATAAATATAACCCTACTTAATAATGAATTGTAATATAATTAACTACAATTTAAATTAACATTGAGATGACCAGAGACAGAATTGAATATTTTATTGATAAACAATCCATAAGCTACCCCTTTGCTATAAAATTTATGGAAAGTAAGGTAGATAAAATAAAATCTGGTTTATCTAAAGAATTTATATGGTTTTTAGAGCACAATGAAATATATACTGCTGGAACTAGCGCTAGAAATGAAGATCTATTAGATTCTAAAAAATTTCCCATTTATCAAACAAACAGAGGGGGTCAATACACTTATCACGGTCCCGGCCAAAGAATAATTTACCTTATGTTGGATTTGAAACGAAGAGGATACAATATCAGAAGATTTATAAATCAATTGGAATCTTGGATTATCAAATCTCTGAAAACTATTGATATTGAATCTCATACCAATCAAGATAAAATAGGAATATGGGTTTCCAAAAAAGGTGGACCTAAACTGTCAGAAGAAAAAATTGCTTCAATAGGCTTAAGAGTTAGAAAAGGAATAACTTTTCACGGAATTAGCTTAAATATTAATCCTAATCTAGAAAATTATAAAGGTATAAAACCTTGTGGCTTTAGCTCTGAAGAAACCACTAGTTTAGAAGATATAGGAATAAAGATATCCCAAAAAGAGCTAGATGAAGTGCTTATTAATAATTTCGAAAAAGTATTTGAAGCAGAATTATTACTTACTCAAACTCTATCATAATTTGATCTGATGCAAGGCTATCTCCCTCAGCACAATAAATCTTCTTTATTTTTCCTGATATATCAGATTTAATTATATTCTCCATTTTCATAGCCTCCACTGTAAAAAGCTTGTCTCCCATCTCTATTTTTTGACCCTCTGAAATATTGACAGAAACAACAAGGCCAGGCATAGGACATTTAATGATCTTTTCATCGAATTTTTTTTCTTTTTCGATCATGTGCTTAGAAAGATCAAAAGCTTGCTTTGTAAAGATAGAAATTTTGTCGGAAAATCCAAGACCTTCAATAAGATACCCCAAAATAATTTTTTCTACCTTAAAACTATAAAGATCATTATCGATAGAAATATCAATTAATTTATCTCCTGGACACCATTTCGATTCTAGGGAAATAACACTATCTTCATATTCTATTATTAAGTTTTCAAGCCTATCATATGTTCTTAATTCGTAAATATAAGAGCCAACCTTAGTAACCAGTGATTTTTCGTAAAAAATATTTGAAGATATTTTTTTTATCAAACGTGACTGCTCTTTAACATATAAGTAAACAGCAACAAGAGAGTACAAGAATGCATCTTGATTATTATTAATTTTTGATGAAAAACCTTCTGGGTAAACTTCATCGATAAAACCTGTATTAATGTCTCCCGAAACAAATCTTTTATTTCTTATAATAGAGGAGAGAAAATTAACATTATTTTGAATCCCCTTGATCACATAATTATTTAAGGCTTTTTGCATTATTACAATTGCTTCTTCTCTATCTACGCCATAGGTACACAATTTTGAGATCATTGGGTCGTAGTAAATCGATATTTCATCACCCTCCTGAACCCCTGTATCATTTCTTATGCCTTCCATATCACCAAAAGGGGTTTTTGGTGGGATATAAACCTTTAACCTCCCTGTGGAAGGCATGAAATTTCTTTCAGGATCTTCAGCATAAATTCTTGCTTCAATTGCCCATCCTTTAAATTGAATATCTTCTTGTTTTATTCTTAGTTCTTCCCCAGACGCAATTCTTATCATCTCCTCAACAAGATCTAGATTAGTTACTAATTCAGTTACAGGATGCTCTACTTGAAGACGTGTATTCATCTCCAGGAAGTAAAAATCTTTGTTTTGATCAACAATAAACTCTACAGTACCTGCGCTTGTGTATCCTACCGCTTCTGACAGCTTCTTGGCTTGCTCGCCCATCTCATTTCTTAAATATTCATCTACAAAGCTACTGGGTGACTCTTCAATAATCTTTTGATTACGTCTCTGAATAGAGCATTCTCTTTCTCCGAGATGAATAACGTTTCCGTACGTATCAGCTAATATTTGTATCTCTATGTGACGTGGCTTTTCTATATACTTTTCTATAAAAATTCTATCATCACCAAAACTTGACTTAGCTTCATTTATTGATGAATTAAATGCATCTTCAATATCTTCCTCACCTTTAGCAATTCTCATACCTTTTCCCCCGCCTCCCGCAGATGCCTTAACCATTACTGGAAAACCTACTTCTTTGGCTATTTTTTTAGCATCTTCAAAATTATTTATTATGTCTTTAGATCCAGGTATCGTATTTATTCCAGAATCTTCAGCAAAAATTTTGGACTCGATTTTATCGCCCATAATTCTAATAGACTCTGAAGGGGGGCCTATAAAAGTTAATCCTTCTCTTTCTATTTGATTCACGAAAGAGTAGTTTTCTGAGAGAAACCCATATCCAGGATGTACGGCTTCTGCGCCTGATTTTAAACACACGTCAACGATCTTTTCTGAAGACAGATAAGATTCGGATGCAACCGATGGTCCAATAAAAAAAGATTCATCAGCATTCCTTACATGAAGGGAATCTTTGTCAGCTTCAGAAAATATTGCTACAGAAGAAATATTTAATTTTTTGCAAGTCTGAATAATTCTATTAGCAACCTCGCCACGATTAGCAATTAAAATTTTCTTAAACATCAATAACTCACAACGGAAGGTTGTCGTGCTTTTTCCATGGGTTGGACAGTTTTTTATTTCTCAATAATTTTAGAGCATTTCCTATTCTGGGTCGTATATTTCTTGGCATAATGACGTCATCAATATAGCCTCGTTCTGCCGCAACAAAAGGATTTAGCAACCTATCTTCATAAAATTCAGTATGTTCTTGTATTTTTTTTGTATCCTCAATTTCCTTTCGGTAAAGTATCTCAACTGCTCCCTTTGCTCCCATAACCGCAATCTCAGCGCTCGGTAAAGCGTAATTAATATCTCCCCTTAGATGCTTGGGGGCCATGACGCAATATGCGCCTCCATAAGCTTTTCTGGTAATTACTGTAACCTTGGGTACAGTTGCTTCTGCATACGCATATAAAAGTTTAGCTCCATTTTTTATTAAGCCTCCGTATTCCTGATCAGTTCCAGGAAGAAAACCAGGAACATCAACAAAAGTAACCAAAGGTATAGAAAAAGCATCACAAAACCTTACAAATCTAGCCCCTTTCCTGCTTGCGTCCGAATCTAAAACCCCAGCAAGAAATAAAGGCTGATTGCCTATTAAGCCAACTGTATGTCCATCAACCCTTCCAAAACCTACAACAATATTCTGAGCAAATTTTTCTTGAATCTCAAAGAAATCACCTTCATCCACAACTTTAGTGATAAACTCCTTTATATCGTATGGTGAATTTGAGCTTGCTGGAATTAAAGTATCTAGACTAGGTTCTGATCTTTTAATACTATCACTTGTCTTACGAATTGAGCCCTCTGAAATATTACTAGAAGGCAAGAAATCAATAAATCTACGCATTTCAGAAATCATTTCTATATCATTATCGTAAGCACCATCGGCTACAGAAGATTTCGTAGTATGAACCTCAGCTCCACCCAATTGATCTGCTGTAACCTCTTCATTAGTAACAGTCTTAACAACATCAGGTCCGGTTACAAACATATAAGAGGTATCTCTTACCATAAATATAAAATCTGTTAATGCAGGAGAATATACGTCTCCTCCCGCACAAGGTCCCATTATTAAAGAAATTTGTGGTATTACGCCTGAAGCAAGAACATTTCGTTGAAAAACTTCTGCATAACCTCCGAGAGCATCAATCCCCTCTTGAATCCTTGCACCTCCAGCATCTAATACACCAATTAAGGGTGAATTATTCTTAACTGCCATATCTTGTATTTTATTAATTTTTCTGGAATGCGCTAAAGATAAGGATCCACCGAAAACAGTAAAGTCTTTAACATATAAAAATACCGTCCTTCCATTTATCTCGCCGGAACCAATAACAACCCCATCGCCTGGAATTTTATTTTTCTCCATTCCAAACTCATGGCTGTCATGTTCGACAAACATGTCATATTCTTCAAACGATTCTTCATCTAAAAGAAGATTTATTCTCTCTCTAGCTGTTAATTTTCCTTTGGAATGTTGTGAATCTATTCTTTTTTGACCGCCACCAAGTTTTGCCTTTTCTCTCCTAGCCTCTAATTCCTTTAAAATATCTTCCATGTTAACTTTCTAAAATAAATTCTTTAAACCCACTAAAATCTGATTTCATAGGTAGGTTGTACTTTTTCCATGTTTTGACCATATGAACAGGTAAGGGAGCTTCAAAAAAAAACTTTTTCCCGTCAAGATCGCTAAATTCAACACTTCTACTATGTAGATGCAAACCATTATTGCTTTCTTTGAAGAGATTGTCATATTTTTTATCACCTAAAATTGGGGCACCCATTGATTTAGAGTGAATCCTAATTTGATGATTTCTTCCGGTTATAGGACAAAAAATTATCCAGTTTAATTTATTATTTATTTTCATATATTTATGATAATAAGTTAAAGAACTGTAAAGCTTTTCATTATTTCTTCCCCTTATATCAATATTAATAACCCCATTTTTATTAAGGTAGTCTCCATTTGTAATAGCCCAATAATGTTTAGTTATCTTTTTCATCCTAAAGGCATAAGTTAGATGATTTGCTGTCTTTCGATTTTTGGCCACAAGTAAGACACCAGATGTTTCTTTATCTAATCTATGAACTAATCTTGGCTGAATACTCTTGTAGGATGACTTAAGAATTCCATCCAAGTGCTTGCGGATTTTTGTTCCTCCCTGCACAGCTATATTTGGAGGTTTGTTTATAGCTAAAAAATTCTTATCCTCATATATTATATATTTCTTTAATTGCTCTTTTGCTGAAACTTTGTAAGAGAATTTTTCTATAACCTTATATTCTTCAAGAAAAGGGGGAACCCTAATTAATGCACCAATCTCCAATTTAAAATTCGACTTTATTCTTTTACCGTCTACTCTAATCTGGCCAGTTCTTAATATTTTTTCTAAATTGTTATGAGATAATTTTGGATAATATGTTTTTATCCACCTATCAATTCGAACTCCTGAAAGGTCTTCTTCGACTTTATAGAGGTTTTTATTTTTCATGAATTCAGTAATTTCATAAAAAGAAAACCGGCGAGAAGAAAGAAAATAGATATTAATACAGAAGCAAGTATATATAAAATTGACAACAAATAATCTTTATTAAAAAGCATATTTATTACATCTAAAGAAAAAGCTGAAAAAGTTGTATAACCACCAAGTAAACCTACGGATAGAAATAATTTAAATTCTTCAGAAAGAAAATCTTTAGAAATAAAAAAAACAATACCCATTAAAAAGGAACCTGTAATATTTACAAAGAGTGTTCCCCATGGGAAGGTAGTGAGAGAGAAGAATGAAAATAAGATACCAATAGAATAACGAAAAACGGACCCCAATGCACCTCCAATGGCAACCAATATAAAAGACAACGATTTCTCCTGTTTTAATAATACGATATTAAAATAAAGGATGACATAATAAAGAAGTATTTAAAAAATAAAATGTAAACATATGAAAACAAATAATAGAATAAACGAAACAACTGTTACATGGTTAAAGTATGAAGGAGAATTTAATTTTAATTCTCCAAAAATTTCTAATATCAAATTAATTCATGAAAAAAATATTAATTTAAGTGATTATAAAAAAATTTATCATAACGTAGGTAGAAAATACGGATGGGTAAGTAGATTAAATATTCAAGATAATGAACTATTAAAGATTATTAAAAGTAATGGGGTTGCGATTTTTTTTCTGAAAAAATATAGTAAGAATATTGGATTTTTTGAATTAGACTATAGGGATAACAACGAATTGAGAATTGTACACTTAGGATTAATAGAAAAATATATTGGTCAAGGGCTAGGAAAATTTCTTCTTCACGCTGCTTTAAAGTTTGCTAAGAATATTGAAATAAACTCCATAATTCTTCAAACAAATACACTTGATCATCCGAGAGCGCTAACTTTTTATCAACACAATGGATTTGTTCCTTACGCAAGAAATGTAAAAAATTATTAAGGCAATCTAAATGCGAATGATATTTATATTTATATTTTTTATTTTAATGCCACTTGATCTTAAATCTGAAAAATTAAATATATATGTGACTGAAAGTTTCTTTGAAACCTCAGAGTCATTGCTTAGAACTTGGAGAAAAGATTCACCAACAGATTTTAATCTTAAGCTTATTAGACCAAATACCTTCAAAGAAAACATTAATAATCTTACATCTATTGATCTAATTATCTTGGAAGATACAAGACGGATTAAATGGATAGAAGGAAAGAAACCTGAAATAATGAGTAACCCTATTGCTAAAAACTCCTTAGTCTTAGTTACTAACATTAATGAAGGTTTTTTCTTTGATGAGTTCCATAAGGATGATTTTCTTTATAGGCTTTCCGACTCGCATTTTACAATATCAGATCCAATTAGTAATTACCTTGGTTATCTTTCAAAAGAAGTCTTGATATCACTGAATATTTGGACGGATATAAAGGAAAATTTAATATTAAATCATTCAAATTCGAAGAATCTTAAATATTTAGAAAGATCTTTTGCAAGGGTTAGTATAGCATACTATTCCGAAGTTATAAGAAATCCACACATAAGAATAATACATAGAATAGACAAAGAACTTCATAAAAATATTATCCCAACTTATAGAGCAATAGCCTTTAATCAAAAAAGAACAACTGTTGATTTCTTTGAGTGGTTGAAGGGAGTTAAAGCTAATAAAATTATTAAGTCCTACGGTTTTCTAAAGTAATTATTTTAAGGAGATATTATTATTAAAAAGATATTACATTTATTTATTTTACTATTTCTATCTTTTTCTATTCCCTTTGGTGTTATTTCTTCTTATGCAGAAGATAATAAAGAGAGAATACTAAAAAGAGGTAATGGAGCAGAGCCTGATACATTAGACCCCCATCTAGCTACTGGTCATTGGGAGGGGTCTATCATTAATGATATATTCATTGGTTTATTTACCAAAGATGCCGAAGGTAAAACTATAAAAGGCTCTGTTAATACTTACAACACAAGTGAAGACGGACTTAAATATACTTTCTATCTTAGAGAAGATCACTATTGGTCTGATGGAAAAAATGTAACAGCTCAAAATTATGTAGATGGTTTTAGAAGGGTTATGAATCCTCTCACGGCCTCACAATACTCTTCATTATTGTATATGATAGAAAACGCTTATAAAGTTAATACAGGAAAGATACCCATAGAAGAACTGAGTGTTAAGGCTATAAATAAATTTGAATTAGAA
Organism: uncultured Rhodobiaceae bacterium; assembly: GCA_913047775.1. Classification (GTDB taxonomy): domain Bacteria; phylum Pseudomonadota; class Alphaproteobacteria; order MED-G09; family MED-G09. The sequence continues at coordinate 8,397 of CAJWUE010000042.1, forward strand.
ATTTCTCTGAAACACCCCGCTCCTTACTTTGAGGAATTACTAACTCACTACACTACTTATCCTGTTCCTTCTCATATTTTGTCAGAATTTAAAGATCAGTGGATTAAGCCAATTAATATAGTTACAAACGGCCCATATAAACTTTTTTCATGGAGAGCTCACGATAATATCCATTTAAAAAGAAATCCTTATTTTTACGACAACAAGGATGTTTGGTTTGATGAAGTTTTCTATTATCCAACGGAAGATAATGAGGCAGCACTTCGAAGATTCAGAGCTGGAGAATTAGATATAAATTCTGGATATCCGGAAAATAAAACTTCATGGTTAAAACAAAATTTACCAAATAATATAAAAAAAGAAAGCGTCTTAGTGGTTACTTATTTAATATTCAATTGTAATTCCTACCCATTTGATAACTCTAATATAAGAAAGGCTGTTTCTTTGGCGGTAGATAGAGACGTGATAGTGAATAAAATTAGAGGATTTGGTGAAACTATTGCTTGGTCCTTAGTCCCTAAAGGAATAAATAATTATAAATATGAGGAATTAATGGAGGAAAGAAAGCTTACTCAAGAGGAAAGATACAATCTTTCTAAAAAAATTCTTATGGATGAAGGATTTGATAATGAAAACCCATTAGAATTCACTTTAAAATATAGACAGGGCGGTGATCAAAAAAAACATATGGTGGCGCTTCAATCTATGATGAAGAAGGCAGGTATAAATATAAAAATAGAAGGATCCGAGCCAAAAGTTTTATATAATTATTTAAGAACTGGTGATTTCCAGGTTGGAGATGCTGGTTGGGTCGCCGACTTTAATGATGCCTCAAACTTTCTATTCTTATTCCAAAAATCTTCTGGACCTTTAAACTATGGGAATTACTCAAACCCTAAATTCGATCAATTAGTTGATGAGGCTCAACTAGAACTGGATCTTAAAATACGGTCTAACATTTTGAAAGAAGCAGAAAAAATATTAATTCAAGAAATGCCGTTTGTTCCTATATTATTTGGTATAAGTAGGTGGCTAGTAAAAGAAAACATAACAGGTTGGTCGGAAAATAATAGCGCTTATCACTTTTCGAGATATTTAAGTTTGACAGAATAAAAAACTGACCAACTATAAGTTGGTCAGTTTTAATTACTAATAAATTGATCTATTTAGTATTGTGTTGATATTCTCACATACCAAAATTGTGATCCCCAAGTTCTGTAAGAGGGATCAAAATCATTTGCAAAACTATCTGGGAAATAAGGCGGATCCTCATCTAGGAGATTATCAACACCTACAGCAATAGTAGAATTGATAGCTTCCCAAACATAAGAAGCTTGAGCATCCCAATACCAAGTTGCCGCTAGAGTTCTTGGGTCGTCTCCAGTAATAAACTCACCTGAAGCAGATGTTTTAGGAACAGTACCTGGTACACCATCAACTTCGCCATGATATTGCCCAGTAAGCGAAACAGCCCATTCATTCTGTGACCACAAAAGACCTAAATTACCTTTAACTTCTTTAAATTGATCACGACCATTACCCGTAACATAACCGGCATAGTGCTCAATAGAGCCATCAGCTTTAGTTACATCATAAGTATCAAGGAATGCAATCTCAGTAGAAAATCTCCAATTTCCTAATTCATCTGACCAATCATAAACAGTAGCTAGCTCAAAACCTGTAGTCTCAACCATACCAATATTATTAACCGTATTTCTCAAGTCTTTTACATAACCGGTAGATAATCTATCAATTAGACCACAGTATTTCTGATTATTTTCCCTATAACAACCATTAAGTATTAACTGTGATCCAATAGTTGAAATCGTATCAGTAATCTCAATTTCGTAATAATCAGCATAAATTTTTAGACCTTCAACTGGTTTAACAATTATTCCAAAATTATAACCTTCCGATTCTTCGGGCTGAACATTTGGGTTACCACCAACCGTTACTCGTATTTGAGTGTTAGGTTGAGTAAATCCTGCTGGAACACCATCAGCAGCACATTGGCCAGTTTGAGTTCCATCAGCATTACCTGTGAAATTACTTGCATAAACATCACACGGATCTTTAAGGTCAGGGTAAGAATCATTATTACCGCTAAAGAGAGAACCTATTGAAGGTGCTCGAAAGCCTTCAGCAAAAGTCGCCCTTAAAGTGATCTTATCATTGGGAGACCATGTAACGCCATATTTTGCATTTGTTGTCTCACCGAAGGTCGAATAATCAGAGTAGCGAATAGCAGCACTTAAATCTAACCCCTCTACCACAGGTATCGCTAACTCAAGATAGGTTTCATCTACTTCAAATTCACCTGATACAGGACTGGCAGCATTCCCTGAAGAATACCCTGCAGCAATAAATGCATCGGGTTCAAAACCACCTTCTTCTTTTCTATGCTCATATCCAAAAGCAATACCCACCGGACCCCCTGGAAGATTACCAATCTCTCCAGAAACATCTAAACCAAAATTTTTCATTTCATTTATTCCGGTATCGTGAGCCAAGAAGGTTATATAATTGACCATCTCTTGGGTAATAGATCCAGAGCCTGACCATAAATTATCTCCAAGATATTTACTATCAGGGCCCTGTCCTCCAAAAATATTTAGAGCTACACAAGAACCTGTACATGCATCACCACTTAATGATTTCTTAATATTTGCTGTGTTTAGAAGGCCTTTGGTAGTTGTCACACTTTTATTCTGAGCCCAAATGAAGTAAGCATCAATATCCCAACCTGCTATTTCAGATTCCACTCCCATCGAAACCCTGTAGGTTTCTATATCTTGGATAAAATCTCTATTACCAGCTTCGAGTAAGCGACGTCCTAACCACCCAACCGCAAAACCGCCTGGATAGTTTGCATCATTACATTCTTTGCCTTCAACAGAAGTTCCATATAAGTCACAAAACTCTAATCCAAATGGGTTGTAAGGGTTATTTCTTGAAATACCTTCGCTTCCACCAAAATCACCAAAACCGTAGAATAGAGGCATCGGCGCTAAGAGTTGATCTGATTCTCGATTTTGATAAATACCAAAAAGGGTTATGTCAGTATTTTCAGTAATACTATATCTTCCTTTAGCAAAAAAGTTTTTTCGTTCACTAGGGGTCTCAACGTAGTTGTAGGGGTTATAATTAAACCTGTCAGCTGGACTAGTCCAACATCTAAAGTCCGCGACAGAAGCCGCTGGCTTTCCTTCAGTAGCAGTAAAGTTGCTACATCCTGGCACTACACCTCCATAAGCAAAACGACCTTGAGGTGTACCGGACGATCCTCCAAAGCTTGGGGCTTTAGCGGTTTCTTCTCTTTCCCAGTTTCCTAACTCATGAACATCTACATAAGAAGCTCCAATCATAAATGAACCGCCGTCAAACGATGTTCCCATAGATATAGAATAATTGTCTGCAACTCCACCACCATCAAAATATTCACCTCTTTGTACCGAAAAATCTACTCCATCATATGAATCTTTGGTTATTATGTTGACAACAGCACCAATTGCATCAGAACCATAAACAGCAGATGCACCATCCTTAAGTATCTCAACTCTTTCAACAGA
>CAJWUE010000043.1:0-11917 GCA_913047775.1 uncultured Rhodobiaceae bacterium
CCATCGGCAAACTCGGCAGCCATGAAGGCATTTGTTGTTAATAGGGTGGGAGACTTTGCTTTTATGCTTGGGATTGCAACTTTGTATTTTGCTACTGGTTCAGTTAATTTTGAAGAAGTATTTTCTCTAAGTAACGATTTAGACGACACAATTATAAATTTATCTTGTTTTCTTTTATTTATTGGCGCGATGGGTAAATCCGCACAACTTTTTCTACATACCTGGCTACCTGATGCTATGGAAGGACCTACCCCAGTTTCAGCATTAATCCATGCCGCTACAATGGTTACGGCTGGTGTTTTCCTAGTAGCGAGGTGTTCTCCATTATTTGAGCAATCAGAAATAATTTCTTCTCTCATAATATTTATTGGTTCTTCAACAGCATTTTTTGCTGCCACAGTGGCGTTAGTGCAAAATGATATAAAACGAGTAATTGCATATTCTACTTGTTCTCAATTAGGATATATGTTTGTAGCTCTTGGAGTGGGTGCTTATCAGATAGCAATTTTTCATTTATTTACCCATGCTTTTTTTAAGGCATTGCTATTCCTTGGTTCAGGCTCAGTTATCCATGCTCTTTCGGATGAACAAGACATAAGAAAAATGGGAGGTTTAGCTAAGTTAATACCCTTTACTTGGCTATCTATGATAATTGGAACTTTAGCTCTTACGGGCGCACCATTTCTTTCTGGTTATTATTCTAAAGATGGGATTATAGAGGCTGCTTATTCGTCACATTCTTCAGGTCATTTATATGCATTTTATTTGCTGGTTTTTTCCGTTTTTCTTACAAGCTTTTATTCTTGGCGTTTAATCCTTTTAACATTTCACGGTACAACAAAAATACCAAATGAGGTTTTAACAAAAGTTCATGAAAGCCCTTTGACGATGATGGCCCCCTTATTCTTGCTAAGCTTAGGCTCTATATTTTCAGGTTTTCTCTTTGCAGACCTTTTCATGTCAGTTGATTTTCAGTCTTTTTGGATAAGCTCGTTGTATTTAGGAACAAACAGCGAAATAATAAATTCAATTCATCATAGTCCTTCATGGATTAAAATTTTGCCCTTAGTATTGATGCTAGCAGGCCTATTCATGGCTATGCTTATGTATGTTTTTTTTAAATCACTACCTGAAAGACTATCTAAGAGATTTTCATTCTTATACGATTTTCTTTTAAATAAGTGGTATTTTGATGAGATTTACGATCTTTTATTTGTTCAATCAGCAAGAAAAATTGGGAATTTTTTATCAGTGGTTTTCGATAAAGGTATTATTGATGGATTGGGACCAGACGGTATATCTTTAAGGGTTCAACAATTGGCGAAATTCGCTAGCAAGTTGCAGACCGGGTTTATTTACCATTACGCATTGGCAATGCTAGTCGGATTAACGGCATTCATTTTTCTTTTTGTTATATTTGGTTGAGTTTATGCAAGAGATAAATTTATTGACGATAATAACTTTTTTACCTCTTGTTGGTGCTTTTTTTATTTTATTAGCACTCTCAATTAATAAAGAAAACTCTGAAAGTAATTCTAAATATATTGCTTTATGGACTTCTTTGACAACCTTCCTAATTTCATTGTTATTAATCTATGGATTTAACTCAAGTGTGACGGATTTTCAGTTTTATGAAAGGATTGAGATAGCGGGAGGTATAATGACATACCAGATGGGTATTGATGGAATATCTATCCTGTTTGTTATTCTTACCACTTTTTTAACTCCGATAATTATAATTTCAAGTTGGGACAGTATAAAGTATCGAATTGAACAATATATGATTGCCTTTCTGGTGTTAGAGACTCTAATGATAGGCACATTCAGTGCCTTAGATATTATTTTGTTCTATTTATTTTTCGAGAGCGTATTGATTCCAATGTTTATTATAATTGGAGTTTGGGGGGGAGAAAAAAGAGTCTACTCAGCTTTTAAATTCTTCCTTTATACTCTTCTTGGTTCAGTGCTGATGTTAGCAGCGGTAATTTCAATTATTACGATCACTGGCTCTACAGAAATGCCTATAATATATAATACTTTAGATTTAAAGGATCAAAGTATTCAGTACTGGCTTTGGCTAGCTTTTTTTGCTTCATTTGCTATCAAGTTGCCAATGTGGCCAGTTCATACTTGGCTTCCAGATGCTCATGTCGAAGCACCCACTGCAGGATCAGTAATATTGGCGGCAATTTTACTTAAAATGGGAGGGTATGGATTTTTGAGATTTTCTTTACCATTATTTCCCGAAGCAAGTTTATTTTTTTCAGACTTTGTTTTCTGGTTAAGCGTTATTGGAATTATTTATACATCCTTGGTTGCATTTGTTCAGGATGATATGAAAAAGTTAATTGCTTATTCATCGGTTGCCCATATGGGTTTTGTTACTTTGGGAATTTTTACCTTTACGGTTAATGGTATCCAAGGGGGAATTTTTCAAATGTTATCACATGGATTAGTTTCTGCAGCCTTATTTCTTTCTGTTGGTGTCGTTTATGATAGAATGCACACTAGAGAGATTAAAGATTATGGCGGTGTAGTAACTACTATGCCTAAATTTGCAGTCTGTTTTATGATTTTTACTCTTGCAAATGTCGGTTTACCGGGAACAAGTAGTTTTGTTGGTGAATTTTTATCTATTGTTGCAGTATTTTCTGTTTCCAAATTGTTTGCTTTTTTAGCTACTACTGGAGTTATTCTCTCTGTTGTCTATGCGCTCTGGTTATATAGAAATGTCATTTTTGGAAAAATAATAAATGATAGTGTTAAAGCTTTAAAGGATTTGTCAATTAGAGAAAAATTAGTCTTATTTCCTATAGTCTTCCTTGTTATTCTTTTTGGGTTATACCCAATGCCAATTCTAGATATAATATCTGCTTCTTCTAACCATTTATCTGAAATATATAATTCAGAATCACTTAGCAGTTTAAAATAGGTATTTCAATGCAAGACTTAGTCAACCTTATACCAGAAATTACTCTAGCCTTAAGTTCGATGATATTTTTAATGATTGGTGCTTTTATGAAAAGCAGATCATTGAATTTAATAATGTTTTTCACAACTATTGTTCTTTTGTCTCTTTCGTCTTTAGAGTTTTTTTCTTCATGGGATATCATGTTCGTTTTTAATAACTCATTAATTGAGGATGGTTTATCAAGGTTTTCTAAAGTTATCATTTTTTTATCTTCAGCTTTGTCAATTATTCTATCTACAAAATGGCTCAAAAATTTTAATCGGGACTCTTTTGAATTTCCCATTCTAATTTTACTTTCTACCCTAGGGATGGCTTTAATGGTTTCAGCAAACAGCCTAATTTCTCTTTATCTCGCTATAGAGTTACAAAGTCTTCCATTATATGTTTTGGCTGCTTACCAAAGAAACAGTGTTTATTCGAGCGAGGCTGGTGTTAAATATTTCATTCTCGGAGCGCTTTCTTCAGCAATGTTTTTATATGGAGCATCATTAATATACGGATTTACAGGGTCATTGCTATACTCGGATATTGCTAGTTACAGTGTTGGTATAGTTAATATAGGTTTCACCTTAGGATTGGTGTTTATTATTTCAGGAATAATATTTAAGATTTCTGCAGTTCCATTCCATATGTGGACACCAGATGTTTATGAAGGTTCAGCGACGCCCGTGACAGCTTTTTTTGCTGCTGTTCCCAAGATGGCAGCTTTGGTAACTCTAGTAAGATTGCTTTATCAGCCATTTGGAGGCACCCCCGAAAGTTGGATGCAAATAATTATCTTTGTTTCTATGTCATCAATAGCTCTAGGCGCAATAGCAGCTATAATGCAAACTAACATAAAAAGATTAATAGCTTACAGTTCAATTAGTCATATGGGGTATGCTCTACTCGTTCTTGCAACTGGGAATGCCAACCAGATATCTAGTCTTTTGGTTTATATGGTCATTTACATTATAACAAATATTGGCTTTTTTTCTTGCCTTATAAACCTTCAATCTAGCTCTGATAATAAGATAATTAACATTGATGATCTTTCTGGTCTATCAAAGCACCACCCAGCTATGGCTTTTGGTGTTTCTATGTTTATGTTTTCTTTTGCAGGAATCCCACCACTTGCAGGATTTTTTGCCAAATACTTAATTTTTATTTCTATTATAGAAGAAGGGATGATTTTCTTGGCTGTTTTTGGTCTAGTGGCAAGTGTAATTGGAGCTTTTTATTATTTAAGGATAGTCAAGATTATGTTTTTTGATGATTCTAAACACGTCCTTTCTCATTCATTTTCACGAGGACTAAATATCTTAGGCTTTTTATGTTGTTTTTTTGTCATGGCTTTTATAGTTATTCTTTCATTTTCCCCCCTTATGGAGATTACAGAACAAGCTATCCTTGCTCTGAACTAATACTCCATGAAAAGACTATTTAAAGATATTAATGTTATTCATTATCATGAAATTGATAGCACAAATAATGAAGCAAAAAGATTAACTTTAAATCAGAATGATTATCCTTATTGGGTGGTTGCTGACAAACAAACTTCGGGAAGAGGAAGAAAAAGTAGATATTGGGTTTCTCCCAAGGGAAATTTTATGGGTACATATGTTATTAAAAAGGATTTGGAAAAGAAAATTATTCCTCAACTATCATTTGTTATTTCACTTGCGCTTTGTATAACTGTAAAACATTTTTGTGAAGAGGCCAATAATACTGAGGTTCAATTAAAATGGCCAAATGATCTCATAGTTAACGGATACAAATGTGGAGGAATATTAATTGAGAATATGGATAAAAAAATTCACAGAGAGAAGACTATTGGAATTGGCATTGGTGTAAATTTAGTAGAATCACCTGAGAATGTTAACTTCAAGGCAAGCAGTTTAAAGCAAGAGTTAAAAAAACACATTGAAAGAGATCAGTTTCTTTTAATATTGGATAAGAATATTAATTTTATGTTTGGTGAATGGAAATTAGGTAATAATTATCAAAAGATTCTTAAGGAATGGCTTATCTTTGCTTACAGGCTTAATAAAAAAGTTTCCTTGAGCTTACCTAACGGTGAGAAGATAGAAGGTACATTTGATGGTTTAGATACTGATGGTGGACTCATCCTTGTTAATGGAGATATCAAAAATATCTTTCATGCTGCAGAAATATATGAAGGATTGAGTTAATGAGTAAAACTTATTTTTTACCTTTGGGGGGAACAGGAGAGATTGGTATGAATCTTAACCTTTATGGTTACCAATCAAACAATGTAGAGGAATGGATAATGGTAGATTGTGGTGTTACCTTTTCTCAATCTGGTTTACCTGGAATTGATCTTCAAATGGCTGACCCTAATTATATTGTAGAAAAAAAGAAAGATTTAAAAGGTATAATATTAACCCATGCTCATGAAGACCACATAGGTGCAATGCCATTTATATGGCCTTTCCTTAACTGCCCTATTTATACTACAAAGTTTACAGCATCTTTATTAGAGGAAAAATTTATAGAGAGAGAGATTCCTTATAAAGATAAATTAAACATCATTGAAACCGAGGATAATTTTCAATTGGGATCTTTCGACATTAAGCCCCTTGGGTTATCTCACTCCATTCCTGAGATGAATGCTTTAGTGATAAAAACTCCAGATTCCAGTATTTTTCATTCTGGTGACTGGAAGATTGATAGCGATCCTGTTGTAGGTGAAAAATTTGATAAAGAAAAAAAAGGACAATTAAATAACTTAGACATCGACCTTCTAGTTTGTGACTCGACAAATGCAATTGTTCCCGGTAGCTCCGGATCAGAGTCCCAAGTAAGAGACTCACTTTCTGAAATAATAAAGGATCTTTCAGGACGAATCTTCTTAACCACGTTCGCCTCCAATGTCGCTAGGCTTACTCTGGTAGCTCAGGTTGCAGCATTACATGACAGGCAGGTTGTTTTATCGGGAAGAGGTATGCATAGAATAGTTAATGCAGCAAAATCATCAGGTTATTTTCAAGATATTCCGAATTTTATCGATGAAAAAGATGCGGGTTATTTACCTGCTGACAAATCATTAATTCTTTGCACAGGAAGTCAAGGAGAGTTCCGTGCGGCTCTTTCAAAAATTGCAAGAGACGAACACAGATATTTATATGCTGAAGAAGGAGATACCGTAATCTTTTCATCAAAAATGATACCTGGTAATGAGTATGGGATCCTCAAGCTTCAAAATATTTTTGCTAAAAGAGGTGTCAATATCATCACGGAAAAAGACAGTTTTGTTCATGTATCAGGACATCCTTGTAAGGATGAATTATTAGAGATGTTTAGGTTAATCTCTCCAAAATTTATGATACCTGTTCATGGAGAATTTCGGCATATGATGGCTAATGCCGAATTAGCTTCGTCTTGTAATATTGAATCAAAAGTTATTGAGAATGGTGACCTAGTTATTCTAAGGAAAAATGGAATAGAAATTGATTCACAGGTAGAGAATGGCAGACTTCATATGGATGGAAATATATTGGTTCATGATTACGAATCCCCTGTCTCAGAACGAAACAAGTTAGCTTACAATGGATTAATAATAGTAAGTTTATGTTTTCGTAATCAAAACAAGTTGAAAGGTAGACCGCATATAAAAACAATTGGTATACCCAAGTATAATGATATGGGAATAAAATTTGAAGATATTTTAGAGAATAATATTCTACAAAATCTAAAAAATAAAGGTAAGGTTGAAAATTTAGAATCAAAATTAAGGAAGTCTATAACTAAGGAAATTAAACTTTTGTGGGGAAAAAAACCTTTCGTTGAGATATTTCTACATTACAATGAAAATTAATTTTATAAGACTAAGATAGGATAACTAAATTATGTATTGGACAGAATTTTTTATTCCAACAAACAAAGAAATTCCAGCTGACGCTAAAATTCCTTCACATCAATTAATGCTCCGTTCAGGCATGATAAAGCAGGAAAGTTCTGGAATTTATACCTGGCTACCGCTCGGTTTTAAAGTCCTTAAAAAGATTGAAAATATAGTCAGAGAAGAACAAGAAAAAGCTGGCGCCATAGAGATACTCATGCCAACCCTGCAGTCCGCAGAACTTTGGAAAGAATCGGGACGTTTTGATGATTATGGCGAAGAAATGTTACAAATTATTGATAGGCATAATAGAACTCTAATTTATGGACCAACAAACGAAGAGCAAATAACAGAAATATTTAGAGCTTTTGTTAAATCATACAAGAATCTTCCATTAAATTTATTCCATATCCAATGGAAATTTCGTGATGAAATAAGACCTAGATTTGGGGTTATGAGAGGAAGAGAATTTTTGATGAAAGATGCTTATTCTTTTGATCTTAATGAGGAGGAATCTAAGAAATCTTATTATAAAATGTTTATTTCCTATATTAAGATTTTTAAAAGACTGAAAATCAATACGATTCCTGTTGTAGCCGATAGTGGTGAAATAGGAGGAAGTTTAAGCCACGAATTTTCTATTATTACGAATACTGGAGAAGGAGAGGTTTATTGTGATAAAAGATTATTCGATTTAGAGCTTGATAATGATGATCTTAATAATCTTTCAGACCTAGAGAGAGCGGTAGGAAATTATACCCAGTTTTATTCGGCTACAGAAGATAAACACAACGAAAAAATATTTAGAGAAAAGGTTCCTGAGGAGTTTCGCCTTAAGGGAAAGGCTATTGAAGTTGGTCATATATTTTCTTTTGGAGAAAAATATTCTTCTCCTATGAAAGCTAATATAACCAATAAGGAAGGAAAAAATGTTTCCGTCTATATGGGGTCATACGGAATAGGAGTTTCTAGATTAGTTGCGGCAATAATAGAATATTCTCATGATAAAAAAGGTATAATATGGCCCAATTCCGTAACACCATTTCATGTAGGAATTATAAATGTACAAGTTGATAATAAAGAATGCTTAAAAGTAATTGAGGAAATCAAATCGGAATTTGAAGAAAATAATTTAGAAGTTCTTATTGATGATAGAGATGAAAGTATTGGAAAAAAATATGCTGATATGGACTTAATTGGCCTCCCATATATCTTAACTATAGGCCCAAGGGATATTAAAGAAAAAAAAGTGGAGGTTAAATTCCGTCATACAGAGACTAAAGAGAGTTTATCAATTGAAGAGGCAATAAATAAGATAAGCAATTTAGCGAAAGAAGAAGTTAGGAGTTGAGGCTGAACAATTTTTTTTTAGAGTGGTGGATATCTAAAAGGTATCTTAAACCAAAAGGTAAGGAGGGGTTTTTTTCAGTCATAACTCTTGTTTCTTTTTTAGGTATAGCGTCTGGTGTTGCCGTTTTAGTTGTTGTTATGTCTGTAATGAATGGATTCCGTACAGAATTAATAAATAAAATTGTAGGATTAAACGGCCATATTTTAATCCATCCTTTAGACAACGAAGGAATTAAGGATGTAGAGTCAATTAATGAAATTCTTAATAGTATTGATGGTATAGAAAAAACGGTTCCCATGATTGAATCCCAACTTTTAGCTATGGGTGAAAGCCAATCATTGGGTGTTCTAATACGTGGAATATCGAGTAAAGATATAGATAAAATCGACATAGTTTCATCAAATATAATTTTAGGAGATAAGAATAATTTAGCTAATGGACAAGTTATAATAGGCTCTCGCTTAGCTTCTTCTTTGTCGTTGTCATTAGGTAGTAATATGACCTTAATTTCTCCTAGAGGAATCTCCTCACCATTTGGTACTATTCCAAGATCCTATTCTTATGACGTGGGTGCAATTTTTGAGATAGGTATGACAGATTATGATTCAAGTATTGTTTTTCAAAACATTGAGACGCTTCGTCAATTATTAAATCTGGGAGAAGTGGTAGGGGTTATAGAGGTTTTTGTAGATAATCCAGATAAATCATTGCATTATAAGGATTTAATAGATAATGAATTGAGAGACTACAGGGTTTTTTCCAGAGATTGGAGAGAAACAAACTCAACCCTTAAGCAAGTGCTTACTGTAGAGAGAAATGTAATGTTTTTAATACTCTCTCTTATACTTGTTATAGCGGGATTAAATATTATTTCTGGATTAATTATCTTGGTGAAAGACAGATCAAGGGAGATCTCTATTTTAAGAGCAATGGGAATGCGTAAAATAAGTATTGCAAGAATTTTTGTGTATACTGGAGCGAAAATTGGTATTTTTGCGACTTTTACTGGTTTGTTAATCGGAATTTTATTTAGTATATATATAGATGAAATTAGACTAGCAATTTCTTCAATTTTGAATGTTACGTTATTTAGTCCTGAGGTATATTTTCTTATTCAAATGCCATCAGAAATACTGATTTCTGAAGTTATAACTATTGCAATAATGTCGTTATCACTGTCTATTATCTCTACAATATATCCAGCATATAGATCTATTTCCAAAGATCCTGCCGAGGCTTTGAGAAATGAATAAAGTTTTAGAATTAAAAAATATTTCGAGAACCTATTATATTCGAGAAGTCCCTATAAGAGTTTTTGATAATATAAGCATTAATATAGATAAGAAAGAAAAACTTGCTTTGGTAGGACCTTCCGGATGTGGAAAAACTTCCCTTCTTAATATAGCCGGACTCTTAGAAAGACCGAATAAAGGGGAAGTACTTCTAAACGGTATCGAAATTGAGTGGATATCCGACAAAAAGATGTCCGAGTATAGAAAAAAGAATATTGGATTTGTTTTTCAGTTTAATAATCTTTTATCGGATTTTACGGTAATAGAAAATGTTGCGTTACCACTTATTATTGATGGATATAGTCGAAAAGAATCCATAAATAGGGCTAATGATTTACTCGCACAAGTAGGTTTATCTAATAGAGAAGGAAACTATCCCAACCAAGTATCTGGAGGTGAACAACAAAGAGTAGCTATTGCTAGGGCTTTGGTAAATAACCCTTCCTTAATAATAGCTGATGAACCTACTGGTAATCTTGATCAAAAGACAGCAATGAATATAGTTGAGTTATTCAATAAACTTGTAGACGAATTTGATTGTAGCTTATTCTTAGCAACACATAATATTGAGATAGCTAATCTTCAAGATAAAGTTCTTAACATGGAAAGATTGAACTATAGCATTCGGTGAAAGCATTGAAAGAGAATAAAAAGGATTTTGGATATATACCTCTTAGGGTTACTACTCAATACTCATTACTTGAAGGAGCTATGAAGATTGATGAATTAGTGAAAAAGGCGGTAAAGCTAAATATCCCAGCTCTTGGAGTTACTGACCGTAATAACTTATTTGGAGCATTAGAATTCTCAGAATATCTTTCAAATAGTGGAATTCAACCAATAATAGGATGTAATTTTAGTGTTTATCATCAAGACCAATTAGGAACAGTTATATGTTATGCCAAAAATGAGTCTGGTTATAAGAATCTAATAAAGATTTCGTCAGAGATTTTCTTAAATAATAACAATGAAACTATAGATTTAAGAAGAATTCTAGAGCTAAATGAAAACTTAATATGCCTTTCTGGTGGTTGTGATGGTCTAATCAATAATTTACTAAAAAAAGACAAGAAAAAAGAAGCTAACGAGTTAGCTTCCCTATTAGGTAAGACTTTTGAGAATAGATTCTATATTGAATTACAGAGGTTAGGGATTGATAATCATGAGGAAGATTTATTAAATATTTCTTATGACTTTGAGATCCCTTTCGTAGCAACCAATCCAGTCTTCTTTGAGTCCAAAAATAATTATGTCTCACATGATGCTCTGATATCTATAAAAGATTCTACTACAGTAGATGCTCCTAAAAGGAAACGCTTGACTCAAGAGTTTTACTTCAAATCATCCAATGAAATGAATGAATTGTTTAAAGATATTCCTGAATCCCTACAGAATTCTGTAGAGATTGCCAAAAGAACATCATTTAAGGTTAGTAAATTTGATCCTAGATTACCAAGGTTCGGGGGTTTAGATTATGAAGGAGAAACTTCTGAACTTAAAAAACAAGCTGGGAAGGGTCTAGAGCGAAGATTAGATGAATTTAAAGTAGAGAATAAAGAAATATATCGTGAAAGATTAGAAGAAGAGATAAAAATTATAACTTCAATGAAATTTCCAGGATATTTTCTCATTGTTTCAGATTTTATTAAATGGGCAAAAAGAAATGGAATACCAGTTGGTCCTGGAAGAGGATCGGGGGCAGGTTCTGTGGTCGCATGGGCATTGACAATTACAGACTTGGACCCAATTAGATTTAACTTAATTTTCGAAAGATTCCTTAATCCGGAAAGGATTTCATTACCCGATTTTGATATAGATTTCTGTCAAGAAAGAAGAGAAGAGGTTATTGAATATGTTCAAGAAAAATATGGTGAAGAAAATGTTGCACAGATTATAACTTTTGGGAGCCTTCAATCAAGGGCAGTTTTAAGGGATGTAGGAAGGGTTCTAGGTCTACCGTATGGACAAGTAGATAATATTTGTAAATTAATTCCTAATAATCCAGCTAATCCTACAAGCCTTAAAAAAGCTATAGAAGGAGATATTAGAATAAGAGATGAGAGGGATAATAATCAGGATATAGCGTCAATGCTAGAAATTGGATTAGAGCTTGAAGGGCTTTTAAGAAATGCTTCAACTCATGCGGCAGGATTGGTAATAGGAGATATACCTCTACAGGAACTTATACCTTTGTATAGGGACCCTAGGTCAGATATGCCTGTAACGCAATTTAATATGAAATGGGTAGAGGCCTCAGGATTGGTTAAGTTTGATTTTTTGGGATTAAAGACTCTAACTGTGATAGATAAGGCAATTAGACTCATTGAAAAAAACAATGATATTAAGATAGATCTTTCTAAGATTCCACTAGATGATAATAAAACATTCGAACTACTTGGGACTGGTAATTCTGTTGGGATTTTCCAATTGGAGAGTAGCGGTATGCAAGATGTTCTAAGAAG
>CAJWUE010000044.1:0-11719 GCA_913047775.1 uncultured Rhodobiaceae bacterium
AATGGTCAATTAACAAATCTTCTGATAAAAAAATGTCAGCTGTTCCCCGGTAGCTCAGTTGGTAGAGCAAACGGCTGTTAACCGTTCGGTCGCTGGTTCGAGTCCGGCCCGGGGAGCCATTTCATCTTTATTTGCAAGAATCCGTACATAAAGCTATATTAACATTATGAAGCGATTAAGGTATCAAGAACAGGATTGCGAGCTAACTCTTCAAGAGGGCTTAGAAGAGTATTTGGATCACATCGGTCCAGACGCTAAACTTACTGGAGATGAAAACAATGGGCTCGATGAAGGATATCGACAATTCCTTCTTGGACATGACTGTCAGCATATTATTTTTGGATTAGCCCTTTCTCTAGAAGAAGAAAGCATCTTAGATACTTTTGCGATTCAAGGAACATCAGGAATTCCTTGGAAAAAGACATTTCAATATGCTTTTTCGGGTGGAGAACTAACTCAATTATATAAAAAACTATATAAAAATTATGGTATCTCTAGGATTCTCGCAATATCTTTTAGAGCTAGAAAGAAAAAAGTTATGGCTTGGAAAAGAGTTAAGCTTATGACAAAAAAATGGCCCTGGTACTTTCCTCAAGAATATTTTTCTCGAACAATTAAAGATTTAAGAGATGAATACAATATTAAAATACTTAGTGAGGAAGAGCTTTATTTTGAAGACCCTACATATATGTAAAATTAATCATCAGTAATTTTATTTTCAGAATAACTTAGACCATAACCATATTTAAATGTTGGATTTGAAGTATCATCAGGTACATCGGATTTTTGTTCTTCAACTTCTTTCATCGAAGATGGGATGTCGAAAGGAAGTTTTCCTGAAGGATTAAAATCTCCGAAGATAACATCCAGAACCGTTTCATCAAGAACTCCAAATACTCCAATTAAACCCTGACTTAAAGAATCAATTTCCTCCAATATTGCAGGTCTGTTCAAATCTACAACCGTTATTAAATTTCCTATGGATGCATATTTTCTTACCTTTGATAAGATTTCCTCGTTGAAATTTAAATCAGAATTAGGAAACATAGAGCTTAAAAAATTATCAATCGGACGATCTATTCCGGAAGGTTGGTTACCATTAAAAACTGTTCCTAATTTAAGTAGAATATAATCCGCGTCTTCAGGTTTTTGAACAATTTCACAATACCTATCAAGAATCTCTACATTAAAACCATCAGAAAAAATTCTATTCATTTTCTTAATAGGTAGCATTGCTTTTCCCTCTGTTATTCGGTTGTTGAGTAGCACGATTGATTTTCTCTGAGCCTCTAACCCTTTAACTACATGAGATTCAATACCTACAACAGTATCAACATTGCTTTCATCAACGAATGGCTCATCAAACAAACCTAATTCAAATTTGTTTACTAGTATTTTCTTAACGGAATAATCTATCCTCTCCTCTGATATTACGCCTTCTCTAACAAGATTTATAATATATTCAGGTGAGCTTTCACCCCCATATTGATCTACACCAGCCAGAATAGATTTCTTATATCTTTCTTTTATAGATAATTCATCTACCCCCCAATGACGTCCTGAAATGATTCCCCAGTCTGTACAAATTACTCCTTCGAATCCCATCTTCTTCCTTAATAAGTTTGTCAAGATATCCTTGTTATACGCCATAGCGACATTTTCTCTGGTTTGATCTACAGGAATCCCGTAATAAGGCATAATTACCTTTAAACCATTATCAATAGCGGCCTTAAAGGGTTTAAGATGATAATCAAAATTATCTCCTGGATAGACTTGATTTCTTCCTGAATACAAATGAGGATCCAATCCATCTTCTTGGGGTCCTCCACCGGGAAAATGCTTTACCATAGTCAACACACTCTCATTATTAATAATATTGCCCTGAAATCCTTCCATATAAGCCTTTGTAAGATCAGATGATAAATCCGCATTTGAACCAAAAGTTCCAAAATTTCTTGCCCATCTTGGATCAGTGGCTAAATCCGACATAGGGTGTAATGCTGTCCTTATTCCAACTGCCAGGTATTCTTTGGAAGCTATTTCAGAAAATTCTTTGATTATTTTTGGATCGCGAATTGAGGCAAAACCTAGTTGCGAAGGCCATTTCGAAAAACCTTTTAGAGAAAAAGCTGCAATGCCACCGCCTCTGGGAACCTCATGAATAGGATCAGAGCTTATTGTTAATGGAATACCAAGTCTTGTTTTTTCAGAAATACTTTGAAGAAAATTTAACTTTTCTGCTAGCTCTAGAGGGTTAGGCGAACCATACAAATTAAAGTGCGAGATATGTTTTTCCAAAATTAGTGATTCTGTTGAATCAGCCTTTCCACTTGCTAGATTCATTATTTTAGAAATCAGACCCCCTTGCAATGAGATTGGTGGGTGGAACATTTGACCTACTTTTTCTTCTAGGGTCATCTTTGACAATAAATCTTCCGCCCTCTCACTTGAAGAAACGTTATGGTCTTCATAAAGATCGATATGACCATTTCCATTAAGGTCTCGGTATTCATCATTACCTTTGGTAATAACCCTTACGGATGTACCACTTTTAAAAAACAATCTAAGTTTGATCACTATTAGAGATGGAAGATTATAAATTATACTTGAAAGAATCTTTACTACATCAATATATCTAAAACTTATTCTTTTCATTTTTTATAATCATTTTTTACAATTTCTAAGGATCCGAGAAAAGCAAGATTCTCTTCCCGAATTAAATATAAAGGAGTCCGAATTAACAGTTCTTTCATAGTTGCACTGTCTTCAAACATTTCTCTGAAATTATCAAAATTTATGTCTTGAAATAAGCTCTTAACCAAAGAACCGCTTAAATAAACCCCTCCTGTAGAACCCCAAATTAAAGCCGATTGTCTAGTAAATATTGAAAGGATTTTTAATAATAATTCTTTAGTATTTTGACAATACTGGTCATGTTTATATTTTTTTAGAATTTCTCTATTACTTATTGAGTGATCAGGATTATTAGAGAAAAACCCATAAATATAAGAAATCCCTTTGCCGGAAATTATATCTTCAAAGGTCGGTTTTCTTTCTTTTCTTTTTATGTAATCGTCTATCAGTTCACTAACCTCATCTTCGCAGTGTGGAATAGTGATGTGACCAGCTTCAGTTGCAATTGCTTTACTATCAATTAACGCAGCCAAACCGAGGCCAGTACCAGGAACAATTAGTATTTTTGGTCCTTCTAACGAATTCTTCTTCTTGCCAATAGCACAAAGACTATCATTAGGAATCCTATTTAATGAATAAACCTGTAACTGAACATCATTTAATACCTGCAAGCCTTCAGGGAAAAAATTTGTTCTAATCTCCTTAATGCTGAAACTAAGATCAGTATTTACAAACCTAATGATATCACCAATAACTGGTGCAGCGACACCTATAATTGCACTCTTCACAAATTGAGTTAGTTTATTTTCATTAAGATATATTGAAAATAAATCATTAAGTGATTGAAAATCATTAATTTTATAAGTTGATGTGTGTGTCAAAGATAAAAAATCTTCAGTTACAGCAAGTCTGGCGTTAGTAGCCCCTAAATCTGCAAATAATGTTTTTATTTTTTCCTCTTTAAAAGATTTTGTACAATTTTATATAACATGAATTAAAAACTTAAGCTAAATTCTCTAATAAGAACACCTTGGTTATTATCGATATCCAATATATAAATAAAAAATAGAATCACATTAGAGGGCGCATGATGAAAAAAATACTCTTAACCTTTTTTATATTACCGTTAGCTACTATTACCTTTATTAGTTGCGCATCCGATGAATCTGGAAGTTTTTATACAGGAAGCTCGATGTCATCAAAACAATCTTCAAACAATAAAGAAGAGGCTGTTGTTGAGGAGAATCTAGATAGTGAGCCTATTAAGGAAACTCCAATCATCAAGATTGAGGAGTCACCTGCTCAAGATCAGGTTATTGAAGAAATTCCATTGATTAGTGACGAAGAAGAAGATTACAAGTAAAAGAGGAATTAGATTTAAATGCCTATTCTTCTTTTTCTTCGATAAGAACAGGTCCTGAGTCTTGACCTAAGGCTTCCGGGTCTCTGTCCACAAGTTCTATAATAGCCATTGGAGCAGAGTCACCATAACGAAATCCGGCCTTTAGAACTCTGGTGTATCCTCCAGCCCTATCCTTATAACGCTCTGATAAAACATCAAATATTTTAGCTGCCCATTGTTTTTCAGGCAAGATTGAATAAGCTTTTTTTCTAGCGGGTAGATCCCCCTTCTTACCAAGAGTAATTAATTTGTCTACGAAAGGCCTTAATTCTTTTGCCTTTGGGAGAGTAGTCTTAATCTGCTCATGTTTAATTAAGGCAATGGCCATATTGGATAGTAAGGCCTTCCTATGACTAGAGGTCCTATTTAATTTTCTTTTTGCTTTTAAATGACGCATTTATATATCTGTACTTAAAATTTATCTGATGCTTTTCTAGATAATTCATCTATATTTTCTGGAGGCCAGTTTGGAATATCCATTCCCAAAGACAAATTCATTTCGGAAAGGACTTCCTTAATCTCATTCAATGATTTCCGGCCGAAATTTGGAGTTCTTAACATTTCATTTTCTGATTTTAATATTAGATCGCCTATATAAACAATATTGTCATTTTTCAAACAATTAGCCGATCGAACAGAAAGCTCTAACTCGTCAACTTTTTTGAGTAAAGCTACATTAAATTCAAGCTCACCTTCATCTTCAGGTATAATCTCTTCTTCTGGTTCATCAAAATTTATAAATGGATTTAATTGATCAATCAAGATTCTTGCCGAAAAAGCTATTGCATCTTCTGGCTTAACAGAACCATCAGTTTCTATCGATAGTGTGAGTCTGTCAAAATCAAGAAATTCTCCTTCTCTTGCATTATCAACATCATAAGTTACCTTTCTAACAGGGCTATATAAGCTATCAACGGGTATTAAACCAATTGGGTCATCTTCTTTCCTATTTTCTTCAGAAGAAACATATCCATTTCCTGTTTTAATCGATAATTCCATTCTAAATGGTGTATTATTATCTAGAGTGCAAATTATTAGATCAGGATTTAAAATTTTAATATCTTCTGTAAGAAAGATATCTCCAGCCGTTACTACCCCAGGACCAGATTTTTCTAATGTTAAATTCTTGTTGCCAGAAAAATCAGCACCAAAGATAATTTTTTTAACATTTAAGGCAATATCAATAACATCTTCTCTTACACCTGAAATAGAAGAAAATTCATGAAGAACACCGTCAATCTTAATGGCGTAGACAGCCGTTCCTTGAAGTGAAGAAAGAAGAACCCTTCTTAAGGCATTGCCTAGAGTTGTTCCATATCCCCTCTCAAGGGGCTCAACCACTAGAGTAGACTTTCGATAAGGATCCTCGCCGGGTTCTAGCAATATTTCACTTGGTTTTAATAGCTCACGCCAATTCTTTTCAATGTTCACGATGGGATCCTTTTGATAAATTTTATTAAAATATTTCTAAACTCTTCTTCTTTTAGGGGGCCTACAACCGTTGAATGGTATAGTCGTAACATCCTTAATTGATGTTATTGTGAATCCCGAAGCTTGTAGGGCTCTAAGAGCACTCTCTCTTCCCGATCCGGGTCCTTGAATTTCTATTCTTAGAGTTTTTACTCCATGTTCTTTTGCTTTAGCTCCGGCATCTTCTGCTGCTATTTGAGCTGCATAAGGAGTAGATTTTCTAGACCCCTTAAAACCCATCAAACCTGCTGAAGACCAACTAATAGTATTACCATTAGCATCAGAAATAGTTATCATTGTATTGTTAAAAGTTGAATTAACATGCGCTACACCAGAAGGAATATTCTTCTTATCTCGGCGTTTTATTTTTTTTGGATCATCAGCCATTAAAATCCCTAAAATTTATTTCCTTTTACCAGCAATAGTCTTGGCGGGGCCTTTTCTTGTTCTCGCATTAGTGTGAGTTCTCTGACCTCTAACCGGAAGTCCTCTTCTATGACGTAAACCCCTATAATTTCCTAAGTCCATCAACCTTTTGATGTTAGTTGAAACTTCCCTTCTTAACTCACCTTCAACCCTATAATTGTTATCTATAATTTCTCTAATTTTAATAATTTCAGTTTCAAGTAACTCATTCACCCTTTTATCTTTCTCTATACTGGCTCTTTCACAGATGTCTGTGGCAGTTTGTTGTCCAATGCCGTGAATATAAGTTAAACCAATACTTACTTTTTTACCTGTAGGAATATTTACACCAGCTATACGAGCCAAAAAAGCCTCCAAAAACTAAAAATAATCAATAAAATGGCGAATTCGCGGATTATAGGCTTCAAATCATTACAGTCAACTAACTTTCTCATTTCATTAAAAAATTATTTATATTAAGAAATACATTAGAAATATCTTCCATACCATTGATTTTATTAAATTTATTATGATATTTATAATATTCTTCCAGAGGAGCAGTTTGATTTACGTATTCATCTAGTCTTTTCTTCAGAATATTTGAACTATCATCCTCTCTATTAACCTCATTGTTTTCCTGAGATCTTTTTATGATTCTACTTTCAAGTGCATTCAAATCAACTTCCAAAAGAATAATGTAATCTATTTTTTTTGCTATATTTTTTAGAACCTCATCAAGTGACTCTGCCTGCGATACATTTCGAGGATAACCATCAAGAATAAAACCTGATTTACAATCTTCTTGGTTTACCCTTTCAATTATTACTTTTAAGACTAAATCATCAGAAATTAATTCTCCTCTTGCCATAATTTCCTTAACTTGAAGACCTAGAGAGTTTTCTTCCTTTATTGATTCTCTAAGCATGTCTCCTGTTGACAAATGAGGAATATTAAACTTTTCCTCTATTTGCTTTGCTTGAGTCCCTTTACCTGAACCAGGAGGGCCTAAAAGAATAACAATCATGATCTTCTTCTTGCAAGCCTAGATTTCTTTAATAGTCCTTCATACTGATGGGCAAACATATATCCCTGAAACTGTGTCATTGTATCCATTGAGACATTAACTATAATAAGTATAGAAGTGCCACCAAAATAAAATGGAACTGCATAACTTGATATTAGAAATTCTGGCATTAAACAAACTAGAACAAGATAAATTGCTCCAACTAGAGTTAATCTCGTAAGGATAAAATCTAAATACTTGGCTGTTCTCTCTCCCGGCCTTATACCAGGAATAAAACCCCCTTGTTTTTTTAGATTATCAGCGGTGTCTTCAGGATTGAAAACTATCGCCGTATAAAAATAACAAAAGAATACAATAAGACTTGCGTAGATTAACATGTATAAACTTTGCCCCCTACCAAGCATAGCAGTCACGCTATTTAACCACTCAGGGCCTTGCCCGGATGAAAAATTAGCAATTGTCATAGGCATTAGTAAAAGAGAAGATGCAAAAATAGGAGGTATAACTCCAGCGGTATTTAATTTTAATGGAAGATGAGAATTATCACCTCCAAACATTTTATTACCTACTTGTCTTTTAGGGTATTGAACAACCAATCTTCTTTGAGCCCTTTCTATAAAGACCACGAAAGTTAGAATCATTACGACAAGTATTAATAAGCCCAATATAAATGCACCGGAAAATGCTCCTTGTCTTCCAAGTTCGAAAGTTCCAAAAAGAGCAGCAGGAAGCTCAGCTATTATTCCTGCAAATATAAGTAAAGAAATACCATTTCCTAACCCTTTAGCTGTAATTTGTTCTCCTAACCACATCAAGAATACAGTACCGCCAACAAGAGTAATAACTGCAGAAACTTTAAAGAATAAACCTGGGTCAATCACTACACCAGTAGCGCCCTCTAATCCAACAGTGATACCCCAAGCTTGCATAGCAGCCAAAAAAACTGTTCCATAACGAGTATATTGATTAATTTGTTGCCTACCTCGTTCCCCGCCTTCTTTTTTTAGATAGTTGAGCCGTGGGACAACTGGGACTATGAGTTGGGTTATTATAGAAGAAGTGATATATGGCATTATTCCTAGAGAAAATATTGCCATACGACCTACGGCACCACCAGCAAACATATTAAAAATACCTATAATACCTGATTGATTTTGTTCAAATATCTGTCTTAGTGCATCAAGGTTAATCCCAGGTAGGGGTAAATAGGTGCCCAGTCTATATACAAGTAATGCTAATATTGTGTACCATATTCTTTTTTTTAATTCCGTTGCATTCTTAAATGCAGATAAACTTATATTTGATGCTAATTGCTCCGCTACTGAGGCCATTTTATTTTTCTTCCTCATTCCTTTGGTCTATTGTAGCTTTCTTTTTTGGATTAGCTGAACCGGTATTTTCCTCTGTATCAGCTAATGATACAGATGAGACATCTTCTGATTTAGTATTCTTAGTAATGTGTTTTCTATTTCTTTTTGGCTTAGGTTTATGAAGAATGGTAATGCTTCCGCCTAAACCCTCAATCACTTTTATTGAAGATTCTGTTGCTTTAGTTACAGTTATTTCTATTTTGGAATTTATGTCTCCCTTATTGAGAAGTTTAATGCCATCTGGGTAATTTTTAGCTATCCCCGAATCTACTAAACCTTTCTCATCTATCTTTTTTTTAATATCAATTAAACCTTTATCTATAGCTCTTTGAAGGTTCCCTAATGTCAGTTCCGAATACCTTTTCTTGGTATAATTATTAAAACCTCTCTTCGGTAGGCGCATATGAATAGGCATTTGCCCCCCTTCAAACCCCTTAATTGCGACTCCAGATCTAGATTTCTGACCCTTATGCCCTCTTCCTGCGGTTTTGCCCTTTCCAGAGCCAATACCCCTTCCAACTCTTATCCTTGTCTTTCTTGCTCCAGGATTATCTTTTAATTCATTCAAACGCATTATTATTCCTCAGAAATTACCTTAACTAAATGGTGAACCTTATTTATCATTCCTCTGATAGAGGGAGTATCATCGAGTTCAACAACTCTATTCATCTTATTTAATCCAAGTCCAACAAGATTCTTTTTTTGAATTGGTTTTCTTCTCAAAGAGCTAGCTATTTGTTTTACTTTTATTTTTTTTAACGCCATTACCTTAAACCTGTTCGGGCTGCTTGTTTTCCAAATCTAGTTTACTAACTATATCACTGACTTTTTTACCCCTTCTTTTAGCAACCTGTCTTGGGCTATCAATTTTTGATAAGGCTATCATTGTTGCCCTTACCATATTGTAAGGATTTGCCGAACCAATTGATTTTGCCACAACATCCTGTACTCCAAGCACTTCAAAGACAGCCCTCATAGGACCACCGGCTATTATTCCTGTTCCTGGAGGAGCTGACCTTAAAACAACTTTACCCGCTCCATGTCTTCCTTCTATATCATGATGTAATGTTCTTCCTTCTTTTAAAGGTACCTTTATCATGGATCCTTTAGCTGTGTCTGTGGCCTTTCTCACTGCCTCTGGGACCTCTCTTGCTTTACCGTGACCAAATCCTACATACCCTTTTTGATCTCCTGCTACAACTAGGGCAGCAAAACTAAATCTTCTTCCGCCCTTAACAACCGTAGCGACTCTATTAATAAAAACTAATCTATCAACAAATTCACTATCTTTTTCTTCTCTATTATTTCTATTTTCAAAAGCCAAAATTATCTCCTAAAACTCTAAACCTGTTTCTCTTGCTTTTTCTGCCAATGCTTTAACTCTTCCATGGTACTTGTATCCACCCCTATCAAAATATACTTTTTTGACACCCGCCTTGATTGATCTTTCTGCAATCAATTCACCAACTACTGATGCGCTACCAATATTACCATCTTCTTTTTTGTTATTATTGTTTAAAGATGAGGCATATGCTAATGTCTTTCCAGTATTATCATCAATAATCTGAGCATAAATATGATTAGAGGACCTAAAAACTGAGAGTCTAATTTTTTCTGCAGAACTAGATCTTAGTTTCTTACGAACCCTTGCTTTTCTATTTATTTTGTTTAATTTTTTGCTCATTATAAATATTATTTTTTCTTACCTTCTTTTCTAAAGATATATTCATTTTCGTATTTTACTCCCTTCCCCTTGTAAGGTTCTGGAGGTCTAAACGCTCTAATTTCAGCAGCAACCTGACCAACTTTTTGTTTATCAATTCCACTAACTAAGATTTCAGTTTGTGAGGGTGTTTCTATCTTTATATCCTCAGGTGGTTCATAATTAATATCATGACTAAATCCAAGTGATAAATGAAGATTCTTACCTTTCATTTGAGCTCTATAACCAACCCCATTTATTTCAAGCCTTTTCGAATAGCCCTCACTTACACCTATAACACTATTATAAATTAACGATCTTTGAAGTCCCCACTTAGAAAGACCCACTTCTTTGCCTTTCTCAAGATAAATAGATATTAGATTTTCCTCAAGATCAACCTTGGTTCCAATAAAGATTGGGGTATCTATCTCTCCTTTTGGACCAGAGATTACAATACGAGAATCACTGACATTAGCTTTGACGCCTTCTGGTATTTCAATAACTGTTTTTCCTATTCTAGACATATTAAAAAGATCCTAAAGTTAAAATACTTCACACAAAATTTCACCTCCGACATTAGCAGATCTTGCTGCGCTGTCAGACATTACACCCTTAGGTGTAGATAATATTGAAATACCTAAACCATTCCTTACTAATGGCATTCCTCTTACAGATGAATAAATTCTTCTACCGGGTTTTGAAACCCTATTAATTTCTCTAATTACCGATTCACCATCATGATATTTAAGATCAATCTGTATTTCAGATTTTCCATTATCAAACTCTGTCTTTGAAAATCCTCTAATAAAGCCCTCCTCCTCCAATACCTCAAGAACATTAATTCTTAAATTGGAGCTTGGACTTCCAACTGTATCTTTTCCTCTGAGATAAGCATTCCTTATTCTAGTAATCATATCTCCTACTGGGTCATTTATATTCATTTTTCCTCACCAACTTGATTTTACTACACCAGGCAGTTTGCCATCGGAAGCTAACTCTCTTAAAGCAATCCTAGATAGTCCAAACTTTCTATAAAAACCTCTAGGTCTACCAGTTAAAGAACATCTATTCCTTATCCGTGATTTACTAGAATTCCTAGGAAGTTTTGAAAGTTTAAGTCTAGCTGCAAACCTTTCTTCAGCTGAAATATCTTTATTATTTGCTATCGAAAGCAAAGAAGATCTTTTCCCTTCGTATTTAGACCATAACCTTCTTCTTTTTAAATCTCTTTGAACTAAGCTTACTTTTGCCATTTTTTAATCCTTATCAATTTCCAAAAGGAAAATTAAATCCCCTCAACAAAGCTAGACTTTCCTCATCATTATTCGCAGTTGTAGAAATTATAATATCCATTCCCCAAACATCCGTTACCTCCTCATAATTAATTTCTGGAAAAATCAAATGCTCTTTTATACCAAATGCGTAATTTCCATTTCCATCAAAACTTTTAACATTTAATCCTCTGAAGTCTCTTACTCTAGGTAAAGCGATATTTACTAGGCGATCAATAAATTCATACATTTTTTGCTTTCGTAATGTAACCTTAACGCCAATCGGAAGTCCTTCTCTCAATTTAAAGCCTGCTATTGCTTTTTTTGAGATAGTTTTTATAGGTTTTTGACCAGAAATAACTTTTAAAGCCTCAAAAGCCGAATTTATTTTCTTGCTATCCGTAACATTTGATCCAATACCCATATTTAAAACAACCTTAT
>CAJWUE010000045.1:0-11635 GCA_913047775.1 uncultured Rhodobiaceae bacterium
CTTTAGGAGCGGCTTCTTCTTTAGGAGCGGCTTCTTCTTTAGGAGCGGCTTCTTCAACCTTTTCTTTCGGTTGGGCTTTTATAGGGTTATCTGTCTCAATTCTGGTGCCAGAGTTATATGTATTTCTTCCATCATCCAAGATCCCTACATCTTTGAAAAATCTATAAACTCTGTCCGTTGGTTTTGCTCCCTTTGAAAGCCATACTTTAATCTTTTCAACATCAAGATTAATTCTGTCTTCATGATCTCGAGGTAGCAGAGGATTATAGGAACCTACTCTTTCAATATACCTTCCATCTCTTGGAGCCCTCACATCAGCAACAACAATCCTATAATAAGGTCGTTTTTTCGACCCTCCCCGTGCTAATCTAATTTTAACAGACATTCACTTCCTCTTTTAATTTTAAGGATCAGCAGGCAATACACCCGTGTACGAACCCTCGTTGACGGATGGCGATTCCTTTTGAACCGATACATCTACTTTTTTATTAAAAAGCTCGCGAATATAGAGCTTGATTAATCAACAAGTCAATCAATTAAGTAGAAAAAATTACATTTCAGTTCTATAAGACAAATATGGAAGAAAATAATAAAAATATAGAGAGATTCGTACGTATGAATGGAGCAGGAAATAAGTTCTTGGTATTTGAATCGTTTCAAAAAAGTTTGAATGTTAACCAAGAATTAGTAAAGAAACTCTATAATACCCAAATCGATGATCCATTCGATCAATTCGTTCTGCTAGAAAAAGCTAAGCGGCAAGGTGATGCCCATGTATCTTTCTGGAACGCCGATGGAAGCACATCAGGTATGTGTGGCAATGCACTTCGTTGTGTGGCTCATCTTGTATTTGCAAGAAAAAATAGAGATCTTATTATCTTAGAAACAATAAATAAGGATATTAATTGTTGGAAATCCAATAACCTTATTTCTGTCGATGTTGGAATACCAAGTTTTGAATGGAATGATATACCACTAAATAATGAGGTTGAGGATACTTTATCCATGAAGCTTCCTTCGGCACCCTGTGATTTACCGAACTTCAGTGCTGTCAATATTGGAAACCCTCATGCGGTCTTTTTTTTCCGTGAAGTGACACCAGAACTAAAAAAATATGGATATGAAATCGAAAATAACCCAATCTTTCCCGAACGGGTAAATGTTTCTTTTGCAAATATTTTAAATAGGAATCTTGTTAAACTTGATGTTTGGGAAAGAGGTTCAGGGATAACTCTTGCCTGCGGTTCCGCTGCATGTGCGACCGTCGCCGTTGGATCTAAATTAAACTTAATGGATAAAGAAGTTGAGGTATCTCTTCCCGGGGGAATTCTTAAAATAGTTTTGGACGAAAATGGTCACATCATATTAACTGGTCCTTACGAAATTGAAAAAGAGATCAAAATAAATTTGTCGGATATATAAATGAGCAAGAAATCAGAAGTTATTACGTTTGGATGTCGTCTTAATATTTACGAGTCCGAAATAATTATGCAGGATCTAAAAAAGAATGTTGTTACAAATACCTCAGTTTTTAATAGTTGTGCGGTTACATCTGAATCTGTCAAACAGATTAAAAGAGAAATCAGAAAAAAAAGGAAAGAATCTCCAAATAGAAAAATCGTAGTAACAGGATGCGCTGCACAAATAGAACCTGAGACATTCCAAAGAATGCCGGAAGTAGATCAAGTTATAGGAAATATTGAAAAAAGGCATATTCATAGCAATTTAGAAAAAAATAATCGTGTAGAGGTTCAAGATATTATGTCATTGAACAACTCTCTTAATAGTCTAAAGAAAGGCTATAGCGATAGAACGAGAGCCTTTGTTGAAATTCAAAACGGTTGCAATCACAGATGTACCTTTTGCATAATTCCATACGGTAGAGGTAATTTAAGATCAAAAAAATCCAAAAACATAACTAAAGAAATTAAAACCCTTATTGTGGAAGGTCATAAAGAAATAATATTAACTGGTGTTGATATTGCTTCATGGGGTCAAGACTTTGAGAAAGAGGGAAAATTAGGAGAATTAGTAAAGGATATTTTAAAAGAGTTGCCTAAGCTTGAAAGATTACGCCTTTCAACTATGGATGTGATTGGGTTTGATAATATTCTTATTGAAAACATTACACAAAACGACAGAATCCTTCCTCATATCCATTTATCTCTTCAGTCCGGGGATAATATGATCTTGAAAAGAATGAAAAGAAGACACTCGAGAGAAGAAGCAATAAATTTATGCAATAGACTAAAAAAAGTCAGACCGGAAATATCCTTTGGGGCCGATCTAATTGTGGGCTTTCCAACCGAGAGTGAAGAGATGTTTCAAAATACCTTAAAAATAGTAGACGAATGTCGACTCGATTGGATCCATGTTTTTCCTTTCTCCCCTAGACCAGGAACTCCAGCAGCCAAAATGCCACAAATCGATATTTCCGTGATCAGAGAAAGAGCAAGAATCCTGAGAAGCAAAGCTCATAATAAGAAAAAAACTCATCTCGCTGGGTTAGTAGGACATAAAAAAGAAGTCTTCATTGAAAAAAATAATAAGGGTTATACAAATCAATTTGCGCCAATAAAGCTACTCGAAAATAAATTAGATTATGGTAAATCTATTAATGCCCTTATTATTGATGCTGATGATGATTTTGGTTACGCAATAAGGGTTTAATTTACTAAAATCTTGTCTCACTGCTTAAAGGGCCGACATGACGGTAAATTATCTTTCCATCGTCAGTTACTATGAATGTTTCTGGCACTCCGATAATGCCCATCTCGATACCAAAAGAACCATCAATATCATATAAGATAACATGATAAGGATTGCCCTCATTAGTTAAGAATGAATCCGCATCCTCTCTTTTGTCTTTATAGTTTATTCCAATGATTTTTATATCTGAATCTTTTTTAAGACTCATTAATACAGGATGTTCAACCTCACATGGAAGACACCAAGACGCCCAAAAATTAATCAATTTAGTGCCTGAAGAATTTATAAACGATTGTAGGTTTATATCTTCTGTACTGTCAAAAAAGATAGTCTCTAAAGCAAGTAACGGAACTTCTTTTCCTATCAGCGGGGTAGGAATCACACGAGTATTCTTCAAAGAAATGCTGAAAATAAATAAAATTATCACTAAGGAAAAAAAGATTAAGGGTAAAAATCGTTTCATTTAAAATTCACAATATTATTTAAAAAAATCTAAACTTTGTATATATTTGACAATTAAGTTAATCACATTATATACAAAAGATATATCTGATAGGAAGAAATCATTATAATAGATAATATAAAGAACCAAGATAGTTTTAAATCCCGGAAATTTTTCCAAATAGGCAAAAAAAAATATCTCTATTACAGTCTTAAAGAAGCTCAAAAGAATGGTTTAAAAAATATAAACCGGCTTCCTTTCTCTCTGCGTATATTATTGGAAAATCTCTTAAGAAATGAAGATGGAAATGAGGTAAAAAAGAAAGATATCATTTCGATTAACTCTTGGATAAAAAATAGAAAATCAAAAAATGAAATTGCCTTTAACCCTGCAAGGATTTTGATGCAGGATTTTACTGGTGTTCCAGCAGTTGTTGATTTGGCTTCTATGAGAGAAGCGATTGAAAAAAGAGGTGGAGACGCTAAAAAGATTAATCCTTTGATCCCTGTAGACCTCGTCATAGATCATTCTGTCATGGTTGATAATTTTGGCAACCAGAATTCATTCAATAAAAATGTTGAGCTTGAATATGGTAGAAATAAAGAAAGGTATTCATTCCTAAAATGGGGATCTAATGCGTTTAAAAATTTTCGTGTCGTCCCTCCTGGAACAGGCATCTGTCATCAAGTCAATCTTGAATATTTAGCAAGGACTGTTTGGAGCAAGAAGGAAAGAATCGATGGTAAAACTTATAATGTTGCCTATCCAGACACTGTGGTAGGAACCGACAGTCATACAACCATGGTTAATGGATTATCTGTTTTGGGTTGGGGGGTCGGAGGAATTGAAGCCGAAGCAGCCATGCTTGGACAACCAATTTCAATGCTAATACCTGAGGTTATAGGATTTAAATTAACAGGCAAGATTAAAGAGGGAATAACGGCAACTGATCTTGTGCTTACTATTGTCGATATGTTGAGAAAAAAAGGTGTAGTAGGAAAATTTGTAGAATTTTATGGACCCGGACTAGAAAACCTTTCTATAGAGGATCGGGCAACTATTGCAAATATGGCGCCAGAATATGGTGCAACATGTGGTTTCTTTCCCATAGATTCGGAAACAATTCGTTATATGAAAGACACTGGAAGAAATAATGGACAAATAGAATTAATTAAAAAATATGCTAAGGCACAGGGGATTTTTAGGACAAAAAATACTCCTGAACTTACCTTTACAAGTAAGTTAAGTCTTCATCTTGACTCAGTTTCGGCGAGCCTTGCCGGACCCAAAAGACCACAAGACAGGGTTCTTCTTGAAAATATTCCCAATAATTTTATGAATACCCTGAAAAAAGATTTTAAAATCTCACGAAATAGAGATTCCATTTCTATAAAAGGAAAAGGATTTAGAATCACTGATGGAGATGTTGTCATTGCTGCAATAACTTCGTGTACTAATACCTCCAATCCATCAGTGATGATAGGGGCAGGATTGGTAGCCAAAAAAGCTGCTGAAAAAGGACTTAAGGTTAAACCGTGGGTTAAAACTTCCCTGGCGCCAGGCTCACAGGTCGTTACTGATTACTTGAAGAAAGCCGGACTTCAAAAACATCTTAACAGCCTTGGTTTTAATCTTGTTGGCTATGGTTGTACAACATGTATAGGAAATTCAGGCCCTTTAGAAAAACCAATTTCGGATGCCATTAACATAAATAATATTGTTGTTGCTTCAGTTTTGTCTGGAAATCGGAACTTTGAAGGCAGGATAAGTCAAGATGTGAAGACTAACTATCTTGCTTCTCCTATGTTAGTTGTTGCGTATGCAATAGCAGGAAGTCTTAATCTGAATATGCAAAAGGATCCACTTGGACATGATAAAAATGGCAATGAGGTCTTTCTCTCTGATATTTGGCCCTCAAATCTAGAAATCTCTCAAACGTTAAGAAAAGCAGTTAAAGCCTCTATATATAAATCACGTTATAAAAATGTGTTTAAGGGAGATAAAAATTGGCAAAAAATAAAAGCGTATAAAGGACAAACGTATAAGTGGGACAAAAATTCCACTTATGTCCAACCTCCTCCATTCTTTTCAGATAAGCAGAAAAGTTTAGGAAATAAAATTAAGAATGCTAATATTCTTTGCTTGCTTGGTGACTCTATCACCACTGACCATATTTCCCCTGCGGGTGCCATAAAGAGCGATAGTCCGGCTGGCATATATCTTACAAAAAAGAAGGTCTCTTCAAATAATTTTAATTCGTATGGATCGAGACGAGGAAATCATGAGGTGATGATGAGGGGAACTTTCGCGAATATCCGTATAAGAAACCAAATGCTAAATAACATTGAAGGCGGTTTTACTAGATATGATAAAAACAAAAAAATAATCTCAATCTATGAAGCCGCTATGAAATACGAGAGAGAACAAAAACCTTTGATTGTTTTTGCCGGAAAAGAATATGGAACTGGATCCTCCAGAGATTGGGCTGCAAAAGGCACAAGGCTTTTAGGGGTTGGAGCCGTGATAGCAGAAAGCTTCGAAAGAATCCATCGATCAAACTTAATTGGCATGGGGGTTCTTCCCTTCCAATTTACTAAGAACATGAATTGGAAAAAACTTGGTATCAACGGAACAGAGCTAGTAAATATTGAACTGCCCAAGAAAGGATTAGAGCCTGGGTGTATGGCGGTTCTGAAAATCCTTAAGAATAACAAAATCACTAAAAAAACTAAGATTATCTCCAGAATAGATACAGCCAATGAATTAGAATATTATAAATCCGGCGGTATTCTTCATTATGTTTTAAAAAAAATAGTCTAAAAAATTAGCGGCTCCAGAAGGGTCAGGAGCCGCTTTTTTATTATGAGAGCTCCGGGGGAAACTCTTGTTGCTATCAAGTTAGGGGGGATAAAGACTTGATAGGATAATTCATCGTCATATTGCTAAATAAGTTTGACAATATAATGTTTAAATTATGGCAGAAATTAGATATCTTTATAGACACCAAAGGATCTACTTTATGAAAAAATCTTTAGTTGTTTCGGGTAATGCATATCTTTCTGAAGAGAAAAGTAAAAAAGACATAAGATTTTTTACGAAGGATGAGCTGAATATTATTTTATCTTTATATGCAAGGGGTGTTTCGTCTGGCGATTGGAAGGATTATGCAATAGACGCACTCAAAGATAAGACCTCCTTTTCAATTTATAAACATGCGAGTGAAATGCCAGTCTTACGTTTGACAAAAAATTACAAATCGAAAAATATTAAAGAAAGATGGAAGATTATCTCAATGTCTGGTCAAGAACTGAAGAGAAACAAGAACCTCAATGCCTTAATAAAGTTCTTGAACCAAAAAAAACTTTCTTTAGTCAAATAACAAATTCAATATAAATTAGTTTCGTCTTCCCATGAATTGAAGAAGAAAAAGAAATAAATTTATGAAATCCAAATAAAGTGTTAATGCACCCATAATTGCGGATTTTTCAGCTACTGCCTCTCCACTATGTTGGACTCTATTTATCCAGTCTCTTTTAAGCTTTTGAGTATCCCAAGCAGTCAAGCCAGCGAAAATGATTACTCCTAAAACGCTAACAATGAAGTGTAATTGCGCGCTTCCAATAAACATATTAACGACCGAAGCTATAATAATACCTATCAGTCCCATTATTAAAAATGTCCCCATGGCTGAAAGATCTTTTTTGGTTGTATAACCCCATATACTTAATCCGGCAAAGGCACCAGCGGTGATAAAAAAGGTTTGGAATATAGCCGTTCCAGTATAAGCAAGAAATATATAGGATAAAGAAAGACCCATAAGTCCAGCAAATACCCAGAAAACCGATTGAGCCCTGGAAACAGTCATATTGTTTATTCGCGAAGCAAAATAAAGGACAACTCCAAGTGGCGCTAGCATTATGACAAATATCAAAGGTGTACTTGCTAAAGATACATAAATGCCAGACGATGCTCCAAACCAAGCAACTATACCTGTAAGTGCCAATGCAGCAGACATATAGTTATATATCCTCAACATGTGTGCTCTTAAACCTTCATCAATATACGCCTGATCAACAGCTCTAGTTGAAGTATTCATTCTATTAAAATCACTCATTACACTAACTCCGTTCTATTCTTTTTCTAGACTAATCTTAATATTGTTATAACAATGATTTTATTCAACCCCAAATAATTAATTGTAAAATTTATGTTACTGGTTGAAAAATAATGACGGAGTAAAAATATGACTACGAAACTATCTACAAAAAAGCGACAAGAGGCCCTCAAAACCTTAAGGGGCTGGAAAAAAACTAAAGGTAGAAATGCTATCGAAAAGAATTTTATTTTTAAAGATTTTAAAGTAGCTTTCAGTTGGATGACAAAAATTGCACTTATTGCAGAAAAAATGGACCACCATCCAGAATGGTTTAACGTCTATAATAAAGTTGAAGTTAAGCTATCAACCCATGATTCCGGTGGTATAACCGAATTAGATATTACAATGGCAAAAGAAATGAATAAATCCTGAATATTCACAGGGAGGAATGTTTAAATTAAGGAAAAATTAACTCCATTAGCTTAGATCAATTATCTAGGCGCCATTCTAATAGCCCCGTCAAGTCTAATGCATTCTCCATTCATCATTTCGTTTTCGCATAAATGCCTAGCCAAAGCTGCATATTCTTCAGGATAACCTAATCGGGATGGAAATGGAATCTGAGCGCCAAGTGACTGTTTTAACTCATCTGGAGCACCAGAAAAAAGCGGTGTATCAAAAAGACCTGGTAAAATCGTGTTCACTCTTATCCCCTCTCTAGATAAATCTCTAGCAACAGGAAGGGTCATTCCAACTATGCCTCCCTTTGATGCGGAGTAAGCCGCCTGTCCAATCTGTCCATCTTGGGCAGCAACCGATGCAGTATTCACAACAGCTCCCCTTCCCCCGTCATCAGTTACAGGATCAAGACTCATCATGCCTGCTGCCGAATGAGCAATACACCTAAAAGTCCCTACAAGGTTAATTTGTATAATTAAATTAAAGGGGTCAAGGGGGTGCGGAACTATCTCGCCCGTTTTCTTGTCTCTAGACGCGGTCTTGATTGCAATACCAGTTCCCGCACAATTAATAAGTATCCTCTCTTGGCCATTTTCTTTTCTTGCTTTTTCAAAACCCTTCACGACACTTTCTTCCTCGGTAACATTAACCTCACAGAATGTGCCGTTAATTTCAGAAGCTACGGCTTCTCCTTTCTCGACATTAAGGTCAAATAATGAACATTTTGCACCACGCTTAGAAAGCTCACGGGCTGTAGCCTCTCCTAAACCTGAAGCACCTCCAGTAATTACGGCACTTATATTTTCATCTACTTGCATTCTTTTCTCCTTTAATTAAATTTCATCCACTTTCGAAGTCGAAGACGGCTTGATTTTAGCTTCTCTTCTCAGAATGTACAGTGTCGTTGCAATAATTATTAGCGATCCAAGTAAAGTATTAATTCCAAAAATGATTCCAAAAATTAAGAAATCAATACTCGCCCCCATTAACAATCTAACATAATCAATAGGAGCAATAACTGAGGCTTCTCCTATAGCATATGCCCTTATAAAGAAATTATGAGCTATTGAAGCACAAATAGCCATTATTAAGATAAGGATCAATTGTTCCATATTTGGATTTACCCAATAAAGAACAGCCGGGATGATCATTATAGGGACACTAATGACATTCGAATAAAACATAAGGGTGATTGGTTTATCATATTTAGAAACTATCTTTACCAATATAGCCGCAAAAGCAAAAGCAAACGCTGCCCCTAAAGCCGAAAAAGAAGCCAGGTTATATTCACCTGTTGGCTTTACCATTATTATGACGCCGAAAAAACCTATTAAGGTAGCCAACGACCTACGGGGTCCAACCTTCTCATTAAGAAAAATCACTGCCAATGGGACCAAAAAGAGAGAGCTAGAAAAACGTATAGCCTGAGCATCAGCCAAAGGCATATTTATAATGGCATAAAAACCCATCATGATACCCAAAGCGCTTACGGTACCTCTGACCAGTTGTAAGAGTGGGACCTTGGTGGTTACACCATTCTGGTCCTTACCAGCTTTCAATAAAAATGGAGATATTATAATTAGGCTGAAAAGAGAACGAAAAAATGCAACTTGAAACGCATGTAGATCAGATCCTAAGTATTTTGCTATTCCCGCCATTGCGGTGAAGGCAAGTGCAGACAAAAACATCCAAGAAGCTCCTTGCAAATTATTAGGTAAGGTTGCAAAAGAGCTGGCAAGGCTTTTAAACATTTATACCTTAACCTGAACGATAACTTTCCCTTTGGCCTTTCTATGAGCTAGATCTTCTATTGCTTTATGACCTTCTTTTAAAGGATACGTAGATGATATATGAGGTCTTAATAAACCTTTTTCAAACATCTCCATTAACTCTTTTATGTTTTTATTATGGGCTTCAGGCGATCTTCCCTTAAATGCTCCCCAAAATACTCCAACAATCTGGCACCCTTTCAGAAGAGACAAATTTAGTGGAATCCTAGGAATATCACCAGCAGCAAATCCTATAACTAAATAACGACCTTCCCAAGCAGTCGCCCTTAAAGATGGTTCAGCATAATCTCCACCAACAGGATCATAAACTACATCAGCCCCTTTTCCATTTGTAAGTTCTTTTATCCGGTCCGAAAATTTTTTTTGTTCTTCCCTCTCCATCTTTCCGGTGGAATAAAGTAAAGTTTTATCTGCACCATGATCTTTACATATTGATAGTTTCTCTTCTGAGGAGGCAGCCGCTATCACTTCTGCACCCATTGCTTTTCCTATTTCTATTGCAGCAAGACCTACACCACCAGCTGCTCCGAGAACAAATAAAGTTTCCCCAGCCTGAATTTTTGCCCTATCTTTTAGAGCATGGTGTGATGTTCCATATGTCATTAAAAATGCTGCACCAATGTCATGACTCATGGTATCTGGAATAGTTGTAATTGCCCCGCGATCAACAGCAATTTTCTCAGCAAAAGCTCCGAAACCTGATGAAACGATCACTCTGTCGCCTTTTTTCAAATCAGAAATATTTTTTCCTATTTCCGTTATTACGCCAGAAGCCTCTCCACCAGGAGCAAAAGGTAGTTCAGGTTTAAATTGGTATTTATCTTCAATCATTAAAACATCTGGAAAATTAACGGACGCCGAATATATGTCAACTAAGACTAAATTATCATCCATCTTAGGGTCTTCTATATCACGATAGGTTAAACTTTCTGGTGGACCATATTTTTCGCACAAAAGAGCTTTCATAATTATCTCCTAAAATAAATATTACTCTTGTTTAAACCCTAAAAAAGATAACGCCAAGAATTTAAAAAGGTACTTGCCCAAGCTAGAATAGTCGCTTATCCCTATATACATGCGAGGATATTTTGGATTTGGAGCTGAAGGTATATCTAAACCCATGAATATGGGAAATTTGGTACGGTCCGCTCATGCGTTTGGCGCTAAATTTGTCTTTACTATCTCGGCTCACTATTCCGTTAGAGAAGGGCGTTCCGATACTTCCAAGGCCCCTAACCACCTTCCTTGGTATGATTGGGATAGTCCAGAAGAAATGAATTTACCGGACAAATGTAAATTGGTAGGGGTAGAGCTTGTCAATGATGCAATAGAATTACCTTCTTTTCATCACCCTAACCAGGCAGCATATATTGTAGGCCCTGAATTAGGTTCTCTTTCCAAGAAAATTACTGAAAAATGCAACTATGTAATAAAAATTCCAACTAAGTTTTGTCTCAATGTACAAATTGCGGGCGCTATAGTTATGTACGATAGAATTAGGACTTTGGGTAGTTTTGCAACACGTCCTGGGTTGCCGGGGGGACCAAAAAATGAGAAATAAAGAAAAAATCAACCGAGAACTAAAGAGTCTTTCTGGGTTAAACAGGTCAGAACTCGCAAAAGAGCTTTCTTTTATGAATATCCAAGACTCAAAGATCAATATGCGCATAGGTCAAATCTGGAATTGGCTATACGCCAGAGGGGCAAAATCTATAGATGAAATGACAAACCTGTCTAAAGAATTTCGAGAGAAACTTAAAAAAAGGTTCGACTTGAAAAGGCCAAAAATTGTTAAGCAAGAAATCTCAACGGACGGTACTAGAAAATGGTTAATTCGATTCCTCGACGGATCAGAAATTGAAACTGTTTATATTCCTGATGAAGATCGGGGAACATTATGTGTTTCAAGCCAAGTTGGATGTACATTAAACTGTACTTTTTGTTATACAGGAACACAACGATTAGTTAGAAATCTAACTTCACAGGAAATAATTTCTCAATTAATTATTGCTAAAGACACCCTGAAAGAATGGAATAAACCTATAAGACAAATTACTAATATTGTAATGATGGGCATGGGGGAGCCTTTATATAATTTTGAAAACGTAAGAGACGGTATATTAACTTTTTCTGACGATG
>CAJWUE010000046.1:0-11396 GCA_913047775.1 uncultured Rhodobiaceae bacterium
GCTAAAAGGTGTAATATGAGCGATGATGAAATCAGATCAACAAAGACAGGGCCTCAAACAATAGGTCTATCTACAAAAGATAAAGTGTTGATGCAAGCCGTTGATGAATTGCACGAAGATTCTTTTATCTCTAATGAAACTTGGCTGAATCTTTCTGATTATTTTAATACAAAGCAATTGATGGATATTGTTTTCACGGTAGGGCAATACAATCTTGTTTCAATGGCATTAAATAGTTTTGGAGTTCAATTAGATAAAGGATTGCCTGGATGGGATGTTTAGGTAAAAAAATTAATACAGGATAGTTAAGAACAAAAGTTAAACTAAATATTAATTAACTTTGAAGTTAAGTTTTAATTCGAGAGTGCCAAGCATTATTCCTGGCTGATATTCTATTTTCGTTTCAGGGGTATATTCAAATTTCTCAATTCTATCCATCAAACAATTCCAAGTAATATTTTGCTCAAGTCTTGATATACCATTTCCAGGACAGGTTCTGTGGCCTTGAGAAAAAGTTAGATGTCTCGCTAAACCTTTCCTTTCTAGATCTAATTGATGAGGACAATCAAATTCAGAAGGATCAACATTTGCAGCGCCGTATCGTAAATGAAGGATAGATCCCTTTGGCACTTGGATTCCTTGAAAAATTTCATCTTGGGTAGTCATACGAGTTGATAAACCTTGAGTAGGCGATCTAATACGTAAAGATTCTTCCACAAAACCACTAATTTTATCTCTATCGTTTTTTAATTCTATGTAAAGATCATGATTTTCAATGAGTATTTGAGCTTGATGTGCAATTGCATATTGAGTGGTTTCTAATCCACCAATAATCATCGCATAAGCGACACCTACTATTTCAAGATCAGTCAGTTTTCTATCAAAAGGTTCGTAAACAACATTTGTTAAAAAAGAGATCATATCCTCTTTAGGATTTTTCTTTTTTTCTGCAACTTTATCAACAACATAATCTGTAAACTCTGTAAGAAGAGCTCTCATTTCTGTGGTTTGTTCCTTTGTAAGAAGATTTCTATGACCTTGTCCATAAACAAATGGCATAACCATCGCGTCACCCCATTTTTTATGCAAAGGTATATCCTCAAGAGGGAAACCAATTACGTTTGCCATTACCATCTGTGGAAGAGGCATAGCAAATTCAGATACGAATTCTACTTTTCCAGAATCAATCCAATTATCAATTAGTTTATTTGTTGCGTCAGTAATCATTTTAGTATGTCTGGAAGCACCTGGACCAACCCATGGATCAGTTAATTGTCTTTTATGAGCTTTCCAGAGTTCTTCATTTGGTCTTAGATTTTGAATAGAGGTTTGCATGGCATTAAGAAAAGATGGATCATGGCGACTGATCATTTCTTCCTCGTTTTCTTTTTGGAAACCAGCTACCCCACTACTTGCTTCTGAATCCAATTCTTTTACCACTGGCGGAGGAAAGCGAATTATATCTTTAACAACTAAGGCTATATCTTCATATTTAGATAAGATAAAACCATCAGTGTCTTTTGTTGTTCCTTCGCCTGGTATTTTATGGACTGGTGCTTCAGCGTGAAGAAATTCATAAGACTCATACCAGTATTTTTGTGCGCCAGGAGCAAAGAGATCAACCTCGTTTAGAGACATTGGGCATTTTGCTAAATTTTCATCTTTATTTTTTTCTGACATGTTCTTATAAACTAGTGTAGAAAATTTGCATTATTGGTTGTTCTTATATAAGGCATCAAGAGTTTCCCCATAAGCTTCTCTAACTTTATGTCTCCTTATTTTCATTGTTGCTGTAAACATTCCATTATCGGTTGAAAATGGTTCACTTACAACAATATATTTCCTTATCTTTTCAATTTGAGAAAGGTTTTTATTGGCTTCGTTGACGGCTTCAGTAATATTTTTTTCCAGTTCGTCTTCATTTAATTTTTTACTTAATTCTGGATCAGGAACGATAATTGCTACAAGATAAGGTCTTCTATCTCCCGAAACCATTGCTTGTTGGATAATACTATGAAAAGTAAGAGCTGACTCTGGCCGAACGGGAGCAATATTATCCCCACCTGAATTAACTATTATTTCTTTTTTTCTATCTATTATAGTTATGTAACCTTCACTATCTATTTTTGCAATATCGCCGGTGTGAAGCCATCCATCTATAATTGTTTCAGCAGTCTCTTTTTCTTGTTTCCAATATCCTTTCATTACACAATCACCTTTTACCAGAAGTTCATTTTCATCAGATAGTTTGACTTCAACTCCTTTTATAGCTGGACCAACAGTTTCTATTTTTGGTTTATTTGGTGGGTTAGCACTTATTAGGGGGCTGGATTCAGTTTGACCATAACCTTGAATAATTCTTATCCCTAATGAGAAAAAGAAATATCCTATATCAGGGTTCAACGCGGCTCCGCCTGAAATAAATGCCACAAGTTTTCCACCAAATCTTTTAGATATTTTCTTTCTAACCAATGAGCAATATGTATAGTGCTCTAGTTTCTCTAGGAAGTTTAATTTTTCTGTTAGATTCTTCTTTCCTAATTTCAATGTTCTAAAAAAAGCAAATTCTAGAATTTTTCCTTGAAGTCTTATTTGAAGTTTTATCCTGTCATAGAGAATCTCAAAGAGTCGAGGCACGGCTGTTGAAAGAGTAGGTGAAACTTCTAAAAGGTTAGAAGCGAACTTTTCAGGGCCTTCAGAAAAATATATCTGGGCCCTTATATATATTTGAAGAAAAATAGCCATATATTCATATGCGTGAGCCAGCGGTACTAAAGATAAATATGTATGATCTATTTTACCAACCTGCATTACTAATTCTTCGGCCCCTATTAAATTAGAATATATAGATTTGTGGGTTAACATTACCCCTTTTGGTCTTCCGCCAGTTCCAGATGTGTAAATGATGCAACTAACATCATCTCTTTCTATTATATTAAGATTATACAATGAGCTTTTAATATCATTTTTTCCAATATCTAGGAGCTCTTCAAAACCTGTAATTTTAAGGTGTTCGGGAGTAAAACCCTGATATTCATCAATTATAATTAAAAGCTTACAAATTTCATTTTTGTTAATAGCCAAAGCAATTCGATTTGCTAACACATTATTAGAGACTATTACGGCTTTGGCTTCAGAATGTTCTATTATAAATCTATGATCTTCTTCGGTATTTGTAATAAATGCCGGTACTGTTATAGCGCCTAAAGTTATTATTGCGAGGTTCGATATTACCCACTCTGGTCGATTCTCTGAAACTATAACTACCTTATCACCTGGGCCAATCCCATAGGATTTAAGTCCGGCGGCAACTTGCTTTACTTTTTCTTCAGTTTCCTTCCATGATAAAGATAACCATTGTCCATTTTGTTTTTTCCATAGAAATGGTTTTTCATTCATTTCTAATGATCTTTCAAAGAATAAATTGGGTAAGGTTATGTGTTCCATAATTACAATCTTAGTTGAATAGTTTAGTTATTCAATTGATAAAGCGCGATAGCAGCGCTGGTGCCAACATTTAAAGTCGAAAAAGATATATCAGAATTTTCTATTCTAGCCAAATAATCACATTTTGTTTTTGTTAATCTTCTTAAACCTTTCCCTTCAGACCCTAAAACAAGAACTTTATTTTGTCTTTTATCAAAATTTAGATTCTTAAGTGATATATCACCATTCTCATCTAACCCTATGATTATATATCCTTTTTTTGATAAATCTTTTAATGTATTTGATAAGTTAGATACCTCCACTAACTTTATACTCTCGAGTATTCCCGATGCAGCCTTTGCAAGCGCCCCACTTTCTCCTGGGCTATTTTTTTTCGTAGTAATGACAACAGACCCGCCAAAAAATTTAGTAGTTCTCATTATTGAGCCAATATTTTGAGGATCTTTTACTTGATCTAAAACCACTATAATATTTTGACCTTTAATTGATTCCTTGTAGTCAGCTTTTACAAGTGGTTTTGTTTCTAAAACGATACCCTGATGGATCTTTCTATTAGGAAATAATTTGTCAATATCAGAGTTTTCTTTAATCTCAATATTCAGTCCATCAAAACCTTCTAATTTTGTTAATATAGGTAAATTATTTCTTGAGACGTAGATTTTCATTAAGATTCTGTTTTTGTTATTGATTGCAGCAATTACACTATGAATACCCCATAAATAATAAGGTGTATTTTTTTTTCTGTTATTGTGTTTTTGTTGCTTCATAAAGTAAAATCAGGAAATCTTAATTGAATATGTTATTATTTAAAAAAG
Organism: uncultured Rhodobiaceae bacterium; assembly: GCA_913047775.1. GTDB lineage: Bacteria > Pseudomonadota > Alphaproteobacteria > MED-G09 > MED-G09. The sequence continues at coordinate 4,263 of CAJWUE010000046.1, forward strand.
TTCATAAAATCAATATTTTATAGATTTTTTTGAAATTTAGTATATCCTTTAGTTTAATAATTTGCTTTAGGGTATTGACTTTCCTTTCGGAAGGCACAATAACCTGTTTTGCTTTGGTTTTAAAGAAACGGTAAGCTCTCCGACAATTTTGGAGGGGTGCCCGAGTGGTTAAAGGGGACGGGCTGTAAACCCGTTGGCTATGCCTACGTTGGTTCAAATCCAACCCCCTCCACCAGTTGTAGGGCTTCTGGGTGGAAGGATTAGCGGGTGTAGCTCAATGGTAGAGCAACAGCCTTCCAAGCTGAAGATGAGGGTTCGATTCCCTTCACCCGCTCCAAGTAAAATTGGAAGCAATTTTATTACCGTGAATAACGGTTTAATTTCGGGAGAAAAATATTATGGCGAAAGAAAAGTTTGAACGTACCAAGCCTCACTGCAATATAGGAACAATTGGCCATGTTGATCATGGAAAAACAACACTTACTGCAGCAATTACAAAAGTCTTATCTGAAGATGGCAAGGCTGAGTTTTCCTCATTTGATCAGATTGATAATGCCCCGGAGGAAAAAGAAAGAGGAATAACAATCGCAACGTCTCATGTAGAATATGAAACGGAAAACAGACATTATGCTCATGTTGACTGCCCAGGACACGCAGACTATGTAAAAAATATGATTACAGGTGCCGCACAAATGGATGGTGGAATCTTAGTTGTATCAGCTGCAGATGGCCCCATGCCACAAACTAGAGAACATATTTTGTTGGCGAGACAGGTTGGCGTACCTGCTTTGATTGTATTCCTAAATAAAGTTGACCAGGTTGATGACGAAGAACTTCTTGATCTTGTCGAAATGGAAGTAAGGGAATTACTAACCGAATATGAATTTCCTGGAGATGATATACCAATAATAAAGGGTTCAGCCTTATCAGCTTTGGAGGGAAAAGATGATGAAACAGGTAAGAATGCTATTTTAGAATTAATGAAGTCAGTAGATGAATATGTGCCTCAACCGGAAAGACCAAAAGACCAACCTTTCTTGCTGCCTATTGAGGATGTTTTTTCTATTTCTGGAAGAGGAACTGTTGTTACTGGAAGGGTTGAACGTGGCATTGTTAATGTAAATGATACAATAGAAATTGTTGGAGTTAAGGATACTCAGACAACTACTTGTACTGGTGTTGAGATGTTTAGAAAGCTTTTAGATCAGGGTGAAGCTGGTGATAATGTTGGTGTTCTTTTAAGGGGTATTGATAGAGATCAGGTTGAAAGAGGGCAGGTTCTATGTGCCCCTAAATCTATCACCCCTCATACAAAGTTCAAGGCTTCAGCTTATATTCTAACTAAAGAAGAAGGTGGAAGACATACACCTTTCTTTACAAGTTATCGACCACAATTTTATTTCAGAACTACAGATGTTACTGGCGTTGTTTCTTTAGATAAGGGCACTGAAATGGTAATGCCCGGAGATAATGTGGAGATGAATGTCGAATTAATTGTACCTATTGCTATGGAAGAGAATCTTAGATTTGCTATCCGTGAAGGCGGAAGAACTGTTGGATCGGGGGTAATTTCAAAAATTATTGAATAATTTGGAGGAGTGTAGCTCAATTGGCTAGAGCACCGGTCTCCAAAACCGGGGGTTGGGGGTTCGACTCCCTCCACTCCTGCCAAGGTGTTCTTTGTATTATATTTAAGGATAAAAAAGTTAATGTCTAAAACAGGACCTATACAGTTTATTCAAGAAGTTAGAAACGAAGTCTCAAAAGTAACTTGGCCTTCAAGAGGTGAAACTCTAACAACTACCTTAATTGTTTTTATTTTTTGTTTAATTGCTGCAATTTTTTTCTTTCTTGGCGATCAAATTATGAGTTTTGGAATTAAATTAATACTCGGTATAGGGAATTAAGAATGTCAAAAAGTTGGTATATAGTTCACGCTTATTCAAATTTCGAGAAAAAAGTTGCCGAATCAATTAAAGAAAGGGCTGCACTCGCCGATCTTGAATCTTCATTTGAAGAAATAATTGTACCGACTGAAGAGGTAATTGAAATAAAAAGAGGAAGAAAAATTAATTCAGAGAAACGATTTTTTCCTGGATATGTTTTGGTGTATATGAATTTGACTGACGAAACTTTTCATTTAGTTAAGAATACTCCGAAAGTAACAGGTTTCTTAGGGTCTGATCATGGCACTAAACCTCATCCAGTTTCCCAGGAGGAAATAGATAGAATTATTAACAGAATTAGAGAGGGCGCGGAGAGCCCGCGGCCTTCCGTTGTTTTTGAAATAGGTGAACAAGTAAGAGTTTCAGACGGTCCATTCGCATCATTTAATGGGTCAGTTGAAGAAGTTGACGAAGAAAGAACAAAACTCAAAGTTGCGGTCTCGATTTTTGGAAGACCTACCCCAGTAGAATTACAATATTCACAAGTCGAAAAGTTATAATTAGGTATCATTTATTATGGCCAAAGAAATACAGGGTTATTTAAAATTACAAGTTCCAGCTGGACAGGCTAGTCCTTCACCTCCGATTGGACCTGCTTTAGGCCAAAGAGGTTTAAACATTATGGAATTTTGTAAGGCTTTTAATGCGCAGACACAAAACGAAGAACAAGGAGCCCCACGCCCCACAATAATTACTATTTATGTTGATAAATCATTTGATTTCATTATAAAGACTGCTCCAACAAGTTATTTATTAAAAAAAGCCGCAAATATAGAAAAAGGATCAGGAAATACAGGCGTGGAGATATGTGGGTCTGTCACCCCAGCCCAATGCAAAGAAATAGCGGAAACCAAAATGCAGGATTTAAATGCATTTGATCTTGATGCTGCTGTCGAAATAGTCAAAGGATCAGCAAGATCTATTGGTTTAGAGGTAAAAGAATAATATGAACAAAAGAAGCAAAAGATATAATGAGAATGTAGGTAAGGTAGAAGAAAGCAAGATATATGATCTTGCTGATGCTTTGACTATTATTCAGGAGAGCTCAAACTCAAAATTTGACGAAACCATTGATATTTCTCTTAACTTAAATATTGATCCCTCACAATCAGATCAATCTGTTAGAGGTATGATAAACTTACCAAACGGGATTGGCAAAGATATAAGAGTAGCGGTTTTTGCTAAAGGTGAGAAAATTGATGAAGCAAAGTCAGCTGGCGCAGATATTGTTGGTTCAGAAGAGTTAATTGAAGAGATTTCTTCAGGAAAAATTGATTTTGATAGGTGTATTTCAACTCCTGAGATGATGCCAACCGTTGGAAAATTAGGTCAAGTACTTGGACCAAAAGGTTTGATGCCTAATCCCAAGCTTGGGACTGTTACTAATGATATAAAAAGTGCAGTAGAATTAGCAAAATCAGGATCTGTAGAATTTCGAGCTGAAAAATCTGGCATCGTGCATGCCGGAATTGGAAAAGTGAGCTTTTCTAAAGATGCTCTTCATCAAAATATTTTAGAATTTGTAAACGCTGTTAAGAAGGAAAAGCCAAATACAGCTAAAGGTAGTTTTTTAAAAAAGGTTTCACTCAGCTCCTCAATGGGAGTTGGGTTAAATATTGATACAGGAGCTTTTTATTAACTCCTGTTTCAAGTATGCCACTAGTTGGCATACAACTGTCCTAGATTATGGGTGTTTCGACTTAAAGTAATTTTTACTCCCGTATGAGACATTTAAAACAGTGAATAAGTTTTAATTTATTCATTGCATTATTTAAGGGCAGCCTAGGTCTATAGATTTTTCTATAGATCGCTTGTTAAGAGAGTCCTAAATTTAGAGGATGCCTTTGGAGGAAAATATGGATAGAGAAAGTAAAGAAAGAGTAGTTTCATCATTAAATAAACAATTTTCTGAATCTAATCTTTTAATATTAACTCATAACAATGGTCTTTCTGTTGGAGAAATAACTAGTCTTAGGAGTCAACTTAGAGAAACAGACTCTACTTTGAGGGTTACAAAAAATAGCCTGTCAAAGATAGCAATTTCTAACACTCAAGCCGAGGTTCTTTCAGATCAATTAAACGGACCAATTGCCATAGTATTTTCTAAAGAATTATCATCTCAACCTAAGATTCTCTCCAATTTTTCAAAGGACCATGAAAATTTTTCAATAGTTGGTGGTTTTATGGAAGGAGAGATTATTGATAAGGAAACTATTAACACACTTGCTTCATTACCCTCATTTGATGTTCTTAGGGCTACTTTATTAAGTATGCTATGTGCATCAGCAACAAGCTTAGCAGGAATTTTAAATCGACCTGGAGGTAAATTAAATCAGGTCATTTATGCTAAAAGCAAAGAGGATAAAGTAGCATAATTTTATTTTTTATAATTTTTTTAGGAGAAAATAATGGCTGATTTAGAAAAAATTGCCGAAGAGTTATCAAAGTTAACCGTTCTTGAGGCTTCGGAATTATCAAAGATTCTTGAAGAAAAGTGGGGAGTTTCTGCTGCAGCACCAGTAGTGGCCGCCGCTGCACCTTCAGCAGAAGGTGATACAAGTGGAGAAGAAGAAAAAGATTCTTTCACTATAGTGCTCACAGAAATAGGGGATAAGAAAATCAATGTTATTAAAGAAGTAAGAACTGCTACTGGCTTAGGACTAAAAGAGGCTAAAGAACTTGTCGAGGGCGCCCCAAAAGATATTAAGGAAGGTGTTTCTAAAGATGAGGCAAATGAAATTAAAGAAAAGCTTGAAGCCGCTGGAGCAAAAGTAGAACTAAAATAATAACTAATCTTAATTACATAGGTAAAATATATGGCTGACAATTTTAATGTAAGAAAAAGAATAAGGAAATCCTTTCAAAGGATAGAAGAAGTAGCTGAAATGCCTAACCTTATTGAGGTGCAAAGATCATCTTACTCTTTGTTTTTACAGCAAAATGAGAAAGACGAAGAAAGACTAGACAAGGGACTTCAAAATGTTTTTAGTGGGGTCTTTCCGATTCATGACTTTTCTGAAACCTCAACGATTGAATATATCTCTTATTCTTTTGATGAGCCAAAATTTGATACAATAGAATGTATTCAAAGAGGTCTTACATATGCTGCGCCTTTGAAGGTTACGTTACGCTTAATAGTTTTTGATCTTGATGAAGATACATTAGTAAAGACTGTTAAGGACGTTAAAGAGCAAGATGTCTATATGGGTGATTTACCTCTTATGACTGATAATGGGACTTTTATTATAAATGGCACTGAAAGAGTTGTTGTTTCGCAAATGCATAGAAGCCCGGGAGTTTTTTTTGATCACGACAAAGGCAAGACTCACGCAAGTGGAAAACTTCTATTTAATTGCAGAGTTATACCCAATAGAGGATCTTGGCTTGATTTTGAGTATGATACTAAAGAAATTATTTATTTTAGAATTGATAGAAAGAAAAAAATTCCCATCACGACTCTATTATATGCGCTAGGTTACAAAAAGGAAAATATTTTAGATCTGTTTTATACTTCAAGTAATTTTTCATATCATAAGAATTTAGGAAAATGGAAAGTAAAATATAGTTTTGATTTTTTTAAATCAAGCAAACTTAGAAGTGATTTAATTGACTCAAAAAGTAACAAAGTTTTATTAAAATCAGGAGAAAGACTTACAGCAGTTCTTAACAAAAAATTTACAGATGCTGGTTTGAAAGAAATTTTGGTTACAGATGAATTTTTGTTGGGAAAATATTTACATAAACCTTTAAAAAAACAAAACACAAATGAAATGCTTTTTGATATTGGAGTAGAAATTACTTCTGAAATTTTAGACAAAGTTAAAGAAGGCAATTCAAACGTTTTATCTGTTACAGACACTGATCCAATTAATAAAGGTCCGTACATGATCAATACATTAGTTGCTGATAAAAACATAAATAAAGAAGATGCTTTAAGTGACATTTACAGAGTCTTGAGACCGGGGGAACCACCAACGCCTGAAATTGCAAACGAAATTTTTAACAACCTTTTCTTTAATGTAGATAGATATGATTTATCTGATGTTGGAAGAGTTAAAATGAACGCGAGACTCGGAATTAAAACGAAAGACAATATGACCATTTTAAGAAAAGATGACATTATAGAAATTATTAAAGTGATGTTGTTGCTTAGAGATGGAAAAGCAGAAGTTGACGACATAGATCATTTAGGAAATAGGAGAGTGAGATCTGTTGGCGAACTTGTTGAAAATCAATTTAGAATAGGTGTTTTGAGAATGGAAAGAGTGATCAAGGAAAAAATGTCATCCTTGGAAATAGAAACTGTTATGCCTCAAGACTTGATAAACGCAAAGCCGGTCACGACTTCTTTAAAAGATTTTTTTGGTACTTCACAACTTTCTCAATTCATGGATCAAACCAACCCCCTTTCTGAAATCACTCACAAAAGAAGAGTTTCCGCTCTAGGACCTGGAGGTTTAACTAGAGAAAGAGCGGGATTTGAAGTAAGAGATGTACACCCAACGCATTATGGAAGAATTTGTCCAATCGAAACTCCAGAAGGCCCTAATATTGGTTTAATAAATAGCTTGGCGACTTATTCAAGGATAAATAAATATGGTTTTATTGAGAGCCCATATAAAAAAGTGATTGACGGCAAGGTTACTGATAAAATTTCTTATTTATCAGCTATAGAAGAAGGCGATTATACCATTGCCCAGGCCAATTCTCCAATTGATGAAAAAGGTAAATTTAAAGAAGATCTGGTTTCTTGTAGAAAATCTCTTAACTTTATTTTATCTAAACCCGAAAACATAGATTACATTGATGTATCTCCAAAACAACTTGTTTCTGTAGCAGCTTCATTAATTCCATTTTTAGAAAACGATGATGCCAACAGAGCTTTGATGGGCTCTAATATGATGAGACAAGCGGTTCCGCTTATTAAACCTGAATCACCTTTAGTTGGAACAGGCATAGAAAAGGACGTTGCTTTAGATTCTGGCGTAACAATAATAGCCAAAAGAAATGGAATAGTTGATAAGATTGACGGAAAAAGAATAGTAATTAAAGTTTCTTCTGAAAAAGATCTTAGTAAGTCTGGCGTTGATATTTATAATTTATTGAAATTTCAAAGATCAAATCAAAATACCTGTATTAATCAAAGACCATTAGTTAAAGTTGGCGATATAGTTAAAAAAGGAGATAT
>CAJWUE010000047.1:0-10884 GCA_913047775.1 uncultured Rhodobiaceae bacterium
GGATCAGCATCTTTTGGACCTTCATCAAGATAATGAACCCTTAAACCATCAATAATCATATAGTTCGGCTCAAAAGGATAATCTATTAGATTCTCAAATCTACTATCTGGAGTTCTTAATACTCCAGATTTTATCTCTGAATTATTAACTTCGTGGCTACTGCCCGCGTAAAGGCTTGAGGTAAATAAAATGATAACAATAATTAGTGTAAGCCACCATGGTATCGATAACTTCATTTTAGTCTCCCTTCTCGCAATATAACTTGTAATTTTTATAAATATATTATATGACAGTTATACTGTCAATATATTATGACAGCTATACTGTCAAATTATATATATGATAAAAAAAATTAAAGATGGAAGAAAATTAAGAAGCCAAAACACGTCAGATCATATTTTATCGACGATAATTAGACTTGCGAGAGAAGGAAATCAAGACATAAATTTTGATGTCATTGCTAAAGAAGCTAAATTAGGTACAAGAACAATTTTTAGACATTTTGAAGACAAAGACGCTCTGCTTGTGGCTTTAAACAAAAAAGTAAGTGAAAGCATCGTTAATAATTTTCCAAAGAAATCTGAAAATGAATCTTTAGAAAAAAGAATGAAAACGTTAATTTCCTTTCTTTACGACATGTATTCTAAGAATAAAAATCTATATTATTGGACTGCTATAAACGTAGTTCAATCAGAGCAAGTTTATAAAAATGCTCTTAATATGTACAAACTACACAGAAAGAATATTTTAAAAACTCTTCCAGAAATTGAAAACAAAGACCGAAGAGAGCAAGAAGCTATATTTCAAATCCTGTCATTCGCTTTCTGGAGAGATATGCGCCTTTTCTCAAAAAAGAAAAAAAAGGAAATAGAAGAGATTCTTATATTTAATTTAAAAAAACACTTATCAGCAAAATAATAACTAAAAGAACCCAATAAAACGGGAAGAAGGAGTAGTGTTCATTAAAAAAAAATGCTTAACTTTGAAGCTTAAATAATGCAAAGGGAAATATTTGAATGATTAAAAATACTAAAGAAATTGGACCTAACCATTATAGAGAAAAATTCGGTAGATATTACGAAGATTTTGAAATTGGTGATATTTATGAGCATAGACCAGGAAAAACTATTACCGAATATGACAACCATTTTTTTACTTTAATGACTTTAAATACACACCCTATTCATTTTGATTCAGAATACGGAAAAGAAACGGAATTTGGACAAAACTTAGTCGTTTCCCCTTACACTTTATCCTTACTTATAGGCATGAGTGTGTCGGACTGTAGCCAAAAAGCAATAGCAAATCTCGGAATGGACGAAGTAAAATTTACTGCACCCGTTTTTCATGGCGATACCATATATGGATCATCCGAAGTACTCGAAAAGAGAGAAAGTTCATCAAGAAAGGGACAAGGTATTGTTACTATCAAAACTACAGGAGTTAACCAAGATGGAAAAGTAATTTGCACATTCAAGAGGCAAATACTTATACCTTTTGAGGGCTATGCTGTTGAAGATAAAATTAAAAATTATTAATAATAAAAGATGAAGACTCTTAAAAAAATAATTATTGCAATATTTATAGTGCCAATTTTTTCTCTAACTGTATTAGGGGATGAGATTCTAGATCTTTATAAGCACCTACATGCAAATCCTGAATTATCTTGGCAAGAATATAAAACTTCAGATTTGTTAGCTGAAAAAATGGAAGAGTTAGGTTTTTCGGTTACGAAAGGTTTTGCTAAAACAGGTGTAGTTTCAATCTATAAAAACGGAAAAGGACCAGTGCTGATGATAAGAGCAGACATGGATGGTCTTCCCGTACAAGAAAAAACAGGATTGAAATACGCATCAAAGGTTAGATCGCTTTATACTGATAAAAGCGAAGTTTATGTAATGCATGCATGTGGGCATGATGTTCATATGGCTGTAGCAATTGGAACTGCAAAAGAATTACTTAGAAACAAAAATAAATGGGCTGGAACTTTGATGGTGATTTTTCAACCTGCTGAAGAACGAGGACAGGGATCTGCAAGAATGCTTGAAGAAGGCTTGTTTGAAAAATTTCCACGTCCCGATTATAATCTTGCACTTCATGTAGGAAGCACATTACCTGCTGGAACTGTTGCTTATCATAAGGGTTACGCCATGGCTAATGTAGATATGGCTGATATAACTATTTTCGGTGTGGGGGGCCATGGGGCTTACCCCCATACCGCTAAAGACCCAATAGTTCTTGCATCAAAAATAGTTCTAGCACTTCAGACAATAGTTAGTAGAGAGATAGATCCTTTAAATCCTGCTGTTGTAACAGTTGGCTCAATTCATGGGGGTTTTAAGCATAATATAATATCTGATGAGGTAAAACTTCAACTTACACTCAGATCGTATACAGATGAAGTTAGAGAAAAAATTATTTCAAAAATTAAAAGAATTATCAGAGGCGAAGCAATTTCAATGGGTATTTCTGAAGACAAAATGCCAACATTAAAATTAAGAGATGAATACACCCCAGCCCTTTATAATACACCTGAGTTTGTAGATATTGTGATTAAACATATTAAGGATTCTATCGGTGAAAATAATGTTTTTGAAGTTCCTCCAGTAATGGGTGGAGAAGATTTTGGAAGATTTGGAAGAGTTGAACCAAAAATACCAACCTTTCTTTTTTGGATAGGTGGACCATCACTTTTAGATTGGGAAAAATCAGAAAAAGGTGAAATATCTATACCAGGGAATCATTCTCCCTTATTTGCACCAGATCCAGAACCAACCCTTAAAACAGGCGTGTCAGCAATGACCGCTGCGGCGATAGGAGTTTTTAATGAGCCCAGATAATTTATTTAATTTAGAAGGGAAAACAGCTCTTGTTACGGGAGCAGGAAGTGGTTTAGGTCAAGAAATTGCAAAAACATTATATGAAGCCGGTGCTAACTTGGCTCTTGCTGCACGGCGTAAAGAAAAATTAGAAGAAACTAAGAATGATTTGGAAAAAGGATCGCAAAAAGTTGAGATTTTTTCACTAGATGTTACCAAAGAAGAATCTATAGCTGAATGTCTAAAATCCATTAAAAAAAGAATGGGAGATATAGATATCTTGGTAAATAATTCAGGAGTCACTATCGTTGGTGCGGTGGATTCTCATACCACGAATGAATGGGATAATGTCATGGATACCAATCTTCGTGGTCCTTGGGTATTGTCAAAAAATTGGTTACACCAAAGATTAGAAGAAAAGAAAAAAGGGGGAGTGATTATAAATGTTTCTTCCATTACTGGAGATAACCCGCAAAAAGGTAACGGTATCTATGCCGCTTCAAAATCCGGCTTATCTCATCTAACAAGGCAAATGGCGTTGGAATGGGCTAAATATGGAGTAAGAGTTAATTCGATAGCGCCTGGCTATATTCGTACTAACCTAAATAGTGATTTCGTTGATTCAGACCTTAGCAATGATATGATCAGACGGATTCCAATGCGTAGGCTTGGTAAAATTCATGAGATAGATGGACCAATTCTTCTTCTTGCTAGCGAAGCGGGATCTTATATTACCGGTTCAACACTAGTAGTAGATGGAGGCCACTTGGTTAGGGACTTGTAACAAATACATTTGTATAAAGCTTTTATAAATTTGGAGATTAGGAAATGACTAAAACCATTGAATTTTATTTTGATTTCGGAAGTCCAACAGTTTACTTGGCTTCAACACAGCTACCTTTAATAGCTGAAAGAAATGGAGCCATTCTTGAATATCATCCTATTCTCTTGGGAGGTATTTTTAAAGCAACTGACAACCAATCACCTGCTGCAGTTCCTGCAAAAGGCGCTTATATGGGAATAGACCTTCCTAGATTTGCTAAAAGATATAATGTTCCCTTCCAACACAACCCCTATTTTCCGGTTAACACTTTACCATTAATGAGGGGAGCTATTTCTTATCAAATGGAAGGAGATTTTAACAAATATTTGGAGACAATTTTTAATGCTATGTGGGTTGAACCAAAAGATTTAAATAAACCTGAGGAGATTGCTGAGACATTGTTAGGAGGAGGTTTTGATCCTAACGAATTTATGGAAAGAATATCAGATCAGAAGGTTAAGGACGCTCTAATCGCAAATACCGAAAAAATTGTTGAGAAAGGGGCATTTGGTGCTCCAACTATTTTTGTAGGTGAAGAAATGTTTTTTGGGCAAGACAGACTAGATTTTGTGGAAGAAGCCCTAAAATAAAACCACCGTGTCGAAAGACACGGTGGTTGTGTCGTTTTTTTGTGGAGGCAAAATTAAACGACGAACTTATTTAGTGACTGCTTCGATTAAACTCAGGATAAGCTTCCATACCTACTTCAGAAACGTCTAATCCGGTTATTTCATCTTCTTTAGATGGCCTCAGCCCAATAGTATATTTCATTGTTAACCAAACTACGGCACTAGCTATAGTAACAAATAGACCTATTGCTACAACACCAATAAGCTGTACCAAAAAGTCGCCACTTCCATTAAGGACGGGTATACCAACTGCTAGAGTCCCCCATATTCCTCCCACCAGGTGAACAGAAATAGCACCAACAACATCATCAATTCCAGCTTTGTCAATCAATGGAATTGCTAGAGTACATAACGCTCCTGCTATTCCACCTATAGCTATAGCTTGAAGTGGAGTGGCAACATCTGGACCAGCAGTAATGCCAACTAAACCGGCTAAGGCACCATTTAACGCGAGGGAGAGATCTGCCTTACCGTATAGAAATCCTGCAACTATCATAGCCACAACTAAACCGGCACACGCAGCGATATTAGTGTTAACATAGATGTTTGCGATAGCTGTAGCATCTGCAGCACTTCCTAGGGCTAATTGAGATCCACCATTAAATCCAAACCAACCAAACCATAAAATAAATGTGCCAATAGTGGCTAAGGGCAAATTTGCTCCAGGCATAGCATGAACAGTTCCTCCGGGACCATATTTTCCGAGCCTTGGGCCTATTATTATTGCACCAACAAGCGCTGCCCATCCACCAACAGAATGAACAAGGGTAGAACCAGCAAAGTCACTGAAACCCATTTCGCTCAACCAGCCTCCACCCCATACCCATGAACCTTGAATGGGATAGATTAATCCTGTTAGTATTATTGTGAATATAAAGAAAGGAAGAAGTTTGATCCTTTCTGCGATTGTTCCACTTACGATAGACATTGCGGTGGCACAGAAAACCATTTGAAAAAACCAGTCCGACATTACGGAGTAACCCGTACCATCCTCTGCAATAGTTATTTCGGTTTCGGGATTTGTTAATCCAATTGTGCCAAAATAACCATTTACGTCGGTATACATGAGACCATAACCAGCGAGATAGAACATAAGACCCGCTAAACTATAAAGTCCAATATTCTTAAGACAAATTGCAGTTGTATTTTTTGATCTAACAAGCCCTGCTTCAAGACACGTAAACCCTAAAGCCATAAACATGACTAAGAAACCATGGACGAGGAACGAGAAAGTGTTGAATACATAAGCTGTTTCAGCGCTTACTTCAGCATTAGCACTGCCGGACATCACTACAAAAACTATTCCAAAAATTAAGGATAATTTTTTCAAAGTTTTAATCATTTTCTTCTCCCTTAGAGTAATTTTGAAATATTAAAGACTTCCTGAGAAACCATACGAAATGATAAATTTAGGATCACTATCGTCTCGACTACTATCCATAATCCCAAAACTAAAATCTCCTATTGATAAACTTAGACCATAATCGGTTTCAGCATCACCAGCTTCGTAATCGTAATGACCAATGTGAATCCCAAGGTCTAGACCCTCTTTTAAGGTGAATCCGGTATCTAAAAAGAAATAAGGATCATCTCCAAGGTCTGCTTCCCAATCTGCGTCAGCTAAGACGGCAACTCCAAGAGTTACGGGTCCGATTTCACCGCTTATACTTATTTCGCTAAAATCAAGATCATCACCGTCAGGATAGGCATAATAAATATAACCTACATTTACTGGTCCAAAGCTGTATCCAAAATAACCGTCCAATTCGTAGCTAGTATCATCACCAAAATCTACATTGGACACCCAAGTACCAACAGAAAAACCATTATCAGCGGCATAATCTAATCCTCCAGATACCGCAGCCCCATTTCCTTGCGACATTCCACGCCATAAGTATTGACTTGTAACACCAACATTCCAATCCAAGGAACTTGCAAAAGTAGCTCCCATTGCTGCAACGGCAAGAAATATTGCGAAGATAGTTTTTCTAATTGTTTTTTGTATCTTCTTAAAAATCATTTAAACCTCCTAATTTTTTTTAATTTCACTTATTACTAAGCAAAAAGGAGACCAACTTTTAGGAAATAAAAAATATTTAATTATTTTATTTTAAAATTCTATGTAGGTTACACATGATTCAACGATTCATAAGATATGAAAGATTAAAAAATCTTTCCTGGATTCATAATATTTTTCGGATCTAAAGCCTTCTTGATATTTTTCATAAACTCGATGGAAAGACCTTGTTCTTTAATAAGACAATCTTTTTTTCCTAGGCCTATCCCGTGTTCACCTGTCGAAGTTCCTCCCATTTCTAAAGCTCGATCAATTAATTTTTCATTGAATTTTTTTGCTTTAGCAACTTCTTCATTGTTGTCGGGATCTAGCAACATTATTAAGTGAAAATTACCATCTCCTACATGACCAACGAGAGGAGCCAATATTTCAGATTCCTCGAGATCCTTTTTTGTTTCTAATATACATTCGGTAAGTCTTGAAATGGGTACACATACATCGGTTGTAAAACCTTTCTTCCCTGGATCTAGCGCAAGCGCAGCATAGTAAGCCCCATGGCGAGCACTCCATAATTTGTTGATAGTTTCATGCTGGTCGGACCAATCAAATTTAAGAACGTTATTGGTTTCTGCAATTTCTCCAAATATTTCTATCTGTTCTCTTACACCCAAAGCAGAACCTTGGATTTCGACAAACAAAGTCGGTTTTTCTTCCAATTCCATTTTTTCGTGACGGTTTATTGCCATAATTTGTATTTCATCTAGCAATTCTATTCTAGATAAAGGTAATCCAACTTGTATGGCCTCTATTACTGTATTAACTGCCTCTTCAATTTCTGAGAAAGGACATACTGCTGCAGAGACCGCTTCAGGTCTTCCGTGGAGTTTCATTGTTATTTCGGTTATTACACCTAACGTTCCTTCTGATCCAAGCATCAAATGGGTCAGATCATACCCTGCTGCAGATTTTCTTGCCTTTGTACCGGTTTTGATTATTTCCCCATTAGGCATTACAACCTCTAATCCCATAACCTGTTCTCTTATGGTTCCATATCGGACAGTGTTTGTACCTGAAGCACGTGTTGCACACATACCGCCTAATGTGGCATTAGCTCCGGGGTCAACGGGGAAAAATAATCCGGTATCTTTTAAGAATTTGTTCAAATCGTTACGTGTAACACCTGGTTGAACAACGCAATCCATATCGTCTTTATTTATATTAAGAATTTTGTTCATATTCATTGTGTTAATAGTAATACCACCATTAACCGCATGAATATGTCCTTCGAGTGAAGTTCCTGCTCCAAAAGGAATAATTGGTATCCCTTTGTCATTTGCAAATTTTATAATTAAGGATACTTCTTCAGAATTATTAGGAAAAATAACAGCGTCCGGTAAGTTTTCTGGGATATGCCAAGATTCATCTGAACTATGATGCTTTCGTACTGAATCCGAAGTGCTTAATCTTTCACCAAAAATTTCCTCTAATTCAGACAAATTCATTATTGATTTTTTAAAGCCCTAAGACAAATTTTGCCATAATATTTTTCTGAACCTCATTAGATCCCCCATAAATTGTAGTGGCTCTGTTATTGAGATATTGAGGATATATTGTAACCCCATAATCAGGTCCAATAACTTCAAAGTTAGATCCAAGTTTTCTAGCTTCATTTTGCAGGGGAAGGGTGTAATACCCCATGGCAGATACTGCAAGTTCATCAAGAGTTTGTTTAAGCTCTGATCCGCGAGATTTTAATATTGAAGAAGCAGGTCCAGGGTGTCCTCTCTCAGAAATGTCGGACATAATTCTATGTTCTGTCATTAATACAGCTTGTACTTCTATTTCTACTTCGTTAAGGGCTCTTGAAAAATTTTTATCTTCGAGAAGACTTTCGCCGCTATCAGATCTTTCTTTGGAGGCAATACTTTTAATTCTTCTTGCTTGTTCTTGTAACGCTGCTGCATAACCTCCGCCCCTTTCAAATTCTAGTAGATATTTTGCTACCGTCCATCCATCATTTTCTTCTCCAACAACATTTTCTACAGGCACTTTGACGTCATCAAAGAATGTTTGATTGACTTCATGGTCGCCAGCTAGGGTAATTATTGGTTTAATTTCGATGCCAGGAGTATCCATGTCAATCAAAATGAAAGTAATGCCTTGTTGAGGTTTTCCAGAATTATCAGTTCTGACAAGACAAAAAATTCTGTTTGCATGTTGAGCATGAGTTGTCCAAATCTTAGTTCCATTGACTAAGTAATGATCCCCATCTCTCACTGCTTTACATTGAAGTGAAGCTAGATCCGAACCGGAACCAGGTTCTGAATAGCCCTGACACCAGAAATCCTCACCCGATAAAATTCTTGGAAGATAAAAATCTTTCTGTTTTTGTGTGCCGTGTTTCATCAAAACAGGCCCGACCATAGCCAAACCCATAGCTGTAGGCGAAGGAGTTCCAGCGCTAGCACATTCACTTCTGAAGATATACCTTTGCATATCATCCCAGCCAGTTCCTCCATATTCTTCAGGCCAGCTTGCTCCTATCCATCCCTTTTTATAGAGGATTTTATGCCACTTTGATGAAAACTCTACTTCACTAAAAACACTTGCAGTAAGTTTGCCAGCTTCAAGCAATTCTTCAGTTAGTTCATCTTTCAGAAACTTCCTTACTTCGTCACGGAATGTCTCATGTTCTGGTTTAAAACTTAAATCCATTCTTCCATCTCCAATATTTAAGTTATAATAACTCTTATAATTTTTGTATTTATAGAATAAAACATACTTGCTTAGTTATGAATAGTAATTTGTAATAGAGCAAATTATTTATTAGGATTATTTTATGCCACAGGTTGAAGAGATTATTTTTTTATCCGATATCCCCAGATTTCATTCGGAGAGATGTCCAGATAAGATAGCGTTTGTTTTTGAAGATCGTTCAGTTACTTATAGCGAGTTCAACACCTTTACTGAAAAAGTTGCGAATGGTCTAGTCGAAGAGGGAATTAATGAACAAGATCATGTAGCTTATATGGATAAAAACTCAGATAGATTTTATGAGCTTGTTATAGGATGTTCGAAATCTAACACAGTTATAGTTGGTATAAACTGGAGATTAGCTCCACCAGAAGTGTCGTATATATTAAACGACTCACAAGCGAAAATTTTATTTGTTGGAGAAGAATTTTTTGGATTGGTCGACAAAATCTTAAAAAATGTTCCCTCCGTCAAAAAAGTCATATGTATGACTGGAAGCAGACCCGATTGGCCAGAATATGAGTCTTGGAGAGATTTTCAAAGCGCTGACCTTTGTCAAAGGCAACCCAATCTCGAAGATGTTGCAATACAAATGTATACCTCTGGAACCACAGGTCATCCTAAGGGTGTTCAGTTAACGTACAATAATTTTTATTCTTCAAGAAATAAAGCACCAGAACCTCAAGAAGGTATGGAGTGGGCCGAATGGACTGAGGATGAAGTGCAATTGGTTGTAGCTCCCACTTTTCATATTGGGGGAGCCGGATCGGGAATAGGAGGTCTTTACGCAAGCGCAAAAAATGTAGTTTTGAAAGAATTTGAAACTACAGAAGCCTTAAATGCAATTAATGATTATGGAATCACAAAGATCTTTATGGTCCCTGCGATGATGAAAATGATATTAGACAATCCTCTTTCTCGGGAAACAGACTATTCTAGCATTAAATATATTTCATACGGAGCCTCACCGATACCTTTGGAGCTATTAAAAGAGGCGATGGAAGTTTTTCAATGCGGTTTTATACAACTCTATGGAATGACTGAAACCTCTGGATCAGTGACTTACCTTCCTCCTGAGGACCATGATGTCAATGGTAATGAACGTATGAAATCTGCTGGTAAGGCTCTTCCGCATTGTGAGATTTCTATAGTGGATGAAAATGGCCATGAGATGCCTACCGGCGAAGTTGGCGAAATTATCGTTAGATCAACTACCAATATGTTGGGATATTGGAATTTGCCTGAAGAAACTTCCAAGACTCTTAAAGAAGGATGGTTGCATACTGGAGATGCTGGTTATATGGATTCTGATGGTTATGTATATGTTCATGATAGGGTTAAAGATATGATTTTATCAGGAGGTGAAAATATTTACCCTGCAGAAGTTGAAAATGCAATATTTGGCCATGATAAAGTGGCGGATGTTGCTGTAATTGGTGTGCCAGATGAAAGATGGGGAGAATCTGTAAAAGCTCTAGTGGTATTAAAAGATAATGAAGAGGCGAGTGAAGAAGACATTATTACTTTTGCTAGAGAAAGAATTGCTGGATTTAAAACCCCTAAAACAGTAGATTTTATTAAAGAGTTACCTAGGAATCCATCTGGTAAAGTATTAAAAAAAGATTTAAGAAAACCCTATTGGGAGGGTTTGGATAGAAAGATAAACTAAATTTGGAGTAAATTAATGACTAATCAAAAACCGATCGCTGATCATCTCTTTACATGGCCTTCCAATTCCCCAAAATTAATTGGTAGCCGTGACACAGAAACAGGAAGATATTTTTTTCCATCTAAGATGTCTAATCAACATGAAAAGGTAGAATTGTCGCGAAGAGGTAAGTT
>CAJWUE010000048.1:0-10834 GCA_913047775.1 uncultured Rhodobiaceae bacterium
TTTCTCCAAATTTTTCAAATGATAATTTAGTTTTTGTTTCATATAATAATAAAAATAATCAATTAGCGCTCTCTTCATTCCAATACGAACATTCGTCCAGAACAATACCAATATCAACTGAAGAAGTGATATTAAAAATTGATAGAATATTTGAAAAATCGCTTACTAAAAATGAACATACGTGTGGGACTATTAAATTTCATCCAATCGATAATTTTTTATATTTGTGTACAGGAGATGCCAGAAGTCCTAAACTTTCTCAAGATTTTCAATCATTAAATGGAAAAATATTAAGAATTGATCCATTTACTTTAAACAAACCTGAAAATAAAAAATATAAATCTCCAGAAAAAAATCCATATATTAAAATAGATGGTAGGCCAGAAATAGTTTTTGCAGGTCTTAGAAACCCATGGGCTTTTAGTTTTGATTTAGATACTGGTGACGCATTTATTCCCGATATTGGAAGTGAATATATTGAGGAACTGAATATTGTAAGCTATTCAGAATTTGATAGCTTATTAAACTTTGGATGGGGTTGTTACGAAGGTACATACAGAATATATGATAAGCATTATGAAGAAGTAGTTAATTTGTCAAAACAGTGTAAGGAAAATTTAAATAATCAATTATTGAAATTTAAAGAGCCAAGTCTTCAATATTTTCATGATTCTTTATTTAATACTTATAACAAATACGGTAATTCAATTATTGGAGGTGTGTTATACAAAAATGAAAATTCTATATGGCATAATCATTATTTTTTTGGAGATTTGGTTTCCAGTAATATTTGGTACTTGGATATGAATAATCCCAAACAAAAAGGTATAAATTTTATTTCTGGAGAAAATTTAGACATAGGTCTAACTTCGATTACTCAAATTGATGATAAAATTCTTGCAACATCATTTATGGGATCAATTTATGAAATTTTATTACCAGAATCAAAAGATTTAGAAAAGTATTTATATGGCAGACCAACAGTTAACAAAGATCTTGATGTAATAAAATTTATGAATGATAATGATCAGATTGTATTTACCGCTGGGAGCAAATTTTATTACATATTAAAAAAATTTAGAAAATATTATAACTTGCTATTTGACTAAAATTTCAAAATTTAATAAATATTTATAAAATAATTGTACTGGTTTCTTATAAAAGCATTTTTACTATGGCAGATATTATATTTTTATTTTTTTGTTATTTTCTAATTGTTTTTTCAATAATAGGTTACGGAAAATTATTTCGCTTTTTTTCCTTAAAAAAGAATAATTCTGATATTGAAGGCCTGTTTGGTTTATTATTATTAATAATAATTTCTTATCTTACAAATTTATATTTTAAACATGGCTATACACACAATATAATTGTAATTAGTTTTGGTTTAATAATTTTCATTAAATATTTAAAAGAGTCTTTAAAAGATTTAAAAATAATTATAAGCATATTTTCAATATTATTTATTGGTCTATTAATGTACAAAAATCATGATGATTTTTACTATTATCATTTTCAATATACTTTGACTTTGATAAATTTTAATAAAATATTTGGCCTAGGATTGCTTAATCATGGTTTTAGAACACCTTCATCAATATTTTATCTTAATTCTTTATTTTATTTTCCATTCATTAAATACTTCTTATTAAATGCTGGAGCAATATACTTGTTGGGATTTTCAAATTTTATATTATTTAAAAAAATTGTAAATTATTTGAAACTTAAAAAGACAAATTTCATTTTTTTTTTAATAATTTTTACATTCATTTATGTTAATACTGCCTTTTATAGAATTGCGGAACATGGAACAGACAAATCAGCACTGATATTAATTTTTTTGCTTGCTATATACTATTTGGAAAGTATTAATTTAAAAACCAATTCTTCACCAAATAATATTATTTATTCTTTTGAAAAATTAATTATTTTATTAATACTTATTATTTCACTTAAAAGTTTTTATTTAATTTACATAATATTTTTGTTTCTATGGATATTTGAATTAAGAAAAAACATATTTTCTAAAAAAATAATATTAAAATTTTTAACTAATAGGGTTTTATATTTATTTATTGCTGGTTTAATTTTAATCATATTTACGGTTTTTTCTAATACTGGATGTTTGGTTTATCCTGCTAGCTTTACATGTAACGAAAACTTACAGTGGTCAATTCCACTAGAAGAAGTACAAAATATGAAATTATGGTACGAACAATGGTCCAAATCAGGAGCATCACCAAATTTTAGAGTTGATAATCCTGAAATTTATGTATCTAATTTTAATTGGGTATCAAGATGGTTTCAAAATTATTTTTTTACAAAGGTATCAGATAGTTTTTTGATTATTATAACAATTTCATTTATATTATTTTTATTTTACCTTGATAAAGAAAATAAAAAAAATAAGGTTTATAGCAAATATAAAATTTTCTACTTTTTTTTAATCTTATTAATCATAGAATGGTTTGTTAATCATCCAGCTCTAAGATACGGAGGTTACACATTATTTGCTTTATGTTTTTTTATACCAATATCATTATATTTGGAAAAACTTGATTTTAAGAAAGTTAATATTAAAAAAAGAACTCTTATGTTGATTTTAATAACACTTATAATATTTTTAATTAAGAATATTGATAGAATTAATACAGAATACAAAAAATACGAATATAATATTTTGTCTAATCCATATTTTTATTTAAATGAAAATAGATTTGTTTATGACAAAAAATTAAAAAAAATCGATAAAAAAAACAATAAGCATTTCTTAATATTAAATTATAAGACAGTAGAAGAAAATTAAATAAGTGTTTATTTTTATTGATTTAATTTAATTAAATATTATAAAAAAAGGGAATAATTATGGTTGGCCAGCAATTACTTATGGCATTGATTATAGTGGGGCGCTCATTTCACCATTTAAGAAGAAAGAAGGCACGGAACAGCCTATAAAGTATTGGGTACCTTCAATAGCCCCCTCAGGAATGACCTTTTATGATGGAGATTTATTTCCAGAATGGAAAGGTAGTTTATTCATCTCTGCTTTAGTATCCCGTGATGTTAGAAGGATTTCTGTAGATGGTAATAAAATTGTTGAAGAAGAAATCCTATTTAGTAGTTTAGATCAAAGAATAAGAAATGTAGTTAGTGCCCCTGATGGAAGCTTAGTTTTAGCTACTGATAGTAATAAGGGGAAATTAATTAGGGTAGTTCCTAACAACTGATTTTTAATTAAAAAAATAGGAGTTAAATATGATAGCGAGAGGATTGTCAGGAATTGTTGGTCTTATCATGCTTTATACTTGCGTAGGGTGGATAGTAGATCCAGCTAGCGCTGCAGCGGGATTAGCAATGCCTTTATTGGAAGGTATGGGCGGTAACACTCAGATAGGTGATTTAACTTCTTTCTTTTTTACGGCTGGTGTTTTTGCCTGTATTGGAGCTTTTAGAGCTGAACATGTTTGGCTTTATGCATCTATTTCATTATTGGGTTCTGCTGCTGTGTTTAGAAGCTTAGCTGTTGTAGCTCATGGTTCAGATCCTTTAACTATGGCCATAGCAGGCGAAATAATAATGACCGCTATCTTGATCCTTTGTGTTTATCTCATGAAAAGAGAAAACGCTTAATCAATCAGCTTTATGAATCAAAAAATAGGATATCCAAAATTCCTTCGTGATACCGCTGTTACGAAATTAGAAGAAAATATTTGGGAAGCTAAGTTGACTGATGATTGGAACATTGGCGGAGTTGCTAATGGAGGTTATTCAATGGCAACTGCAGCTAGGGCCTTATCGGAATGTTTAGACCACAAAGACCCGCTTTCTATCACAGGACATTATTTATCCAGAGTTGAATCTGGTAAGGCCAGATTAGAGATAGAGAAACTTAATACCGGAAGAAGCGTATCAACTGCTTTACTTAAGTTTGTGCAAGGAGGAGAGGAGCGTATAAGGTTTACTGCATGCTTTACTGACTTTTCTAAATCAAAAGGAGATACTTTGAAAGAAAGAGAATCTCCTGGCTTTCCTCCAATAGAAAAATGTATAAAGATGCCTTTTAAAGAAGGGTTTACTCCCGTTTTAGAAAAGCAGATTGATAGAAGGTTTACTCCAAATAGTGCTTGGTGGGAAGAGAACAGAAAGAGAGAAAGAGCCTGCCTAGATGCTTATATGTCCTGGCCTGGTGGAGAACCTGCAGATTTATTTTCTGTAATCTTTTTCCTGGATACTATGTCACCTCCAATTTTCAATAGATTAGGCTCAAGAGGTTGGGTGCCTTCTATAGAATTAACTCTCCATTTAATGCAGAAGCCCTGTCCTGGACCTCTCAGAATGAGAGGTAAGACAGACTTTGTAACTAAAGGATTTCTTGAAGAGGATGATGAAATTTGGGACTCAGAAGATAATTTAATAGGTCAAGCCAGACAAATGGCAAAGTTAAGGTTACCTAAGGACTAGATACAATTAGTGAGTATCCAATTCATTATGATAAAGTTTCGCTCCAAAAATTAGATTATAGGATTAATTATGAAATTTAAAGGGACTGATACATACATTTCAACAGAAGACTTAAGTATGGCCGTTAATGCCTCTGTTGTTTTAGAGAGACCTCTCCTGATAAAAGGCGAACCTGGAACAGGAAAAACTATGTTGGCTCAGGAAGTTGCTTCCTCTCTTAAAATGCCCTTGATTGAATGGCACATAAAGTCAACAACTAAAGCACGTCAGGGTTTGTATGAATATGATGCAGTAACTAGACTCAGAGATTCTCAATTAGGCGATGAGAGAGTAAAGGATATATCAAATTACATTGAGAAAGGTAAATTATGGGAAGCTTTTTCCTCAAAACAAAGAGTAGTTTTACTGGTTGATGAGATCGATAAAGCTGATATTGAGTTTCCAAATGATCTTCTTCAAGAACTAGATAGGATGGAGTTCTATGTTTATGAAACCAAAGAAACCATCAAAGCCTACAAGAGACCAGCCGTAATAATAACTAGCAATAATGAAAAAGAACTACCCGATGCTTTTTTAAGAAGGTGTTTTTTCCATTATATTAATTTTCCAGATAGAACAACTATGCAGAAAATAGTTGATGTTCATCATCCTCAGATAAAAAAGAAACTTGTAAAGGATGCTTTGGATATCTTCTTTGATATAAGAAAAGTACCAGGAATGAAGAAGAAGCCTTCTACTTCAGAACTCATAGACTGGTTAAAGTTATTAATGGCAGATGATATTCCTGATGAGATTTTGAAAGACAGAGATCCTAACAAAGCCATACCTCCTCTTTATGGGGCTCTAATAAAAAATGAACAAGATGTTCAACTTTTAGAAAGGTTGGCTTTTATGGCTAGAAGAGAAAGTAATAATTAATCAGGATGTTTTTATCTCTTTTTAATACTCTTAAATCTACTGGTGTTCCGTGCACCTTGAGGGAGCTATTAGATCTAAATTCAGCAATCGATAAGAACCTTACTTTTGCTAATATGCAAGATTTTTACTATTTAAGTCGCGCTATTCTTGTTAAAGATGAGAAACATTACGACAAGTTTGACAGGGCCTTCGATATATATTTCAAGGGACTTGAGAGCCTGGATGACGTTTTAGAGATGCTTATCCCTGAAGATTGGCTTAAAGCTGAATTTGAAAAATTTCTTACCGAAGAAGAGCTTGAAAAGATAAAAACATTAGGTGGTTTAGAAAAGCTTCTTGAAGAATTTAAGAAAAGAATGGAAGAGCAAAAGGAAAGACATGAAGGAGGTAGTAAGTGGGTAGGAACTGGAGGAACATCTCCTTTCGGAAATAATGGCAAACATCCAGAGGGGATAAGAGTAGGAGGAGAAGGGAAACAAGGAAAAGCAGTTAAGGTTTGGGAAGCTAGAGAATTTAGAAATCTAGACGACAACGTTGAGTTGGGAACTAGAAACATAAAAGTTGCTCTTAGAAGATTAAGAAAAATGATAAGAGATAGTGCGGAAGAAGAATTTGATTTAGGTGGAACTATAAGTTCAACTGCTAAAAGAGCAGGCTTATTAGACATTAGATATCAACCGGAGAAAAGAAATGCTGTAAAGGTCTTAGCTTTTTTTGATGTTGGAGGTTCCATGGATCCTCATGTAAAAGTTTGTGAAGAGCTGTTCTCTGCTTGTAAGACAGAATTTAAAAATCTAGAATATTTTTATTTTCATAATTTTGTTTACGAAAGTGTCTGGAAGGACAATAGAAGGAGACAAAACGAGAGACTTTATACAGAGGACATAATTAATAAATATTCCTCTGACTACAAAATAATTATGATAGGTGACGCAACTATGGCTCCATATGAAATTACTAACCCTGGAGGTAGTATTGAGCACTGGAATGAGGAAGCAGGAGCGATATGGATGAAGAGGCTTGTTGATGTTTATGAAAAGGTTGTTTGGCTTAATCCTGTTCCACAGGAACACTGGGAGTACAGTGCTTCAGTAGAAATAACAAGAACATTAATTGAAGATAATATGTTTCCGTTGACTCTGAGAGGTTTGGAAGAAGGTATGGCTTATTTAGGTAAGTAAACCTTTATGACTTTTCTTAGATATTCTTTTTTAGTTTTTCTCTTACCTGTATTTATAAGTTGTTCTTCTATGAAATATTCTGGTCCAGAAACTGATCACTTTGATGGAGAGAAATTCCATAACCTGATTCAATTAGAAGATAAAATATCTCTTTGGGAATTTATCAAATTAAGACCTTGGCGATTCAATAAAGAAAGTGAAGATAAATGGTTGTGGAAAGAGATTACCCCAACAAATCCTTCAGACCATGATTTTTTAGGTGCAAGAGTAATTTTTATAAATCACGCTTCATTTCTTATACAGATTAATGGTATTAATATTCTTACAGATCCTATATGGTCGAACAAATGCGGTCCCTTCGGAAGACTGGGTCCTTCTAGATTTCATAAACCAGGCATTCTTTTTGAAGACCTTCCTAAGGTAGATATAGTTCTAGTAAGCCACAACCATTATGATCATATGGATTTAACAACTCTCAAAAGATTAAAGGAGAAACATAACCCCCTTTTTATAGTGGGCTTAGGAAATACTAGATATTTAAAGTTTATAGATAAAAATAAAATAGTTGAACTTGACTGGTGGCAGAAAAGAAATCTTTATGATTTAAATATTTATATGGTTCCTGCTCAGCATTGGTCAATAAGAACGCGCTTTGATGTTAATGAATCTCTTTGGGGGGGATTTTTTATAGAAAGTAAAAATTCTTCAATCTTTTTTGCAGGAGATACCGCAGAAGGACCCCATTTCAATATGGTAAGAAAAAGAATAGGAGAACCACAAATAGCCTTATTGCCAATTGGAGCATATTTGCCTCGTGATTTTATGAAATCTAGCCATATGGGGCCTAAAGAAGCTGTTGAAGCATTTAAGCTACTTAAAGCCAAGAAGGCAGTAGCAATGCATTTTGGGACATTCCCCTTAGGCAAAGATGGACCTAAAATGGCTGCTGAAGAATTAAAGAGGATCCTTAATAAAGAGAAATTACAAGAAAGTTTTATAATTCCCGAACCAGGTTCAATTATTCAAGTAAGAAAATGACTCAAGCCCTGACTATAACTAATTTATACAAAACTTATCCTGAAAATTCTCAGGCGCTTAAAGGCATTAATTTAGAAGTTGAGGAAGGAGATTTTTTTGCACTGTTAGGGCCAAATGGAGCGGGAAAAACTACCACCATAGGAATAATAAGTTCGCTCATAACTAAGACTTCTGGAAAAGTGGAAATTTTAGGTATAGATATAGATAAGAATCATTCTTTGGCTAAAAGACAGTTAGGTGTAGTAGGTCAAGAAGTTAATTTTAATCAATTTGAAAAAGTTGAAGACATCATTAGACACCAGGCTGGTTATCATGGTTTAAGCTTAAAACAGGCCAAACAGAATGCTGAATATTTTATGAAGAAACTGGATTTTTGGGATAAAAGGAATGAAAAGGCAATAAATCTTTCTGGAGGAATGAAGAGAAGAGTTATGGTTGCAAAGGCTTTAGTTAATAAACCCAGATTGTTGATATTGGATGAACCAACGGCAGGAGTTGATATAGAACTTAGACGTTCTCTTTGGGACTTTCTAAGTGAAATGAACCAACAAGGGGTCACCATGATACTAACAACACACTATTTAGAAGAAGCAGAAAGGTTATGTAGAAATATAGCCATTATTGATAAAGGAGATATTGTTGAAAATACAGGTATGCAAGAGTTGTTAGCCAAGTTAGAAAAAGAAACTTTTGTTTTGGATTTAGAATCACCTCTAGAACAGGTTCCTGCTTTAACTAACTATGATTTTAGATTAGAAGATCCCAAAAAATTAATAGTGACTATAAAGAAAGGACAGGAATTAAATGAAGTCTTTATTGAGCTGTCTAAATTAAATATTCGTGTAGTAAGCATGAGAAATGAAACAGGAAGATTAGAGGAATTATTTGTTAATTTAATTGATTCTGATATCGATTCAGAAAAATCCAGCAACATGGATGAATTAAAATGACAGGAGTAGAACAGTTAAATGCTCTTCTTACCATAATAAGAAAAGAAGTAAGAAGATTTACCAGAATTTGGATGCAGACTTTGATCTCTCCAGCAATCATGATAATTCTTTATTTCGTAACAATAGGTGTAATCATTGGTTCAAGGATAGGGGAAATTGGGGGTTATCAATTTCTTAAATGGATGGTTCCTGGAATGATTATGATGTCTGTAATAAATAATACATACTCAAATGTTCTATCTTCTTTCTTTAGCGTGAAATTCCAAAGGAGTATTGAAGAATTATTAGTCACTCCCATACCGCATTATATTATCCTAATGGGCTGGATTTTTGGTGGTGTTGCTAGGGGTATTATGGTTGCTATTCTTGTAGCTTTAGTTTCATTGCCTTTTGTGGAACTAGAAGTCCAAAACTGGCCCTTGACACTTTTAGTTCTATTTTTAACTTCTATTCTTTTTTCTATTGCAGGTTTTTTAAATGCACTTTTTGCTGAGTCGTTTGATGATGTATCTATAGTGCCAACTTTTATCTTAACTCCTTTAAGTTACCTAGGCGGTATTTTTTACTCTGTAGATATGCTTCCTGAATTCTGGAGAACTGTTTCTCTTGCTAATCCAATTCTGTACATGGTTAATGCATTAAGGGAAGGTTTGCTTGGATCTTCAGATTTAGCATCAATGAATATGTCAGTAGGGTTTTCCCTTTTAATGATAATTAGTTTTATTATTATATTATTCCTCGTTTCTTTGTTGCTTTTACAAAAGGGCAAAGGCATTAGGACTTAGTTTTGAAATTTAATGAAATTAACCCTAAACATCGGGATAAAATTCCAACTGAATATAGTCCAGATATTCTGTTTAGCTTGAATAGATCAGAAAGAAGAAAGAATCTTAATATAAATTATCATGAAAAAAAATTCTATGGATTTGATGCTTGGACAGTCTATGAATTATCTTGGCTTGGAAAAGAAGGAGTGCCTAACAGTGGAATTCTTTACTTTTCTTATTCTAGTTCTTCAAAAAAATTTATTGAATCAAAGTCTCTGAAGCTTTATTTAAACTCTTTAAATAACAAAAAATTTGAGTCTAAAGAGGCTTTCCTTTCTCTCCTTAAAGAAGATTTAACCAATTGCATAGAAGAAGAAATAGAGTTAGAAATTGCTGAGAAACCTAATGATTTTTATCCTGCTGACCAAACTTTGGATACACTAATAATAGACACAGGTTTAATTATTGAAAATCCCAACTCTCTTAAGTTGCAGACTCTAGATCAACCCACTAAAGATAATTTTATATTTTCTAATTTTAGAAGTTTATGTCCAATATCGTCCCAACCAGATTGGGCTACTATTAGGATATCCTATCAAGGAAATAGAATAGAAGAAGTGAGTTTACTAAAATACTTAGCGTCTTTTAGAAATTATCAAGCCTTTCATGAGGATTGCGTAGAAATCATTTTTAATGATTTGATGAGAAGATGCAGCCCTAACATTTTAAGAGTTCAGGCAAATTACCTAAGAAGAGGAGGAATAGAAATTAATCCAGTGAGATCATCTGAAATTATTTCTGATAGAATAGTTTTAAGAGATCTAAAGCAGTAATATGAGAATGCTTATATTATAAGAAAAATGGTAAATCTATTTCAATTTAGACTGTTAGCAATCTCGATTTTTTTATTCTCTTTGAAATCTTTTTCATTGCCTGTGTGTCCTGATGATCCTTCAAAGGTTTGGGATATGTGCTCAGGCTCTTATCTTTATGATGGAGGAGAAATGTACTCAGGAGAATGGAAAGATAATTTGTACCATGGTGAAGGAGTCTTTTTTTATTCAAACGGCGATAGATTTATTGGATTTTTTGAGAAAGATATTCCACACGGCCATGGAACATATTCATATCTGAGTGGTGATTTGTATGTGGGTCAATGGGTTGAAGGGAAGAGGCAAGGTAAAGGTTCCTATGCCCACAAAATTAATGAATGGGAAAATGATTTATATGTGGGTGATTTTATAGAAGATAAGAAGGAAGGAGTAGGAATATACACTTATAGTGATGGAGTTAAGTATATTGGAGAATTTAAAGATGATGTTAAGCATGGGAAAGGCAAATATTTATATCTAAATGGTGAAAGTGAAGAGATTGAGTGTTTTATGGATTCATGTAAAGCAACAGTATCTCTACCCGATACTGAAAAGTTTAAGGTAGAAATGCCCCAATAGGTAGATTAGAACTACCCAAAGAGACAGATTTAGTTTTAGTTCTTACAAGAAATAAATTTTCTATTTAG
>CAJWUE010000049.1:0-10724 GCA_913047775.1 uncultured Rhodobiaceae bacterium
GGTTATGTTGCTGGTGGTTATACAGAAACTTGTGGTTCAGTATTTACTTGTCAACCATACAATGACGAGGAGAATACTAACATTGAAATTGGTTTGAAATCTGACTTGATGGATGGAAGATTGAGATTAAATGCAGCGGTATTCCAAACTGAGTACGAAAGCTTGCAAAGGGACTCTGTGAAGGTTCGTATGGTGGGTGATGTCTCGTTCCAAGAAACTGCTGCTGTTAACGAAGGTGAGACAACTGCAACCGGTTTTGAACTTGAGGCTACATTTGTTCCAAATGACAACCTTCGTTTTGATGGTTTCATAGGAATTTTAGATCATGAATATGATGAGTATGCACCCGGTCTAGATGGCGGAACTTTAACCGCTGGTGCAGCTTCTGGAGTAACTATTAATCCTGATCTATCCGGTTTGAATGTTCCTTTTTCTCCTGAGATGACTGCAGGTTTATCAGTTACATATTTCCAGGATTTAGATTCAGGCGGTTCTTTAACTTACAATGTAGGATTTCATCATATGGATGAGTTTGAAACAAGTCCATTACCGGCTAATGCAGCAGGGGGAACCTATGACAATCCGGTCATAAAGCAAAAAGCTAATAGTCAAGCACAAGAAAGAACCCTTGTTAATGCTTTTATCACATGGGATGCTACTGATAATATAGCTTTAACATTTTGGGGTCGAAACCTGACTGATGAACTCTACAGAGTATCAGCTAACCCAGTGGCTGCGCTGTGGAACTTTACGAGATATGGTGCACCAATGTCAATGGGTGTCAGAGCTTCGTTTCACTTCTAAGTTTTGAAAAACTTTAATAATTAAAAACCCCGGTCAAGCCGGGGTTTTTTTTATGTTATTCTTACGCCTGCTATATCTACTTTGATAGTTTTTTCTCTCGATTTCTTTCCGGGCCTCAATATTTGTTCTAACAAATGTATAAACAAAAAGTGTTTTTCAACCTCAATATTATGTTGTAGAGTTTTGTAAGCTTTTTTAGGAATTAACGATGACAATAAATGGTTTACACCATGCAGCTATTTCAACTCCCGATATTGAAAGACTCATGAATTGGTATAGTGAAAATTTTGGATTTATAGAAGTTGCACGTACTGAATGGCCGAAAGGATCAAAACAGATCGATGACGTTGTTGGGTTAGAGGACAGTTCCGCAAAACAGGGTTTTTTAAAATGTGGAAACATTATGATAGAATTTTTTGAGTATTCTTCACCCCCTTGTCAGCCTATGGATAAAAATCGACCAGTAAATAATCATGGTCATACACACGTTTGTGTAGATGTTACTAATATTGAAGAAGAATATGATCGGTTGGTGAAGAATGGAGTTCAATTTCATGCGCCTCCACAAGATTTTGGTCAAGTAAAGGCAACCTATGGTCGAGATATTGATGGTAATGTTTTTGAATTACAAGAAATAGTTGATCCTGATCATCCTGCAAAGGTGTTTTGAGAATAGTTTCATTTTAATTTCTAAATATTGGTGGGGCTTCGTATTATAGAACAGGAGTAGCTGGTATGAATAGTATTGCGATATTTGGCGGCAGTGGAGGTTTAGGTATTGCCGTTGCTGAGATTCTGGCAGAAGATTATAAGTTGCTGATTGGGTATAATAAAAACGAAGAGAAGGCGTTTGAGTTGTGCGAGCGTCTTAATTTAAAGGGTTTTAATACTTCTGCTGCTGCGGTTGATGTGAGAGAGATGCAGTCGGTAGAAAATTTTCTTGCGCTTGCAGATTCTGATACTGAGACGAACCTTGTTGGTGTAGTTAATGCTGTGGGGCCGTCAATTCCCCTAAAACCTCTGATAGATGTTTCTGTAGATGAGTTTCAGTCGATTATGTCGGTTGATGTATTCGGGGCCTTCAATGTATTGAAAGAATCCGCTCGTCAATTAGGTGTCAGTGGCGGTGGTGCGATTGTACAGTTTTTGACCACTGCCGTTTTGAGAACATTAGAAAATGATGGTATGTCAGGTATTCCTAAGACCGCGATTATGGGGATTGTACGTCAACTTGCTAGAGAAGCAGCTACATCAAATGTAAGAGTGAATGCGGTTGCTCCAGGTGTCATTGATGCTGGCATTGTACATTCGTCATTCACAGTTGATGCCACTGCAAAGTCCGTCATCGATATGTGTCTTGATCGCACACCAATGCCTCGATTGGGGCAACCTATTGAGGTGGCTACTTTGGTTCGATTTCTCCTGAGCGAAGATGCGGGTTATGTTAATGGTCAGATCATTGGCGTGGATGGTGGTTATAGCGCTTGATAGAAATGTTTCTGAAATGAAAGAAAAATTAGAAAAACTATCGAACAACAAAAACTTAATAATCAGCCAAAAACTTTATCACCTAAATCGTATTCTTTAAGTTTAAATTTTTGTACTTTCGTAGAAGACATTGGCCATTCATCGATAAAAACGATATAGCGAGGAACTTTAAAATTTGAAATCTTTCCTTTAGCGAAGTCGACTAATTCATCAGCGGATACATTTGATCCTTCTTTTTTTTCTACGAAAAGAGCCGCCACTTCACCAAGTCTCTCATCTTCAATACCCACAACTTGCGTCAGCATTATTCCATCATGATTATTGTAAAAAGACTCAATTTCTAAAGCCGCAACATTTTCCCCACCAACCTTCAGCATATCTTTCAATCTTCCATGGTAACTAATAAATCCATCTGAACTTAGAGTACCTATATCACCTGTTGCTAGCCAGCCATCTTCAGACAAGGTTTCTTTGGTCTTGATGGGGTCATTTAGATATCCAGAAAAAACTGACGGGCCTTTGATTTCTATTAACCCTTTTTCTCCATTGTTTTTTTGGTCACCTGTTTCTGGGTCAATTATTCTTATTTCTACTCCAGGAAACGGTCTACCACTGGTTGTAATTCTCTTCTCCAGGGGATCATCGGGTGAGCCATATGCCGAAACACCTCCACCCTCTGTTAAACCGTAAGCTGATACCTGCTTGGCATTTGGAAGCGCATCTTGAAACGATCGAAGGGTATCTATTGGAGCCACATTATTTAGTATTCTTAAATTTGATAATTTAGAAGCATCAAATTCTGGGTGATTAACTAGAGAAAGCATTATTGCAGGAAAAGCAGGGAAGGCTATCGTTACTTTTTTTTCTTCGAGAATTTTTATAGATTCATCCGCATTGAAATACACAGTAGAAATATAGGGAGCTTTTGATATCAAACACGCAGAAAAAGGAAGAATAGCTGACATATGAAACATGGGTAATGGATCCCAAAATGTGTCTTTTTCAGTCATTGTCCATCTTTCAGCCATCGATATAGAAGAATGGATCATATTGTTATGGCTGAGTGGACATCCTTTTGGGTTGGAAGTTGTTCCTGATGTATACATAATAAAAGCAGGATCATCGCCTTTACTTATTGGTGTATTGATTTCAACATTATCAATACCCAATTGAAGAAATTCTGTAAAATTTTTCAATCGCTCATCATCGCTTCCACCAATTACGTAGGTATCGATGAGGCTTGCAACCTTTTGGTTATTTTCATCAAGTACTGAGAGGATTAATTGAGCAAAATTTGTTATTTCATCAGATTCAGAAGAGATAAATAAATACTTACAATCACTGTCCTTTAATAAATAATCCAGCTCGTTTGTTTTGTAGCGTGCATTTATATTTACGGGCACAATACCTGCATACATTGCGCCATACATAATTTCCAAATATTCAATTGAATTGAATAATAAAATACCAACTCTATCCCCTTTATTTAAACCCAGAGAGACAAATCTTTTGGCATGATTGAGAATGTTTGTTGAAAACTCTTCACAGGTCCTGACTTCTTTATCAACGATGAGACATTCTTTGTCGCTGACCTCATCTTTATAGGAGGTAGCAAACTCGGCAAGGTTATTTATTTTTTCTATATTCATTGGCTTTGACCCACCTTTATATTTATCCAAATACTTGGAAATATCTAGCTATTATGTCACAATTAGTCAAAAGGAGAAAAAATAATGGCGTTTACATTTATTGCTCGTATGAAGATTCATCCAGAAAAAAGAGATACTTTTGTAGAAGCCTGTCAAGAGCTTGAAAAAGCGACATTAGAAAACGAAGAAGGTTGTTTGTACTATAAATTCTACAAATTAAGAGAAGAAAATTCCTACGCGGTCATAGAATCCTTTGAAAATGAAGAATTAGACGAAGCACACCAGCAAACACAGCATTTTAAAGATATTGTACCAAAATTATTAGAATGTCTTGATGGAACATATGTTCGAGAATTCTTGGATCCATTAGATTCATAATAAAGATATGATCAATATCGGACTGATAACATCAAAACAAGCTAAGAGACAGCCACAAGCCTGGGCTGTCTTTGATGAGACTTCCAATAGGCGTGTCACCTTTGGAGAGCTGGATGACATGGTCAAAAGAATTGCAAATGGGTTAAGAGGTTTAGGGTTAGAAAAGGGTGATAGGGTTTCTATTCTTTCACAGAATTCGATTGAGTATCTGGCATTCTTCTTTGCTTGTGGTCAATCCGGACTAGTAGCACATGCCTTAAATTGGAGATTAGCCACTCCTGAAATAGTCAAGATTTTGGAAAATGGTGAGCCAAAGGTTTTTATAGCTCAAGGTCAATTCAAACAAATAACCTCTGAGCTACAAAAAGAAATTAATTTTATAGACCATTGGCTGGAATATGGTGAAGGAAGCAATAACAGTTTTACTGAGTTGATTGATTCTTCTCCGAATTCCGAACCGCCCTGGGCGCAAGAAATAGGGGATGATGATCCTTTCTTTATTTTGTATACGGGTGGTACAACGGGAGAATCAAAAGGAGCATTGCACTCACATAAAACGGCGTACTTTGGAATGCTTAACCAAACGGTCGCGGAGAGGATAGTTCCCTCCGATGTCTATATGCTTACGGGTCAGATGTTTCATATTCCCGTGCTTCTCGCTATGAATTATACAGCTCATGGATGCCCAATTGTTTTAATGAATTTTGATGCAAAATTGGCACTTGATCTAATCCAACAGGAAAAAGTTTCTGGTTTTTTGGGTATTACAACAATGCTTAATTGGATGATGGCGGTTAAGGGTTTCGATAAGTATGATCTTTCCAGTTTAAGGTGTGTCCAATACGGTGGTGGTCCTATGCCATCAAGGGTTATTCGGGAAACCCTTGATAAATTACCATGTCAGATAATTCAGGGTTACGGTCAAACCGAAGGCACGACCATGACATTCTTATCCCAAGAGGATCATATCAAAGCGGTCATTGATGGCGTTAATGAGGAGAGACTTAAATCGTGCGGAAGAGAAGGCTTTGTTACGTCTGTTAGAGTTGTAGACCCAAAGGGCAATCCCGTGCCAAATGATGGAAAAACACCCGGGGAAATAATCGTACGTTCCGACGCCAATATGTTGGGTTACTTCAGAAGACCCGATTTAACTGAAAAAACCATCCGGAATGGCTGGATGTGGACAGGCGATATAGCTACTTGGGATGAAGATCAGTACATTTTTATTAAAGACCGTGCCAAGGATATGATTATCTCGGGAGGAGAAAATATATATTCAGTGCAAGTGGAAGAAGCCATCTGTAAACATGAAGCCGTTTTGGAAACCGCTGTAATAGGAGTGCCCGATGATGAGTGGGGCGAAGCGGTAAAAGCCTATGTGGTTTTAAAACCGGAAACCAATGCAACAGAAGAAGAAATCATTAATACCGCCAAACAACATCTTGCCTCTTATCAGAAACCCAAGTCGGTCGAATTTATTGACGAGTTACCAAAAGCACCGACAGGAAAAATTCTTAAAAGAAATTTAAGAGATCCCTACTGGGAAGATTCCGAGAAAAAGGTTTAGATGTCTTCTGCTTTAGCAACAATTTCCGATAAGGTCTGAAGGAATCTTGCGCCAACTGCGCCATCTATAGCCCTATGATCACAAGACATTGTTACCGAAATGATATCATTCTCAAGCTTACCCACAGCAAGTATTCCACATTGAGGAGGGTTTATAACAGCAGTAAAAGACTTAATTCCCAACATGCCTAAATTAGAGATAGAAAAAGTACCTCCTTGATAATCCTCAGGCATTAATTTGTTGGTATGAGCCAAATCCGAAAGTCTTTTCACGTCAGCAGAGATTTCTTCAACGCTTTTCTCATTAGCCTTTTTTACTATTGGCGTTATAAGCCCAGCATCAGTTGCAACGGCAATAGAAATATCGGCATTCTTAAATTGTAATATTCCATCGTCGGACCAATTAACATTAACCTCAGGGTGCTTTGTGAGGGCTGTTGCGACACACTTAATTATAAGGTCGTTAACGGAAACTTTCTCTTCCTTGTTTTTTCCTTGATTCAGTTTTTCCCTTTTTTCCGATAATTTTTTGGCATCCAAATCAACATTAAGATAAAAATGCGGAGCCGTGTTTTTGGAAGCCGTTGTCCTTTCAGCAATCACTTTTCTCATACCTGTATGGGGAATGAGATTTGATGGATTGTCCGATTGCGGTATTGAGCTTGCCTCTTCTTCCCCTTTATAGGTGGCCAGTTTTGCCGGATCCGCAACCTGTTCTACGTCTTGGACCGAAATTCTACCTCTTCTTCCACTAGGAGTAATGCTTTCAACGTCAACCTCCAGTTCTACAGCGACTTCCCAAGCCTTCGGTGAGATATTGACATTTTCAGGAGGCGATGAAGGAAGGTCTTTTTTGGCAGCAGATTCTTTTTTAGGTTCAGTCTTTTTTTCTTCTGGCTGGCTCGAAGATGATGCGCTTTCCGGTTTAAAGGAAGTTTCCGGTGGAACAAAATCATTCACGAATTTTTCAATTTCATCATCCGCAATTGATTCTTCCGCAAAGACCCCCAATAAGGCTCCTACAGGATAAGTACCATCTGCCTCAACAACTTTTTTTCGAAATAATCCATCGAATTCCGCTTCAACCTCGTTGGAAATTTTATCCGTTTCAATAACGAGAAGGACTTCACCCCTTTTAAAGCTCTTGCCTTCATCAATAATCCATTCGGTAATTTTTCCTTCTTCCATTTCGATACCCCATTTGGGCATCGTTAGAGCCTCAATTTTTTCTGTCATCTCTCTACCTATTTATAATTTACAGTCTGCTCGACAATATCTTTTATCTTAGCGGGTGAGGGAACATATGCGGCCTCAAGCTCTTTCGCAAACGGAACGGGCGAATGCGGTGCTGTAACTTGCTTAATTGGAGCTTTCAAAGAAGAAAACACTTCACTTGCAGCCAATGCAGCTATGTCACCGGCAAATGAACATCTTGGCGGGGTTTCATCAACCACAACCAAACGGCCCGTTTTTTCTACGCTGTCCAGAATAGCATCTTCATCAAGCGGGCTCGTAGTTCTTGGGTCAATAATATCGCAAGAAATTCCGTCTTCCGATAGTGCTTGAGCTGCGTTCTCACAGAAAGAAACCATTCGACCTGTTGCTACAAGAGTGCAGTCTTCACCTTCTGCAACTATTCTTGCCTTTCCAAAAGGAACGGTATGATCGCCATCAGGAACATCTCCCGATATTGTGTAAAGGGTCTTATGTTCAAAGAAAATAACGGGATCGTCGTCTCGGATCGCCGTTGTTAATAACCCCTTTGCATCAGCGGGTGTCGACGGTATTGCAACCTTCAAACCTGGGATCATAGTGACAATAGGATGTAACGATTGGCTATGTTGGGATGCCGCGTTCATGCCAGCCCCATAAGTAGTTCTCAAAACCATTGGACATGTCGCCTTTCCGCCAAACATATATCTAAATTTTGCCGCCTGGTTCATCAGTTGATCCAGACACAGGCCCATAAAGTCACAAAACATAATTTCGGCAACTGGTCTTTTCCCCGCTAGCGCAGCGCCAGCCGCGGTTCCAACTATACCAGCTTCAGATATTGGCATATCAATACATCTTTCAACGCCAAATTTTGTATACAATCCTGCGGTCACACCAAATACTCCACCAACAAAATCCGGTTCAACATGTGGATTACCAGTACCGCCAACAACATCTTCACCCATAACAATAACATTTTCATCACGCGCCATTTCCTGATGAAGTGTATCTGTTAAAGCTTCTCTAAAAGTAGTTTCAGTCATATCATTTCTCCTTAATATGATACATAAACATCGGTAGTGACGTCATCAGGTGTTGGTGCAGGAGAATTTTGTGCTTGCTCAACCGCATCATCAATCAGTGTTAGAACCTCATTATCAATATTGTCCAAATCTTCGTCAGCAAGTAAACCTGCCTCCGAAACCTTTGATCGGAAAATTTTGAGACAATCGTTATTTTCCCTGTCATCTTCGAGTTCTGTTGGAGCTCTATAATTTTGTGGATCGCCTTCAAAATGACCATAAAATCTTGTTGTCTCGAATTCTACGGCACACGGACCATTACCTTCCCTTGCTTTAGTAATTAATTCTTTCATTACTTCATGAACCTCAAAGAAATCAAAACCATCTGCCTTAACAGTATGTATTCCAAATCCTTCAACTCGGCTTGCAATACTTTCAGATGCAATAACATAGGATGAGTGTGTATGTTCGCTATATCTATTGTTTTCATAAACATAAACGCTAGGGAGTTTTAATATTGCGGCAATATTCATTGCTTCAAAAACAGGACCTTGATTACAAGATCCATCACCTCCAAAAGAAACAGCGACTCCCCCTTTCTTGTTAAGTTTGGCAGCTAAAGCTGCTCCGGTAGCCAGAGGAGGTCCTCCACCAACAATCCCGTTAGCGCCAAGCATACCTACATCCATATCAGCAACATGCATTGATCCACCTTTTCCTTTACACAATCCATCTGCTCTTCCGTAAATCTCCTTCATCATGCCAATAACATCACAACCTTTTGCTATGCAATGGCCGTGTCCTCTGTGTGTTGAGGTTATGTAATCGTCATTTGTTAGATTTTCGCAAACACCAACAGCTACCGATTCCTGACCCGCATAAAGATGCGTAAAACCTGGTATTACTCCAGTGGCAATTTCCTTATGAAGTCTTTCCTCAAACTCCCGGATGGTTTTCATTTGTCTATATGCTTGTTGAAGTTCCTCTCGAGCTAATTGCATTCTTTCCCCCTTGTAATATCTAGGTTTGTATCGGTTAGAGTTAAAAGTTTTATGACTAACATTCAACTAAAAAATTTTCTAAAGTATGATACAAACCTTACTTTAAATCAACATTTCTGATCGAAAGTCCATTTCACAGATTGTTGAATTAATTTCCTAATATTTTTGTTTTCGTAGGCGCTAGGACCATCTCCACATTGAAGGTAAACTATGGGGCTGTTTTCATATTTTTTTGTCCATCCAATGACATTACTTGTGTCCATATGTGACCATCCTTCATTAGAATACATTTTGCCTTCAAGAGCCTGAGCGGCTGAGAAAAAGTTATCTTTAGTAAATTCAAAATTGCTTTGTAGAAAAGGTGTCAGATCATCCTCAAAGACATGACATAGATAAAGTTCATCTTTGATTTCAAAAGCTTTTATACCTTTTGTAATCGGATGATCATTTATTGGGGAGGCTAAATAATTTACGTCATGTCTATAGCCAGAATCCGAATATTCTTCTCCCCTCACTTCTCCGGGCTGATAAAGAAAACGTCCCCCAACGATATTTCCATACTCCTCCCATAAAGGCCAACTAGCGATTGAGTGATGAAGGAAAACACATCCAATTCCTTTCTCTAAAAGTTTAATGAAACCTTTCTTAAATTCTTCTGATGGCTTATAAAAGCTAGGCTTTGGGGGTGTTGTTTCAAAGTTAATTCCTGGCATATCATAAAAAAGGATAGAATCATATTTTTCAGCTGATCCAGAAATAAGAAAATCTTGTGCGGCTGGATGCTCAATATGAGTCCATGCAAATCCCAAAGAATCAACCATTCCAAAAAAAGCATCTCTTTCAAAAGGGTGACCTCTTGTCACTACTAGAACATTTCTTTCCTCATTGCTTAAGAAAGTTCGTATCCCCTTTGGATGTCCAGGGTTTTTGTTGTTGTCTTCTGCCATTTTATTTATTTATTTCTGGCGGAGATCCCGGCCCTCCCATTGTGTAGGTAGAGTCATTAGGAGATCTATCCCCCCTCAATATGCCAGAAGCGGCCGGTTCTTCATCCCAAGCACCTGTAGCAGCATCATTCTTGTTCCAATCGTATAACGCGTGACGATGTAATATTTTCCAGTCACCATCTCTCTTTTCAAACCAATCCAGATATCTTCCACAAGCAAACATATCCCCAGGAACATTTTCATTAAAAATTCTGTGATAGGCTATGAAATAGCTTTCTGTTCTGGCTGTGTCACCGTCTAGGTCAACGATAACCTGTCCTATTGTATGTTGTGTTCTTTCCATATTCTTAAGAACAGGCATAACCCATTTGATAAATTCGTCGGCAGAACCACGGAAAGAACTGTGATCATCTGTGGCATCACTGTGAAAACAATTTCTCATTAGCTCTTCATCACACCTATCAACAGATCGCGCTAAATTAAAAATAGTCTGCCTAATGGCTTCTCTATCGGCTAATTCTTCAACTGAAATCTTCATTTTTCCCCCTTTTTGATCAAAAAAGCTTTAATCGTTAATTTATTCAAGACCGACAATACATTCTGGTCAATTAATTATTTTGTTATTATAGGAAGAAATATTACATTATTTGA
>CAJWUE010000050.1:0-10247 GCA_913047775.1 uncultured Rhodobiaceae bacterium
AGTCTTAATCTTTTCAGTTTTATTTATTGGTTTTATGGAATTGAAAATTATTTTTCTGGCTTTATCAACAGCTAAATATTTCATTTCCTTTTCCAATTACCTGACTTTCCTCCGCTCTTGCTTATGAGCTTAATAGATGATATTTCTGCACTTCTATCTAGGCTTTTGGTCATATCATAAATTGTGAGACAACATATTGATGTTGCGGTTAATGCCTCCATTTCAACCCCAGTTTTTCCTTGGTTTGAAACAGTAGTTATTACCTCTATCCCCATATCAGTTATATTAAGATCTATAGTAACTGATGATAATGCAATTGGATGACATAACGGAATAATTTCTGAAGTCTTTTTTGCAGCCATTATTCCAGCGATTCTGGCTATACTCAGGATATCTCCTTTAGGAAGTTTGTTTGAACGAATAGTTTTTATGGTTTCCTTTTTTAACTTTACAAAACCGGAGGCGGTTGACTTCCTAGATGTTAATCTTTTTTTTGAGATATCAACCATATGAGCCTGTCCCTCGTCATTTAAATGTGTGATTTTTTTCATCTTACTGAACTTTTAATTAAAGACTTTAATTTATTACTTATGTTATCCGATTTCATTAAAGATTCACCAATAAGAAAATTATTGATACCCGAATCCATAAGAAGATTTATATGTTTACTATTCGAAATACCTGATTCACTTATAACCAAAATTCCTTTTGGTATTAACCTTGTGATTTTTATAGAATTTTCTATATTAGTCGAAAAATTTTCTAGGTTTCGATTATTAATTCCAATCATTTTAGGATTTAAATAGAGAGCTTTTTCTACCTCTTCTTCACTTTGAACTTCAATTAACACATCTAAATCTAACTCTTCTGCAAGTTTCTTCAATTCCTTGGCTTGAGTTTTACCAACTATTTTCATAATAATTAATATGCAATCGGCTCCATAAAATTTTGATTCATATATCTGATAAGTATCTATGATGAAGTCTTTCCTAATAATAGGAAGAGAAGAGACCTCTTTAACTGTTTTTATGTGACCCAGTTTTCCTTGAAAAGAAGGAAAATCAGTCAGGATTGATAAACAAGCAGCACCACCTTTTTCATATTCTTTAGCTATATTAGGCGGATTAAAATCTTTTCTTAACTCTCCCTTTGAAGGGCTGTATTTTTTTATTTCTGCTATTATTCCAGGTAAATCTTTCTTATTTTTATCAATCAGAGCTTTAAAAAATTTTTTTGTTTGTCCGTTTTCCTTTAAAAAATTGATAATTTCTATTTCTGGTAAAGATTTTTTTGAATCAGTAATTTCTTTTTTCTTATAATCGACTATTTCTTGTAAGATATTCTTCATGAATTTGATATTTCTATTAGTTTTCTCATGCTTGTTAAAGCTTTTCCTTTATCGATAGATTCTTTTGAAATTTCTATACCTTCTTCGATAGACGTTGTGATGCCAGACACAAAGAGTGCTACTCCAGAATTTAACACTACTATATCTCTAAAAGGACCAATTTCTCCATCTAGAAGACTTCTGATTTTGTCTGCATTATATTTTGGGTTTCCACCCCTTAAATCTTCATTTGAAGATAAGTTTATGCCGTAATCCTGAGGATTAAATTCAAAATTTTTTATTCTTCCTTCATTTAGCTCGGAAATGTATGAAATTCCAGTTGTTGTGATTTCATCCATTCCGTCTGATCCCGATATTATCCAAGCTTTTTTTGAGCCAAGATCTTTTAAGGTTCTTGCAATTGGCTCTAACCATCTTTTATCATAAACCCCCATAATTTGCCTTTTTACCCTTGCTGGATTTGATAGAGGCCCTAACAAATTAAAAATAGTTCTTACTCCGAGTTTTTTTCTTGTTGGTCCCACAAATTTCATAGCAGGGTGATGGTTAGGAGCGTACATAAAACCCACCTTGGCCTCAAAGATACACTTGCTAATCTTAGAGGGATCAATATTCAATTTTACTCCTAGTTCCTCAAGGACTTCAGATGATCCGGATTTTGAAGATAATGCTCTATTTCCGTGTTTAGCTATAAATGCTCCCGCACCTGCTGCTACCAGCGAGGTAGCTGTAGAAATATTATAAGAGCCTAAAGAGTCACCTCCTGTCCCGCATGTATCGATAGCGTTGTTAGGGGCTTTCACATAAAGAGCTTTTTCAATCATTACATCGGCACCAGCGGATATTTCTTCAATTGTCTCACCTCTTTCTTTTAAACCCAGTAAAAATTTTTCTATTTGATGGTCTTCTGCTTTGCCTTCGAGAATATAATTAAATGCCAATTTTGCTTCTTCTCTAGTTAAGCCAGATAAAGGAATTTTTAATATTATTTCTTCAAAATCTTTCATTTATAAATTAATAAAATTGTTTAGGATCTGATGGCCAAATTCTGTAGCAATACTCTCCGGATGAAATTGTATCCCCTCAATCAAGTTATTTTTATGTCTTATACCCATAATAGTTCCCGTTTTTGTTTTTGCAGAAATAGATAAGTCAGGCGGAATATTATCAGGATCAACCACCAAAGAATGATATCGTGTTGCTTTAAAGTTCTTTGGTAAATCTTTAAAAACGCCAAATTGATCATTATTTATTTGGCTTAACTTTCCATGAACAATATTTTTTGCTCTTATTATAGAGCCCCCTAAGGCAGAAGCTATAGCCTGAT
This sequence comes from uncultured Rhodobiaceae bacterium, assembly GCA_913047775.1. GTDB lineage: Bacteria > Pseudomonadota > Alphaproteobacteria > MED-G09 > MED-G09. Next base: position 2,676 of record CAJWUE010000050.1, read on the forward strand.
GACCAAGGCAAACCCCAAGCAATGGAATATCTTTTTCAACACAAACTCTTATCATTTTCTCACTAATACCGGCAAAAGATGGATCTTTTGGGCCAGGTGAAATTACAATTTTATTGGGTTTTAGTTTAAGAATTCCTTCAACGGTCATAATGTCGTTTCGACAAACAAAGACTTTTTGATTTAGGTCGCCCAGGAAGTGATATAAATTCCAAGTAAAACTATCATAATTATCTATTAAAACTATCATTCTAAGAAATATCCAACTAATGAGTTATTATTGATCATTTTTTCTCTATTTTTTAAGACATCTTCAGCAGCTGAAAATATTACCTGAGCTTTGTTTAGTGTTTCATTATATTCGTAGTCTTCTTTTGAATCATATACTACTCCGCCTCCAGCTTGAACGTACATGATTTTATCTTTTATTACTGCTGTTCTCAAAGTGATTGCAGTATCCATATCACCTGAAGATGAAAAATAGCCAATAGCACCCGCATATAAACCTCTCTTATTTTCTTCTAATTCATTAATAATTTCCATTGCTCGAATTTTTGGTGCTCCTGAGACTGTACCGGCTGGGAAACCGGCACATAAAGCGGATATCTGATCTTCGTTTTCTTTCAACTCTCCCTCTACATATGATGCTATATGATACAAATGAGAAGTTTCCTGAATGGTAAAAGAATCTTTAACATTAACTGAACCAATTTTAGACACTCTCCCAACATCGTTCCTTCCCAAGTCCAAGAGCATCAAATGTTCAGCCCTTTCTTTTGGATCGGAAAGAAGAGATTTTTTAACCTCTTGCTCCTTTCCCTTTTTCTTTAAGCTCGTTCCAGCTATAGGCTTAATAATTACTTTCCCTTTCTCTACCTTAACTAGGGTTTCAGGGCTTGATCCTACAACATGGAAATTCTCCAATTGAATGTAGTACATATAGGGTGAAGGATTAATTCTTCTTAATGAATGATATAAAAGAAATGGATGAGGCTCGAATTTAACTGAAAATCTTTGACTCGGAACAACTTGGAAGATATCACCTGCAATTATATATTCCTTTGCCTTTCTTACCATTGCAAAATAATCCTCTTTTGATTTATTAGAATTGGGTATTTCTAATTTTTCTTGAGTAAAATTTAAATTAATTTTAGGTTTGTTATTTAATAGCTGATCTTCAATGTTATTTATTCTTTTCTCAGCAGTCTTATATGCTTCAACCGCACTAAGATTTTTCTCAAATCTAACATGTAAACAAATTGATATTTCTTTTGTAATGCTATCAAAAATTATAACTATTGAAGGTCGCAAAAGAATACCATCAGGCAGGCCCATTTCATCATTGGATGCAGAAGGTAAATTTTCGATATTGTTTACAAATTCATAACCCAAATAACCAAATATCCCAGAACAAATTGTTGGCGTGTTTTTAGGGATAGCTAGAGCACTTTCTTTAATAAAATTTCTTATTCTTTTGATTGGATCATCTTTGTATTCTTTCAACAAATTGCCTTCGAAATAAATTTTTGTATTTTTATTTTTAATTTTCAGAATTTTATCAGGATTAAGCCCTATAATAGAGTATCTTCCTTTTGCTTCCCCGTCTTGGACTGATTCATATAAAAAAGAATTCTTTCTATCTATTGCTATCTTTAAAAAAGCAGATAGAGGTGTTTCTAAATCATTAGAAATCTTTCTTAGCACCAATTGTGATATTTTCTTGTTATAATATTTTTTAAAATTATCAAAACTTGGAAAAGAATTTTCTTGCGCCATTTTATTTAGAATGATCCTTGTGCGTTTTGCGGTTCAAAAAAGTTGATAAGTCTATTAAAATAAACCTCAGTCGTTAATTCTTTTTGTAATTCTTGGGATAATGAAAATATTAGTTCATTTTCGAATCTTGGTTCATTTACTTCTTTAAGAGAGTTCATTCTTTCTTCATTTTCCTCCAGAGTAGAGATGTTTTTAACTACCCCGACTATCATGCTGTTTCCAATAGCTACAGGAGCTACAAAAGCAGAATCTTTTTTAGTTTCAAAAATCTTAAGGATCGATGCTCTTGAGAAAACTTCATTTGTAGTTGATCTTATAATGTTTCCACTATTTAAGATTGCCACCTCAAGATCGTCGGCTATTTCCTCTAATTTTATGAACTGTTCACTAATTTTATTTAAATATTCGGTAGCCTTTAACTCAGTCAAATTTTTGTTTTTGATAGTTCTCAAATCATTAATTACCTCTTCTCTTATCTCATTAATATTGGGAATATTTGCATCACGAATATCATCAACTCTTACGAAGATAATATTTCCAACGTTATCTTCTATTGAATCAATTTCGGTTCTGATTTCAGAATCAAAGACTTTCTCTAATATTTCTTCTAAAGCGGGTATATCTAGGTATTGGTCATTCAAATTCTTTCCGTTAGAAGTTATTGAGTTAAATGTCTTTAATTCTAAATGTTGATCTATAGCTATTTCTTCAAAAGTTTTTCCTGAGGCTCTCTCGTCTTCAACAAGATTATAAAGTTCATAGATCTTATCCTGAGAAGCGCTTTCTTTAAGATCTTTAATAATTTCATTTTTTACATCAAAAAAATCTCTTTTCTCCTCTTCAGTAATTTTAATTACATATATAAGTGATGGGCCAAACGGGCTATTAACTGGCCCTACTAATTCATTGATTTCGGCATTAAATGCCATTTGTGATATTTCGAAATTTAAACCCTGATCAATTGAAATCAACCCTTGATCAACATCGGATTTGTTTAAACCTCTATCATTTAATAGTTTTTCCAAATCGTTGCCATATAGATAATCTTCTTGAGCTTTTTCTAGCTGATCTGAGTCTATAAAGGGTATCAGGTAGTAGGATCTTTTTTGAGGTATTTCATATAAAGACTGGTTTTCTTGAAACAATTTGTATGCTTCATCCTCATCAATAACAATTTTTTCATTAATTTCAGTATTAAGTAGCGCAAGAATAGAAAAGTTGCGACGTTGCTCGTCCGCGTAAGAATTCTTATTCTTATTAAAATAAGAATCAATTTCAAGATCACTGATGATTGATACCTCCTCCTCAGAGGATAAGTTGATTAAGACATAATCGATACTTCTGCTTTCATATTGAAATTGGTAAATTAATTTGTTCATGATTTCTGGCATTTTAAAATTTCCGAAGAGAGAATCAAAAATTTGTTTTTGTATCATCGACTCTCTTTCCGTCTCTATGAACATTTCTTCAGTTAGTCCATTTTGTCTTATGACTTGATTAAAAATATTTCTATCAAATTCATTAAACGCGTTTCTAAATGCTTTAGTGTTTCCAATTCTTTTAGCAATAGTTTTATCTGAGGGCCTTAGCCTCATATTATTTCCAACTTCTGTAATAGATGATTCAATTATCAATCTATTTAGGACTTGAATATCTAGTCCTACCTCCCGAGCTTCTTCCGTTGAAATAAATCTCTGTAATTCATTTGAGATTCTATTTATTTCCCGATTAAATCTAAATTGAAACTCTTGAATAGTAATATCTTTATTACCAACTGATGCAAGCTTTCCAGCATCATATCCACGGAAAATATCACCAACACCCCATATAGAAAAGGCAAATACAAGAAGAATGATGAGTAGCAATCCAAACGGTCCAGTTGCATTTTTTCTTAAAAATTTAAACATAAAATTATCTCTATAATAAATTAACAAAAATTTTGCGCATAGTGTATCTTGAATAAAAAAAAGGCAAGAGATAGCTAATTTATTATAATAAATTATTTTATTAATTAAAGTTGTATGAAAATATGAAAAGTGGAAATAAAAATCTTATTGCCGGTAATTGGAAAATGAACGGATTAAAAAAAGACTTGTCGTTTCTACGTAATCTTTTGCTGTTTATTAAAAATAAAAATCTTAAAAGCACCGAGATTCTTATATGTCCTCCATTTACCCTAATTGATACTTTTTCAAATTTATCTAAAAATACTCCATTGAAAATTGGAGCCCAAGATTGCCATTTTGAAGAGAGCGGGGCGTATACAGGAGAAATTTCAGCAAATATGCTTAAGAATTTGGGTGTTTCTTATGTGATATTAGGTCATTCGGAAAGAAGGATGTATTGCAAAGAAAATAACCACCTTATTAATTCTAAAATTAAAATTGCTCAAAAATCTGGTTTAAAAACCATTTTGTGTATAGGCGAAACACTAAGTGAAAGAAAAAAAAATTCAACTCTTAGGGTTATTGGAAGGCAAATAAAAGATTCTTTAAAGGGAAATATTGATCCCATGAATCTTGAGATTGCATATGAACCTGTATGGGCGATTGGGACTGGACAGATTCCTTCTGCTGAGGATATTTTTTTAGTGCATGCTTTTATTAAGGATAAATTAGATTCTTTTTATGGTAAAAAAGCGAAAAATATCCGAATCTTATACGGTGGCTCTGTTAATAGTAAAAATATCTCCTCGATATTTGGGATTGATAATGTAACTGGCGCTTTAATAGGGGGCGGAAGTCTAAAAATTTCTGAATTTAAATCTCTTGTCGTCCAATCTATTAAGTATTGAATTATAAAGGTTGATCGTTTAAAAACTAAATTATTATGTCTAGTGTTATTTTGGTTATACATTTAATTGTTGCTGTTGTTCTAATAGTTTTGATCTTATTACAAAGATCAGAGGGCGGAGGTCTTGGTATAGGCGGTGCCGGTGATTTTATGTCTGGAAGGGCTGCAGGTAATATTCTATCAAGATTAACAGGAATATTTGCTTTAGTGTTCTTTGTAACCAGTCTTTCGCTTGCTCTTTTATCAAGTATTAATCAAAAATCTGGTATTATAGATGGAGTGAAAACTGAAGAAATTCAAACATTATTTGATGAAAAAGAGGACGACGAAAATTCATTACCTGATTTAAAATAAAAATTTTTCAACAATATCTTTAAAACTTCGTATCAATTAGATATAATTAACTTCCATGACACAGTATATATTTATAACTGGTGGCGTGGCTTCTTCTTTAGGTAAGGGACTTACTTCAGCAGCACTTGGCGCTCTTCTTCAGGCTAGAGGTTATACTGTTAGATTAAGAAAGCTGGATCCATATTTAAATGTTGATCCTGGCACTATGAATCCTTTTCAGCATGGAGAGGTATTTGTAACTGATGATGGTACAGAAACCGACTTAGATTTAGGGCATTACGAGAGATTCACTGATGTCCCATCTACTGTTGATGATAATATTACGACAGGTCAAATATATAAGAGAATAATTGATAAAGAAAGAAAAGGTAAATATCTTGGAGGAACAGTACAAATCATTCCTCATGTGACTGATGAAATTAAAGAGTTTATTCTTTCCGATAATGGTGGAGTTGATTTTTGTCTTTGCGAGATCGGAGGAACTGTAGGGGATATTGAGGGCCTACCATTTATAGAAGCAATAAGACAATTAGGTAACGATCTACCAACAAATAAAACAAGTTTCGTTCACTTAACTTTATTGCCTTATATAGCTGCAGCAGGAGAAGTTAAAACGAAGCCTACACAACATTCGGTAAAGGAACTTCGCTCCATAGGTATCCAACCTGATATCCTAGTCTGCCGATGTGATAGGGACATTTCTCCATCCGACAGGAAGAAAATTTCTATTTTTTGTAATGTTCCTGAAGAATCTGTAATACAAGCGATTGATGTAGATACCATTTATGCTGCACCTAAAGATTTAAAAGACAATGGTTTTGATGCTGCTGTTCTTCGTTCACTAGGTATTAAAAAAATACCTAAAGTTAACCTAAGCAAGTGGAATAAAGTCGTAAAAAGGATACGTAATTATGATGGAAAGGTAGAAATTGCCGTAGTTGGTAAGTATGTTGAGCTTAATGACGCATATAAGTCTCTCTTTGAAGCTCTTTCTCATGGTGGTATATCTAATAATGTTAATGTAGAAATAAAAAGAATTGATTCGGAATCCCTCAAAGATAAGAAAAGTTTGACCGAATTAAACTCTGTTAATGGTATACTGGTTCCCGGTGGTTTTGGACAAAGAGGAACTGAAGGAAAAATCTTATCAGCTAAATACGCAAGAGAAAATAATATTCCGTATTTTGGTATTTGTTTTGGTATGCAAATGGCAGTAATTGAAGCAGCACGAAATCTCTTAGGTATGAAAAATGCAAATTCAACAGAATTTGGAAAAACTGATAAACCAATTGTAGGATTGCTTACTGAATGGATAAAGGATACCGGCATAGAAAGAAGGGATGAAAATAGTGATTATGGTGGAACAATGAGGTTAGGATCGTATCCAGCTGAGTTAAAAAAGGGATCAAGAATTAGAAGAATTTATGGCAAAAGTAAAATTGTTGAACGTCATAGACATAGGTATGAGGTGAATCTATCTTATAAAGATGATCTAGAAAAGGTTGGTTTGAAGTTTGTAGGAATGTCACCCGATGGTTTGCTTCCTGAAATAATAGAAATTCAAGATCATCCTTGGTTTATTGGTGTTCAGTTTCATCCAGAATTAAAGTCTAGACCCTTTAACCCTCATCCTTTATTTTCTTCTTTCATTGATGCGGCTATTATTCACGCAAGGATGATATAATTATTTTGGAAAATTCATGAAACAAGTAACTTTAAAATTAAAAAATATAGAAATATCTAACAATTCCAAGATATTTTTAATTGCTGGGCCTTGCGCTCTAGAGAGCCTTGGTCATGCCATTGAAATCTCGACAGAATTGAAAAAGATTACCAATGACCTTGGTATAGGTTTTGTATATAAGACCTCTTTTGATAAGGCTAACAGAAGCAGTATTGATTCAAAAAGAGGGGTGGGTTTGAAAAAAGCATTACCTATATTTGAAAAAATAAAAGAAAAACTGGATATCCCAATATTAACGGATGTTCATTCACCCGAACAGTGCGAAAGAATAAAGAGCATTGTCGATATCATACAAATCCCAGCTTTTTTATGCAGACAAACAGATCTTTTAATTGCTGCGGCTGAAACTAATAAGATAATAAATGTAAAAAAAGGTCAGTTCTTAGCGCCTTGGGATATGCAGAACGTAGCTGATAAAATTACAAATACAGGAAATAACAATGTTTTATTGACTGAGAGAGGCACATCTTTTGGTTATAACAATCTTGTTTCTGATATGCGATCTATTCATATTTTAAAAAAAACCACCTTGCCGGTTATTTTTGATGCAACTCACTCTGTACAACAACCAGGAGGTTTAGGAAAAATCTCTGGAGGAGATAGGGAAATGGTTCCAGTTTTGTCTAAAGCTGCGGTAGCCGTTGGTGTTGCTGGTGTTTTTATTGAGACGCATGACAATCCTGATAATGCTCCATCTGATGGTCCAAATATGGTTCCGTTAGACGAAATGAGAGATCTCCTGACAGAATTAATTAAAATCGATAAAAGCATTAAAGGACATTAACTTCTTCCTTTATATCCTTTTACTCCTTGATCGGGCACCCACAAATTTTTAGGCGGTTCCGAAGTTTGCCAAAATATGTCTATAGGCATACCGCCTCGTGGATACCAATATGCCCCTATTCTTA
>CAJWUE010000051.1:0-10197 GCA_913047775.1 uncultured Rhodobiaceae bacterium
TGCGGGATTAGAGAGAGCAACACAGGGAAGTATCTTTATAGATAATGAAGATGTAACTTTACTTCCTGCAACTGATAGGGATGTTTCAATGGTATTTCAATCTTACGCGTTATTTCCCCATATGAGTGTAGTAGAAAATGTTTCTTATGGGTTAAAGATGATTAATGTTCCCAAAGAAGAATATATTCAAAAATCTTTTGAAACCCTGAAGTTGGTTGGCCTTGAAAGTTACGAAAAAAGAATGCCTTCTGAATTATCCGGGGGGCAACAGCAACGTGTTGCCGTGGCCAGGGCCATTGTTTTGGAGCCGAAAGTTCTTTTGTTTGATGAACCGCTATCAAATCTTGATGCCAAGCTTAGGCGGCAAGTCAGAGAGGACATAAGAGAATTACAACAAGAGTTAGGTGTTACAACTATTTATGTAACCCATGACCAAGAAGAAGCTTTAGCAATTTCAGACAAGGTAATTGTTATGAACAATGCTGTCATTGCCCAGCAAGGAGAGCCAAAGGTCTTATATAATAATCCAAAAACTTCTTTTGTAGCTAATTTTATAGGTGATGCCAATATTGTTAAAGCGCAAATTGAAACTAGAAATGAAAATAATTACGATATCAATTTTGGTGGTGTCCAAATGAAAATTTCAGCAAATATTGATTTAAAAGATTCAGTTTCAATTGCTATACGACCAGAAACAATTGAAATTATAAAAGAAAAAACAAATAACTGTATGAAAGCTGAAATAATTAATGCCTCCTATGTAGGAAGCTCTTATCAATATGTTGTTTCATCCAGTGTTGGTGAATTATTTATAGTTTCAAATGAGACAACCAATCATTTTAAGTTAAACGAAGAAGTTTTTATAACATTTGATGAAAGTGGAATTACTATTTTAGAGGATTGATTAGTTTTTTTTATTAAATCTTTATTTAATTAATCAAGTTTTACTTGTTTTATTGAGCGGATGTTTCTTAAGTTTTTTTATTAATAAATATAACGCACTATGATCTAAACTAGATTTGCCTTCTTCAACTATTATTTCATATAATTTTTTTATTTTTTCAGACAAAGGTAAATGAATTTTGTAAGCTTTTGCTGTTTCAATAATATTTTTCATATCTTTTAATTGTGTAGAACACTTACCTCCTGGTTCAAAATTTTTTTCTAAAATTCTTTTACCGTGAATTTCCAAAATTGGGCTTCCAGCAAATCCATTTTTTATTGCTTTCCTTACAGCTTTAGGGTCTGCACCAGCAGCCTCAGCAAGGATTAATGCTTCTGACACAGCGCCAATTGTAATTCCTACAATTGCTTGATTGGCAAGTTTGGCAACTTGCCCAGAACCAGTTTTTCCTACGTAAGTTACTGTCCCCATACTTTTTAATAATTTTTTAGTTTTTTCAAATATTTTTTTATCGCCTCCTACCATAATTGCTAATTTTCCAGTTTCCGCAGCTGATGTTCCACCTGAAACGGGGGCATCCAAAAAATATCCACCCTTGCTTTTAATTTTTTTTTCTATTTCAATTGCCGTTTTTTGTTTGGTGGAGCTCATATCAATTAATATTTGATCTTTTTTTATCTTTTTGCTTAATTCTTTAGCGATTTCTAGACAAACTTCATCATTAGATAGCATCATTATAATTACTTGACATTGATTAGGTAAATTAATTAGATTTTGACACACTTCTGTTTTTTGGTTTTTAATTTTTTTCAAATTTTTTCTTGATCTATTCCACACGACTAAAGGATAATTATGTTTTGCAATATTTCTTGCCATGGGTAGGCCCATTAACCCAACGCCAACAAATCCAACTTTTAATTTACCCATTTTATCTTCCCACTAATATTTTTGTATATTTTGTATTTTAATCACTCATAAAATCTTAATGGTATAACAATGTGATTATTAAATTGAATAATTTGTATTCATAGTTTTTTTTCACTGGTTGCTATGTTGCTAAGTTCTCGAAGACGGACACGTTGTGCATCAAGAAGCATAGCTATTAGAATTATCGTACCTTGGATGACCTTTATCCAAAAGACAGAAACGTGCATTAAATTCAGTCCACGATCAATGGTTGAAAGCAGCAAAACCCCACCTAGCGCACCTAACATGGTGCCACGACCACCCTGAAGGCTTACACCGCCTATGACGGCTCCTGCAAAAACTGTAAATATGAAACCTTCACCGAGATTACTTTGCACCGATACTACTCTTCCTGCTAACATCCAGCCGGCCAAGGCAGCCAGTAACCCGCTTAAGAGGTACACTTGCCTTATTCGCCTATCGACGTTTATACCTAATGCTGCAGCAGCTTCTCGGTTACCACCTATTGCATAAAGTTCTCGACCAAATTTGTGGTGTTTCAGAATTAAATGACAAATAAAGTAAATTAATCCTGTTGCAATGACTGCGACGAAAATGTTTCCAAAACCCGGAACCTTGAAAGCTTTTTCATGACCAAGCCAGTAGAAAACATCAGCCCTTGGGTTGTTGAAGCCACTTACCGGAGCGCCCTCAGTAAAGGCCATCATTAAACCCCTGATAATAATCAGTGATGCCAGGGTAACGATGAAATTATGCATTTTGCCATGTGTTATCAAACAGCCAATAGCGTAGCCTATTGCAGCCCCCATAGATAAAGTTAATATGATTGACAGGTAAGGATTCATAAGAATTCCATTTCCATTCGTTGGCACCCCTGCAGGCACAATCATCCAAATACCGAATAGAGCTGCCATTCCCAACGTGGATTCTGTAGATAGATCGAAGTTTCCGCTTATCAAAACAAAAGTTTGACCCGCCACTAGCACACCTAATACAGCAGCAGCAGCCATAATATTGGAAATATTGCGTTCAGTAAGAAAGTGCTCAGATTGAAATATGAAAAATACAAATACAATTATTAATATAGCCCAAATTAAGTGATCTATCAGAAATAACAAACGATCATATTTAGACATTACTTTTCCCTAATTAATTGTTAATGACTTGTTTTTGGTTTAAATAATTCATGCTGTTTCTAGTGCTCCAGTTATTAATCCAGTAACTTCTTCCCGACTTGTTTTGAGGATTGGTTTATCTGCGATTTTGTTCCCTCGTCGCAGTACTACGACACGGTCACAAACCTCAAAAACATCTTGCATTCGATGACTCACCAAGATTACGGCATGGCCTGTTTCTTTTAGTTGTTTAATTCTTGCTAGAATTTCAGCTACTTGGCGGATTGAAATCGCTGCGGTGGGTTCGTCTAACAAGACAAGCTTTGGATCCGACAAACGCGTGCGAGCGAGTGCAACTGCCTGTCGCTGGCCGCCGGACATCCGTTCCACCAGATCTTTTGATCGCGTTTCCGACTTCAACTCTTCGAACAATTCGCCTGCACGATCATTCATTGCAGAATGTTTTAGTCTCGAGAAAAAGCCAAAACCTGAAGTCAGTTCCCGCCCTAAAAAAACATTCGCAGCGGCTGTCAGGTTATTGCACAGTGCGAGATCCTGATAGACGATTTCGATCCCGTGATTTCTGGCATCAAGTGGATTAGAAAAGGAGGTTTTTTTGCCTGCAACAAAAATTTCTCCATTTGTAGGAGAAAAATTACCAGCGACAATTTTCACAAGTGTCGATTTACCCGCTCCGTTATCACCCATTAGACCAACTGCTTCTCCCGGTGTAATCGCCAAATCTATGCCTTGTAAGGCATGGATTGCACCGAAGTTCTTCGAAATATTCTTCAATTCGAGAATTTCCATACTTCCTACCATAATCTAGTAATCACATTAAAATTATATTCTATAATATTTGGAGTTAGAGTTTGGAAGGGGATAAAGGAAATTAACCCCCTCCAAAATTTACTTTTCTATGACACTAACCATCATGCCATGCAATCCTAACTATTGGTTACCCCAAAGTCCGGGATTGTCTATATTGTCTATAGAAATATCAGTCGTACTTAAGAAAAGCTGAAAGCCAACATCAGTCATTTTAAGCTGAGCTGGAGACCATAATGCTCCTTCTTGAACAACTTGACCTTCCTCAATTGCTTCGCCATTCAATTTTTTTTGGATGTATTCGACAACCATACTTCCAAAGTCTGGAATTGGTTGACCTGAAGCTTGATCAGTTGATCCTTCTCGGATTAAAGCTAAATTGCCGCTACAACCGTCAATTGCTGCAATAAAGATATGACCTTCTTCACCCCTAGGTGCGTATTGATCTAGCTCTTTTAGAGTTTGAACAGTACTCTCAGAGTAAACACAGTCAGAATGCATATAAATTGCATCAACATCTTGAACTGATAAAACATCTCGAACTATTTGAACTCCCTTATCAGCTTTCCAACTACCTTCTTTGGTAATCTGTTCAATGTTAGGATGTTGATTTATAATTTCATCAAATCCTCCCTTTCTTAACTGTGCAACGTTTTGTGCTAAGTTACCAGTAATATGTAAAACTGTTCCTTTAGGCTCCCCATATTTTTTTGTTAGATGAGCAACAACAGCATTACCAGATTGATTTCCGCCTAGATGGTTATCAGCTAGGACAGTCATTTCAACTTGGCAACCAACTGCTGATCTATCGATCGTATAAAAAGGTATGCCTGCTTCATTTGCAGCTTGCACTGCAACACAAACTCCAGCGCTATCGTCTGGAACAGCTACAATTGCATCAACACCTTGAGTTATAAAGTCATTAATATCATTGATTTGCTTTTGAGCATCTCCCCCTGACGTAACAGACAAAACTTTCCAGCCTTTTGCTTCTGCTGGGACCCGAAAGCCATCAAAAATTTGCTTCTGTCCGCCATCGAGTGAAGGTGCTGCGTAGCCAACCACTACCTGAGCGGCTGAAGCTATGCCTGTTAAAGACAGACTAAAAAGTAGAGCCAGACTTAAAAGTCCAGCTGTTATTATTTTTTTTAGTAACATAGTATTCCCCCTATTTGTTTTGGTAAGTTAATATGATAAAACGATAGTCATATTGTCATACCAATAATAATGATAATCGTATTGATATTGTTTATCAAGTACTAAAAATGAAGAAAAAGGAACTAAAATGAAAGTCAAAGCTCTTCAAAAACTGCGTCAAAAACTGAATCAAAATGAACCAATTTACGGCTTGTGGGTGACTCTTGAATCGGCTTCAATCACTGAAATGGCCGTCGCTCTCGGACTGGATTGGGTCGTAATTGATGCAGAGCATGGTCATTTAGATTGGAAAGACATAAATTCACATATTAGGGCGGCGTTGCGAAGTGATACTGTTGTCCTCGTGCGTATTGCTGAACGAAGTACTATCTTGTCAAAACGTGCTCTTGACATTGGTGCTGACGGCATAATGATCCCTTGGATGGAAAAGGTGGAAGAAGTCGAAGAAGCTGTCCGCGATTGTCGCTATCCCCCTGAAGGTCGTCGGGGAATTGGCGGAGAACGGGCCACAGCCTGGGGGCAGTGCTTGAGTGAACACGCTGCTGAAGCAAATGAAAATGTCCTTATCGTACCCTTGATTGAAAGTATCGCCGCCATTCCCAATGTAGCCACCATGTGCGAAGTCGATGGAATCGACCTGTTTTTCTTTGGTCCTGCCGACTTCTCATCAACTGCCGGTTTTCGCGGGCAATGGGAAGGTCCCGGTGTCGCTGAACAGATACTAAGTTTAAAAGACACAATCAACGCCGCTGGCAAGCATTGTGGCGTCGTCTCAACGAGCAACCAAAATCTGACTGACCGGCTTGATCAAGGTTTTCGAATGCTAGCTCTAGGCACGGATAGTGGACTATTATTACGTTCCCTGCACCAGTCCTTACAAGAAGTCGACCGTGATCGGTTGCCTGCCACCAGTTTAGATCCTGCAGATGGGCGTGTGGTATCAGGGTCCGATGCCGGAAAGGATAATACTTGAAGACGCCTGCCTAAAGGAAAATAAGAGAAAGAAAAAATGACTTTTCAAATCGCTTTAACTGGAGACTTTCAAAAAGACGGGAAAACAGTCTATCCTGATTTCGATTTGGGGCAGCTAAAAGCCGCTCGCGGGATCAAATACAGCTTTTTTACTGAGCACAAATCTGAGATTGAGCCTGAACAATTAAAAGGTTTTCAGGGAGTTATTGTTCTAACTCCTAAAGTAACGAGTCACAGTTTATCGCAGAGCCAGGATTTGTTAGCCGTTAGTCGTTTTGGTGTTGGTTACGATAGTGTCGATGTTTCTGCTTGTACTGAAGCAGATGTTGTCCTTTGTATAACAGCAGGGGCTGTTGACCGGCCTGTAGCAGAAGCTACAGTGGGATGGATGATCGCTCTAGGGCATCGCATGATTATTAAGGATAAACTCGTTCGAAAAGGGCTATGGCATCAACGCAGCGAGTATATGGGTGGTGAACTTCGAGATCGAACTTTAGGAGTTGTAGGCTTAGGAGGGATTGGTTCTGTCGTTATTGAATTGCTAAAAGGTTTTGGTATGAAACAACCCTTAGTCTATGATCCCTTCATGGATGAGATAAATGCTGAAAAATTGGGTGTTAAGAAAGTTGAATTGCACGAGTTGATGAAACATTCAGACTTCATTACTTTGCATTGCCCTTTGAACGAACACACGAGAGATCTCATTTCTCATCGTGAACTAGATCTGATGAAATCTTCGTCGTTTATCATCAACACCGCACGTGGTGGTATTATTAATGAAGATGCACTTTTTAAAGCACTTTCAGAAAAAAAAATTGCAGGAGCTGCATTGGATTGTTTTAATGATGAACCTGTCCTTAAACCAAACCGCTTTAGCGAATTGGACAACGTAATACTTGCACCTCATAGTATTGCATGGACTCAGGAATTGTTTCGTGACATAGGCATGATGTGTAGTCAACACATGATTGACCTCGCAAATGGAATTCGTCCTCATGGAGTTGTTAATCCTGAGATCTTCGATCGGCCTTCCTTCCAAGAAAAATGGAAAGCTCTTCGTGTTCAACCAAATCCAATAAGTTCATAAGAGTTTTGATATCTTGATTATGCAATTTGAGGGCTTCAATTCATTTAAAAAAGTAAGAGAACAAGTGTAATATAGACATGAAATAAAAATGATAAATGAAGATAAAATAAAAGTAGCAGTAATAGGTTGTGGATTTTTTGCTACAAATCATATCCTTTCTTGGAAAAACTTTAAGGATGTTGATTTGGTTGGGGTTTGTGATCTTGATGAAGAACGTGCTATCAATGCAAGCCATCTTGCAAAAGGTACTCCTTATTTCACTGATGCTGAATTGATGTTGAAAGAAGTTCGACCAGATGTAGTTGATATTGTTACTACTGCACCTTCTCATTATAATCTTGCAAAGCTGGCAGCCTCACTGAATATTTCTGCAATCATCCAGAAACCTTTGGCCCCCTCATTAAAAGAATCGACTAAGATTGTTGATCTTGCTGAAACAACTCAAACGCCCATGATGGTTCATGAAAATTTTCGGTTCCAACAGCCTTTGAGGGCTTTGCAAAAAATCATTTTAAATGGAGAAATTGGTCAACTTCTTTTCTGTAAGATAAGTTTTCGTACCTCTTACGATGTTTATCGACAGCAACCTTATCTTAAGGAAGTTGATCGACTAATACTGATGGATTTAGGTGTCCATGTTCTAGATCTCGCACGATTTCTATTTGGAGAAGCAACCTCTATCTGTTGTCGAACGCAAAAAACCCGGTCTGATATCTCTGGTGAAGATATGGCCACAATGATGTTAGGATTTTTAGGAGAGCGAACTGCAATCGTTGATTGTACATATGGATCAAAGCAAGCTCCAGACATTTTTCCTGAAACTCTAGTCTCCGTGGAAGGAACAGATGGGGCGGTAGTACTTGGCCCTGGTTACAAAATTACAAAAAGATCAGGAGAAAAGGTCGAGATAATAAATGCTGAACCAGTTGTTGCAAACTGGTGTGAAAAACCATGGCATGTTGTTCAAGACAGTGTTACACAAACATGTCGTCATTGGATAGAAACAGTTCCGCACAATAAAAAACCTGAAACTTCGGTTGATGATAATTTAAAAACACTAAAACTTGTAGAGGCAGCTTATCAATCAGCTGCCAAAGGTGGCTCACTCATAACGTTGAACAATTAGATAATTAAAGTTAGAAAACAATGAAGCTACCTAAAAAAGTTCAATATTATGGGAAAGATGAGCCGTTACCAGAACAGATAGACCTCCAAGCTGGACCATTAAACTTATTCTATGAAGCAGGAGATCTTCGTTATATTAAATTTGGTGAAAAGGAAATTATACGTCGAGTCTATGTTGCGGTGCGTGATCATAATTGGGACACAGTAACACCTGTTTTATCAAAGGTGCAGATGGATATTGCTGACGACTCATTCAATATCACATATAGCGTCAATAATATCCAAAGCAACATCGATTTCTTCTGGAAGGGGATGATTGTCGGCAAAGCCAATGGTGCTATCACCTTTAGCATGGACGGTGAAGCACGCTCAACGTTTTGGCGTAACCGCATCGGGTTCTGTATATTATATCCAATGGAATGTGCAGGTACTGAGTGCCAAATTGAACATGTGAATGGAACAGTTGAACAAAATACCTTTCCGAAATATATTGCACCACAACTTATCATTGATGGTAAACCCTCACCTGTTGAACCATTTTCCAACATGCGAGCACTAGTTCACCAAGTTACACCTGATTTGTGGGCAGAAGTTCGTTTTGAGGGTGATAGTTTTGAAATGGAGGATCAACGAAACTGGACGGATGCCTCGTTCAAAACATACAGCACTCCCCTTAAAAAGCCCTTTCCTGTAGAAGTTAAAGCTGGTACAAAAATTTCACAAACTTTTGCTTTAACCTTAAAAGGCCAGGTTCCGGTGTTAAAACCTTTTGGAACTGATGATGAGCTTACTTTTTCGATAGGAAAAAAAGCACTACGGAGCCTGCCAAAAATTGGACTGGATGAGGCTAGTCATGGCCATCCTCTCAATCAAAAAGAGTTGACACGACTCAGGGCTTTAAACCTATCTCATCAACGAATCAATCTACACTTGTCAGATGCTGATCATGAAGCAAAATTACGCCAGTCCTCTACCGAGGCTCATAAATTAGGGATTAATTTGGAAACTGCATTGTTTCTCTCAAATGATGCTGAGGCCGAATTACAAGCATTTGTTGAATTATTAGAACAGATTAAACCACCCATTGCAACTTGGCTCATTTTCCACAAAGAAGAAATATCCACCTCTGAAAAATGGATATTATTAGCTCGAAAATATTTACAAAACTATGATTATAATGTCAAAATTGGTTCTGGAACAAATGTTTTCTTTGCCGATCTGAATCGCTCCATTACTCCTATCCAAGTTATGGATTTGGTCGGTTATTCGATTAATCCCCAGGTACACGCTTTTGATAACCTGTCATTAGTAGAAACGTTAGCAGCTCAAGCTGAAACAGTAAAAAGCACTCGCCGGTTATCTAACAACAAACCAATTGCGGTGACACCTGTAACATTCCAAATGCGTTTTAACCCCAATGCTACTGCTCCTGAGGCAGAGTCGGAATCTGGTCAACTGCCTTCTCAAGTAGATGTGAGGCAGATGTCCCTGTTTGGCGCAGGCTGGACGGTGGGTAGCTTGAAGTATCTATGTGAAAGTGAAACCCATAGTCTGACCTATTATGAAACGACTGGCTGGCGTGGTGTAATGGAAACTGAATATGGTTCACCTGTGCCAGAAAAATTCTACTCATTACGAGGAGCCGTTTTTCCTCTCTATCACGTTTTTGCCGATGTAGGAGAATTTGCCGATGGTCAGATTATGACTACCTCATCAAGCAACCCCTTGAAAATAACTGGATTGGCTGTGCATAAGGAAGGTCGGACAAGGGTTATTTTAGCTAATTTAGGTTCAGAGGTACAACAGTTGACTGTGCAAAATTTAAGTGCCTCAGTTCATATTCGACATCTCAATGAAAGCAATGTTGAGCAAGCAATGCAATCACCGGAAGCCTTTCGTGCTCAAACCTTTAAAAAACAGTTGACCGTTAATGGATCTCTCAAACTGGAATTATTACCCTATGCTCTTGTCTGTATTGATAGAGCTGGCCAATGATAAGGCTACGGAGATGATGTTAAAGTAAAATCTTGGACAAGGTGAGTGATGGTGGGCCCTCAGGGACTTGAACCCCGGACCACTCC
>CAJWUE010000052.1:0-10196 GCA_913047775.1 uncultured Rhodobiaceae bacterium
TTTTCCTAGTTCAGTTTTTTTAGAATATATTTTTTTAAGTGCCTTAATCTCATCAGAGATTAACTTCCACTGTTGTTCCACAGATTTAAGTAATTTGTTAAGAATATTTTTTTCATTATTTAGACTATTGAATTCTTCTTTAATTTTAATTTCTTCCAACTTTCTAAGAGATTTAAGTTGCATATTAAGTATAGATTGGGCTTGATACTCGGTCATTTTGAATATTTTTATAAGTTTTAATTTAGGTTCATCCTCATTTCTGATGATACTTATCACTTTATCGAGATTTGCATAAACTATTAAATAACCTTCAAGAATTTCTAACCTTTGGATGATGGTCTTCTTTTTGTATTGTGTTCTCTTTATTAAAACTTCTCGTCGATGGTCTATCCACGACAATAATAATTCCCTCAAATTATGAACCCTTGGTACCTGATTATTTATGGCATTTAGATTGACAGAAAACCTTGTTTCAAGATCCGAGAATTCAAATAACGCTTCCATTAAATACTCTGGAATTACTTCGCGGCTTCTTGGAATTAAAACAATTCTTAAGGTCTCGGAAGATTCATCTCTTACATCTTCAAGAATATGAATTTTCTTATCAATAATTAACTGCGCTATTTTTTCAATAAGTTTACCTTTATTTACTTGGTAAGGTATTTCGTGAACAACTATTTTCCATAAGCCTCTTTTTTCTTTTTCCAAAGACCATTTGGCCCGAATACGTAAACTGCCTTTTCCAGTTTTATATATATTTAGTCTTGTTTCTTCATTCTCAATAATCTCTCCTCCAGTAGGAAAATCTGGCGCTGGAATAAATTCTAGCAGTTTTTCAAGTCGAGAATTTCTGTATCTTATCAGATGAAGAGCAGCATTGCACAGTTCTTCAACATTATGCGGCGGAATTGAGGTGGCCATCCCTACTGCAATTCCAGAAGATCCATTAGCTAAGAGATTAGGAAAGTTTGCAGGTAAAACTGATGGCTCTAAATCGACTTCATCATAGGTAGACTGAAAATCAACTGCTTCCTCTTCTATTCCCTCAAGTAACAATTGGGATACTTCGGTTAATTTGGATTCTGTATAGCGCATTGCTGCAGCATTATCACCATCAACATTCCCGAAATTACCTTGCCCATTTACGAGGGGCCATCTGACTGAAAAATCTTGTGCTAAACGAACCAAGGCATCATAGATAGCCTGATCACCATGGGGATGAAATCTTCCCATAACATCTCCCACAATTCTAGCGGATTTCTTAAATGAAGAGTTAGGACTTAAGTTAAGTTTATGCATTGAATATAAAAGCCGCCTATGCACTGGCTTTAGCCCATCCCTTACATCAGGCAAAGCTCTATCCATAATTGTTGTCAAAGCGTATGCTAAATATCTTTCCTCTAAAGCATCAACGAATCCTACATCTTCAAACCTATCAATTAATTCCATGTTTTATCCTTTGGAAATAATTTATATAGAGATTCCTATTTATTTAAAAAATCTATTAACTTTTTTCTTGTTTGAGGAAGATTTTTATTAATATCGTTGTAGATTCTTTTTTCTAAAAAATATCCCGTTAGGCTGAGGCCATTTATAATGTCTTTTTTTGTTATCTTATTTTGATCGTTATTTGTTAAAAATTTTGGAAGAATTAAGAGTTTAGATTCCCATTTTTTTCCTGCATTTATACTAACCGCTCTGCCTGATTTGGGAGATACCCATGTCAATTCATCATGATCACCCGTAACCGCACACTCTTTAAGATCTAATCCATACCCCATCATCTCTAAAAAAATAAGCTCATACCTTACAAAAGAAATTAGCCATAGAAATAAATCATTAGTTTCTGAAATTAGTCGATCGAGGGCTTTGAATAACTTAGTGCAGGGCTCTCTTTCCGGGTATAAATTTAAATGCGAACATAAGGTATTAACTCCAAATAATATAATAGGATTCTTCATAACTTCATTAGCTCTAGATTTATTCATTTCTGTATCAAAAAAACCCAAATGCTCAGAAAGTCTTGCCCTCCATTTAATATATAGATTGTTGCCCGCTAAGTTTACTCCATGCCCACCTTCTAATTTCTTAACCCTAATTAATCCGGAATAAATTCCGTTGTTTTCTGTAATAACCTTCATGATAAGGAGATTGTCCTTATATTTACGTGTACTTAATACTATTCCTTGATCTTGCCATTGCATATCATGAGCCTCTTTTAGAGAAATCCAACCCAATAAGTTCATAATTATCAGGAATTCTATCCCAATCCTTTTTAAATTTTACATTTAGACTGAGATGAATTTTTTTATTTAAAAGTTTTTCCAATTCTAATCTCGACTCTATGCCAATCCTTTTAATCTTGGATCCATTTTTTCCAAGAATTATACCAATGTGATTTTTTTTCGCTACAATAATTGTTTGAGATATTTTGATAATTTTCTTATTCTCATCCCATGCTTCAGTTTTCACCATACATAAATAGGGAATTTCATCGTGGACGTTAAGAAAAATTTTTTCTCTCGTCACCTCAGAGGATAACAAGGAATTCTGAGTATCTGCTATCTGATCCTCTGGATACAACCAATCATTTGATTTCGCTTTCTTAATAGCTAATTCCATTAAATCATCAACACCGCTTCCATTTTTTGCTGAAATCATAAATGTATGTAAAAACTCTACTGAATCATTAAATTCTATAGATTTTTTTATTAAATCTTCTTTTTTTACTAAATCAATCTTATTCAAAATTAATAAAGACTTAGAATGAAATTCCTTAATAACATCAATTAATTTTCTTTCTATACGATTAATTTTCGTTCTAGAATCTACAACAAGCAAAATTAAATCTGAGTCCTCTAGAGTTGAAAGGGCATTCTTAACCATTGCTTTTTCAAATTTATTTTTTCCAGAAAATATTCCTGGGGTATCTATAAAAATTAACTGGACATTTTTTCTAATAACAATTCCTTTTAAACCCGATCTTGTTGTTTGCGTCTTATGGGTAACAATTGCTATTTTTTTTCCAAGAATTTTATTCAATAAGGTGGACTTACCAGAATTACTAGGCCCTACGATGGTCAATATAATATTCTTCTTTAACTCTTTATTCATGGTTGATTTTTTCTAAGAAATTATTTGCGGCACAAGTTTCGGCCTCTTTTTTAGAACTACCATATCCTAAAATATCTTTGTAACCATCCACTTTAACAGCAACAGTGAATTGAGGGTTATGATCTTTTCCTTGAACTTTAAGAACTTTATATTTAGGAGCATTAATTTTCTTTGATTGCAAAAATTCTTGCAATAAATTCTTAGGACTTGGAGTTATTTCATTTATTTCCCTTTCATTTAGAAAGTCGCCCCATAAAAACAAAGTAAAGTTCTTTGCTTCTCTATAATTCCCATCAATAAAGATTGCCCCTATTATTGCTTCAATTGTATCTGCTAGGATTGAGTCTTTGATATCATCATTACTTTTCCTTTCAGATTTTCCTAATATCAAAAACCTTTCTATGCTGATTTTATGAGAAACTTCTGCACATATTTTTTTTTGAACCAAGAAACTAAATTTCTCACTTAATTCGCCTTCTTCTAGCTTGGGATAGTTTAGAAATAAAAACTCTGAAATTACCAGACCTAAAACGCGGTCACCTAAAAATTCTAATCTCTCTAAATCTGATCCTTTTTTCTTCCTTGCGCTTGAATGGGTTAAAGACTCTTTGAGTGTATTTGTATTATTAAAATTATAATTTATTAATTTTTGAAAATCTTCTAGTTTTTTTTTATCTATGTCATATGTCATTTAATTAGTTTAAATGCCCTATTCCATTTAACATTGCTCAAACAAAAATTCTTTCCAACTTTTTTCCAGTGCCATGAAAAAAAGATGATTCCCGCTTGTCCTACCAAATTTTCAAAAGGCACAAATCCTACCTTCTTTAAAAACCTACTATCTTGAGAATTATCTCTATTATCTCCCATCAAAAAATAATGGTCTTTTGGAACCCTATAAACTGGGGTATTATCCTGTGGCAAGTTATCAAATGTATTAAGTATCTCGTAACTAACACCATTAGGAAGAATCTCTTCATAGACTAAAGTTTTCTCATTTAAGCACCCTTGCGAAGTTTTCCTGGGGCTCTTAAATCTATTAACCTGATAATCTTCCTTATAATTATATTCTAAAGTCTTTCCGTTAAGAATTACTTGGCCGTTTACAATTTGGACTGTATCTCCAGGTAGACCAATAATTCTTTTAATATAATCAGTCCTATTATCTGTCGGAAGTTTAAATACCGCTACATCACCCCTTTCAGGTTTATTTGCGAAAAGTCTATTTGGTATTATTGGAATACTGAATGGTAATGAGTGCCGTGAATAGCCATAAGCCCACTTGGAGACAAAAATATAATCTCCTTCATGTAGTGTTCTCAACATTGATCCTGATGGAATATTATAACTACCAAAAGCAAAGGAGCGAAAAAGAAGAGCAAGAAAAATAATCCATACTATGGACACCAAAAAGTTTTCCTTTTTTTGTTTTTTATTATTATCTCTATCCAATGCTCTCTCTTTCATTCATAAAATTTATTTCTGAATACTCTGACTCGCTAATAGCTTCAATTATTACTTGGGCCTGAGCCCAAGGAAAATCATCAGTAACAGTTAATTGAATGTTTGCAGAATAATTTATTGGAATAATTGATTCTAATCGTTTTTTTGCACCTCCACTTAACTTAATTAAAGGCTCTCCTGTTTTTTTGTTAACAACCCCTATATCCTTCCAGAATACTCCCTTTCTAAAGCCTGTTCCCAAAGCCTTAGATGTTGCTTCCTTTGCTGCAAATCTTTTAGCGTATGAGGATGACCTATTAAGTCTTTTCTCAGATTTTTGAATTTCAACATCAGTAAAAATTCTTTTTACAAACCTACATCCAAAACGTTCTAAAGTTTTTTCTATTCGTCGTATATCTATTAAATCGCTACCTGTCCCTATGATCACATTACACCCCTTAATTTACTTTACCTTTCTCTAAGGATATCAACCATTTTCTTAATGGAAGCTTCTAATCCTACAAATATTGACTGGCTAATAAGAAAAAAACCTATATTTATCTCTTCTAGTGATTGAATTTCAATAATTTTCTTTGTTGTTTCATAATCTAAGCCATGGCCTGCATGCACCTCAATTCCAGAATTAAATGCTATATCTGATAAATTACTGATTTTATTAAATTCATCATTAGCCTCATCAATTTTCTTTAAATTTAATAGCTTACAGAACTTTCCTACATGAAATTCTATACAATCTACACCGAGGCTAATAGATTTCTCTAATTGATTTTCATCGGGATCTAAGAAAAATGATGTTCTAATACCTGAATCTTTAAATCTTTTTACAATACCTGAAAGGACTTTAAAATTTGAAATTACATCTAGACCACCCTCTGTAGTAATTTCTTCTCTTTTCTCAGGAACTATACAGCATGCAAAGGGAGAATACTTTAAAGCAATCTCAACCATTTCCTCTGTTCCTGCAATTTCAAGGTTAAGTTTGTTGCTAAATTTATTAATTATATTTTTAATATCATTGTCGTTAATATGTCGTCGATCTTCTCTTAAATGAGCAGTAATCGTGTCTGCGCCAGCAGATAAAACTATTTGTGAGGCTTTTATTGGGTCTGGAAAATTCTCTTTTCTCGCATTTCTAAGGGTAGCAACATGATCAATATTTACTCCTAATCTTACTCTATTTAGATTGCTCATAAACTAATTTTCCTCGGTATTAGTATACTTTCTTTTTCTATAAGTGATTACCAACTTCTTGACAAGATAGTAGCTTAATATAGCAGAAAGAGACCCCAAAATAATACTTCCGAATAAGAAAGGGAAAAGAAAAGGCTTTATTAAATTTAAGAAATCCCAAGAATAAATTGATATATCTTTAAAATAATTAGAGGTAAGCTTTTCGCCTTCTAAAAAAATACTTCCAATACTCATAGAGGCTACCCACATAAAGGGATAAGTGATTGGGGTGCCAATAAAGGTACCTATGATTGAAGAAAAATAGTTTGCCCTAACTAACCAAACTACAAATAAAGTAATAACCGTATGAAATCCAATAAATGGAGTAAAAGCAGAGAAGACTCCTACTGAAAAACCCAAGGCAATAGAATGAGGGCTATCAGAGATCCTGAGTAATTTTTTTAATTCAATTTTTTTAATAACTTAGCCTTTTTAAATTATTTATAAATTACGGCTACCGGGCTTAATTGCGGGTATCACTTCTAGATCTTTTGGAAGATTATCACTTTTATAAGTAGGTATATCAAAACTAATAAGACTAATAAGCTTTACGTCAATATTAGCATTACCATTAGACCTATCTATAAGGCATGCCTCTCCAATAACTGATGCCTGAAAATCTTTTATTACTTTTATAGCCTCCCTAGATGATAAACCTGTGGTAACAACATCCTCAACCATCAAACATGAAGTTTTTGGAGGTATTGAAAAACCTCTCCTTAATTTAAAATCTTCACCTTCTCTTTCTAAAAAAACGAATGGGACATTCAAATAACTGGCTACTTCATGGCCAATTATAAGGCCGCCCATAGCCGGAGAAACAACTAACTCAATCTCCTGGTCGAACGATTCTCTTATTTTCTTTCCTAAGGCAGAAGACAATTTTTTTGCTCTTATTGGATCGGATAAGGCTAAGGCACATTGAAGATATTTATTTGAATGAAGACCAGATGAAAGTATAAAATGACCCTCAAGCAAAGCTCCACATTTTATAAATTCTTCAATTATTTCTTCTTTTTTCATTTTTATATTAATATCCTCTCAACACTATCAATTACCGGTAAACCTCTCAAACTTTGAATAATATTGTTAATATGAATATTGTCGTTTACATCGACGTCAATTCTAAGATTATAAAAATCTGTATCTTTTTCGTTAAGATTCAGATTGCTAATATTTCCTCCGTAGTCTGCAATTGTTGAGGTGATAGAGCCTAAAGCACCAATTTCATTAATAATACTTAATAGGATTCTTGCGGTAAATGTAACATCTATTTCTTTCTTCCAATTTAATCTTAACCATCTTTCTGGACTGTTCTCATACTGAATAAGATCTTTACTGCTCGTTGAGTAAATAGTTATGCCTTCACTAGGCGCCACAATGCCTACTATATTATCACCCGGAATAAGGAAAGAATCTTTCTGAAACTTAACTGATAAATCTGGAAGCAAGCCAGATATCGGTAAAGAAAGATCCTTTCCATAGAATCTTTTTTTTCTTTTTTTACGTTTAGTATTTGGATAAACTAAATCATAAACTTCAGAACCTGAAGTCTCCCCCCTGCCGACTATTGCATATAATTCCATTAATGATTTAACATTCAATGGACCAAAAGATCTTTCTAATATATCTCTTGTAGGTTTTTTTCTATGAGAAGAAAAAATGCTTTTTATAATTTCTTTTCCTATTAGTCTTTGGTTTTTTATTTTGTTTTCCTTAATTGTTCTCCTGATAGTAGACTTAGATTTTCCTGTAACAACAAGATCTTCAAAAGTATCAATTGGAACAGGGGTTCTCGACTTAATAATCTCTACTTCATCACCATTAACTAATTTTGTCCTCCTTGGTTTAATTTCTCCATTTATCTTTACTCCCGAACAATAAATCCCCAAATCACTATGCACGGCAAATGCAAAATCAAGAGCAGAGGCATTACTGGGGAGCGCTATTAATCTTCCCTTTGGTGTAAAACAATAAACTTGCTCATGCGAAAGCTCTAATCTTGTATTTTCTAAAAATTCTTCAGTAGCTCCATCTCTTTGTAAAATATCTACTAAATCACTTATCCATGCCATAGAAGCAAGATATTGATCATTAGCATTACCTTTTTCTTTATAAGCCCAATGGGCCGCCAAACCTTTTTCATTAAGTTCATGCATTTTATTTGTACGAATCTGTATTTCAATTCTTCTATTCCGAGGGCCAATTAAAGTAGTGTGAATAGACTGATATCCATTTTTTTTTGGGGTAGAAATATAATCTTTAAATAATCCTGGAACAGCCTGCCAGTTATTATGAAGTATGCCTAAAACTTTATAACAATCAAATAGCTCCTCCACATAAATCCTAAATGCAAATAAATCAGATAACTGCTCGAGAGATTTATTCTTATTCTCTAATTTCTTCCATATTGAATATACGGTCTTCTCTCTTCCTGAAACTTTTACTTTTAAATTATCTTTACTTAGTCTATCTGAAATTATTTTCTCAATATCCTTAACAATTTTATTATTTCTTTTTTTCGATTTCTTGATTCTTTCAAAAAGGATACTTCTGATCTCTGGCTCAGTCTCAGAAAATGATAGGTCTTCTAACTCTTCGCGAATTGAATGCATGCCTATTCTTGCTGCAAGAGGAGCATAAATCTCCAAAGTTTCTCTTGCTATTCTTTTTCTTCTATTTTTATCTTTTAAATATTTCAGAGTTCTCATATTATGTAGACGATCGGCAAGTTTAATTAACAAAACACGTAGATCGCTTGAACTGGCAATAATAAGTTTTCTAAAATTTTCAGCGGCTTTAGAATAGTCATTCTTATTTTCAAACTTATTTAATTTTGAAACACCATCAACAAGTTTTGCTACTTCTTTTCCAAAATTTTTCTCTATATCTTTTATGGTAGCGTGAGTATCTTCAATAGTGTCGTGAAGTAAAGCGCAAATAACACTTGATGTATCTAGCTTAAGTTCGGTTAAAATTCCCGCAACCTCTAAAGGATGTGAAAAATAAGGGTCTCCTGATTCCCTTAATTGTACTCCATGCATCTTAGTTCCATAGACATAAGCCTTATTAATTAAGCTCTCGTCTGCATTTGGATTATAAGAAAGAACGCGATCAACTAGCTCATATTGTCGCATTTAAAGATCCTAAAAAATTAAATTTTACGTCTATTATTCTTTTTGCTATCAAGATTGTCCTGGATTGCCTTAAGAAGCTCTTCTTCATTCATTATTTTATTTTCTTCTTTTAGCCCTTCATTTTCATCAGAATGTTCTTCTCCAGCAAGAGATTTCTCAATCAAAGATTTCTTTTCTGTTGGTTTATAAGCAATAAACCCTTCTTCGGGCTCGTCTACATCAATCTGAGTCTGCAGACTTTCTATAACTTTTTCCTCTAATTCTTTAGATACAAATTTTTCTTCAGAAATTTCTCGTAATGCAACAATAGGATTTTTGTCATTATCTCGGTCGACTAATATCTCACCGCCCTCAGACATTTCTCGCGAACGGTGCGCGGAATAAAGAACTAAATCAAACCTACTGTCTATCTTATCAACACAATCTTCAACTGTAACTCTAGCCATTTCAATTTCCCTTGTTCGTCCTAATAAGCTTAAAATTAAATAAATTCAAGTTTTTCGTAAAAAATTAACTATTATTTAATTTAAACTGAATTATTGGATTATAAGATAATAATGGAAAAATTAATAGAGCCAAGAGTTGACTGCGCTAAATGTAAACGATTAAAAGAATTCAGGGATTATAATAAAGAAAAATACCCAGATTGGCATAATGCTCCAGTCCCCTCTTTTGGCAAATCAAATTCTGAATTATTAATAGTAGGTCTAGCGCCAGGATTAAAAGGTGCAAACAAAACAGGAAGACCTTTTACAGGAGACTATGCAGGTGATCTTTTATATTCAACACTTAAGAAGGCAAAGCTTTCTTCTGGATCTTATAGATCAAGTATCAACGATGAGCTTTCTCTTGTAAATTGTACAATTACAAATGCCGTTCGATGTGTTCCCCCTCAAAACAAGCCAATTGGCAGTGAAATAAAAAACTGTTCTCAATATTTACGATCAACCATTAAACAGCATAAAAATCTTAAGGTTATAATTTCCCTAGGGCATATCTCTCATAAAAGTGTAATTTCAACACTGGATAAAAAACAAAGTAATTATAAGTTTAAACATGGAATGATTCATATTATTGATAATATTTCTCTAATAGATAGCTACCATTGCTCGAGATATAATACCAATACTGGGAGATTAACTGAAAAAATGTTCCAAAAAATTTTTCTATTAGCCAACAAAATTCTTAAAAGTAATTAATTTTTGTCTTTCAATAATCTAGATTTTTGTCTTTCCCAATCTCTAGTTTTCT
>CAJWUE010000053.1:0-10060 GCA_913047775.1 uncultured Rhodobiaceae bacterium
TTTAAGTTTCCGATACTAGAAAGACCATCTCCACCAATTATCTTATCAGAAGAGAACCAGTATATTAATTTTACGTTTTCTGAAGATAAAAAAGAAGTTATTATCGTATGACCACCTTCAATTAAGATGTTATTAAAACCCACCTTTCCGATTTCGAGTAAGATTTCATCAACATTTAAATAAGAATCTTCTAATTGCGAAACCTTCAAGACCTTTACATTTAGGTGTTCTAATTTTTTAATTTTGTTCTTGTTGGCATTAAGATTTGTAAAAATAATTGTATTGATCTCTTGGGCTGTTCTTACAATTTTAGAATCTTCTGGAATTCTAAGAGTTGTATCAAGGATAATTCTACACGGAGATCTATTTTGAAGCCCTGCAAGTCTACAATTAAGCATCGGATCATCAGATAAGACAGTATTTATTCCTACTAATATTGCATCATGAGTTGATCTTAAACGATGTCCATATTTTCTTGATAGATCATTGGTTATCCACTTTGATTTTCCATCACGCAATGCGGTTTTGCCGTCAGCAGAACTTGCTATCTTAATATTTATGTTAGGTTTTCCATTTTTAACTCTATTTAGAAATCCACTATTAATTAAATTTGCCTCTTCTTCTAATACGCCAGTATCTACTATTACATTAGAGTCCTTTAGGAATTTAATACCTTTTCCATCCACAAGTGGGTTATCATCTTTTTGAGAAATCACCACTCTCGAAATTTTTTCTTTCACTAATAATTCTGCACAAGGAGGATTTTCTCCTGAATGATTGCATGGCTCCAAAGTTACATATACAGTTGCCCCCTCAATATCCGCACAACTCTTTTCAATCGCTATTTTTTCTGCATGTGGAGAGCCATTTAACCCTGTTGATGCAGCGCTTATTATTTTTTTTTCTTTGGACACTATCACACAGCCAACGGAAGGATTCTTTCCTGTATTACCTAGGTTTCTTTTGGCTAGGTTTAATGCGTATCTCATATACCTTTTATCTTCATTATTAGAAGTGATTTTCATACTATTCTATTTACAAATGATTTATTTAATAATCAATGCTAGTCATTTAAATTTGGAGGATTATCAAGATCACCTACAAAATCCTCAAAATCACCTACTGCACGAAAATTTTTATAAACTGAAGCAAACCTTACATATGCCACCATGTCTAGCTCGCGCAACGCAGCCATAATTAAACTTCCAATTAAATTTGAAGGAATGTCTGACTCACCTGTACTTTCTAGTTGTCTTATGATTCCTGTAACCATCTTTTCAATCTTCTCAGGATCAATATCTCTTTTTCTTATAGCAATTTGAACTGATCTCATAAGCTTATCTCGATCAAAAGGAGCTCTTCGACCAGACCTCTTAACCACAGTTAAATCTCGCATTTGAATCCTTTCAAATGTAGTGAACCTACCTCCACAAGCTAAACATTGTCTCCTTCTTCTGATAGCAGCCTCTTCCTCAGTTGGTCGAGAGTCTCTTACTTGAGTGTCTGAATTACCACAAAAAGGACAACGCATTATAAATCCTCATATATTGGAAATTGATTACAAAGAAGAATAACTTCTTTTTTAACCTTTTCTTCAATTTTTTTATCAGAACTATTTTTATCTTTACACAAAGTATTTAGAACTTCACAAATAAGCTCACCAGTTCTTTTAAATTCTAGCGGGCCAAAACCTCGGGTAGTACATGCGGGAGTACCTAATCTAATTCCAGAAGTTACAGTTGGTTTTTCGGGGTCAAAAGGCACACCATTCTTATTACAGGTAATATTTGACTTACCTAAAGCACTCTCTGCTTCACTTCCCTTTAAACCTTTTGGCCTCAGATCCAGTAAAATAAGATGACTATCTGTTCCACCAGAAACAATATCAAATCCATCGTCCAGAAGAGTGTTAGAAAGTATTTTTGCATTTTCAATAACAGTCTTCGAATAGATTTTAAAATCTGGTTTCAATGCCTCGCCAAATGCAACAGCTTTAGCAAGGATTGTATGCATGAGTGGCCCACCTTGAATGCCTGGAAAGATAGCAGAATTAATTTTGATTGATATCTCTTCGTTATTGGTGAGTATCATGCCGCCTCTTGGTCCTCGTAAGGTTTTGTGGGTTGTAGTTGTTACAACATCAGCGTGAGGAAATGGAGATGGATAAAGGCCTGAAGCAACTAGTCCAGCAAAATGTGCCATATCTACCAAAAGGTAAGCACCAACGGAAATCGCAATATCTTTAAATTTCTTAAAATCTATTTGTCTTGGATACGCAGAACCTCCTGCAATTATTAAATTTGGTTTATGCTTATTGGCTAACTCTTCTACTTCTTCGAAGTCTATTAAACAATCCTCTTCCTTTACCCCATATTGGACGGCATTAAACCATTTTCCCGATTGATTAGGTTTTGCCCCATGAGTTAAATGACCTCCTGCCGCAAGGCTCATACCAAGAATAGTGTCCCCAGGAGTAAGTAATGATTGAAATACGGCTTGATTAGCTTGAGAGCCAGAATGAGGCTGTACATTAGCAAAATTGGTATTAAATAATTTACATGCTCGCTTAATAGCAAGCTCTTCAGCTTTATCTACATGATCACAACCACCATAGTACCTTCTTCCAGGATAGCCTTCGGCATATTTGTTAGTCATTATTGATCCTTGAGCCTCAAGGACAGCTTGAGAAACAATATTTTCGGAGGCAATTAGTTCTATATTTTCTTGTTGTCTTTTGAGTTCAAACCTCAATGCATTATACAATTCTTCGTCAGTTTCCTTTAAATTTGAAGAAAAAAAACCTGAATTATCGTCATAAAGATTTTGATTGTTAACTTCGGACATAATTTTTAATATAAATCAACCTTTCATTACTACATTTTGTATATTGGAATGTTCCATAACACAATTAAAAATATTTTTACCATAAATTTTTCTCCTTCAATATACTTTTTAAAAGCACTATCTTATCAGTCATTATTCCATCGACGCCTAAGTCTATTAATCTTCTTATTTCTTTTTCTTGATTAATTGTCCAGGCTATAACTTTAATATTATTAGACTTTAAATAATTTATATTTCTCTTATTCAGAAGATCTAAATTATATTTTTTTACGGGTAGCGAAGCAAAAATTGAGTCTATTTTAATTCTATAATTAAAGTACGAATTAAATTTAGCACTTATTATATCTAAAGGCCCCATCGATGTTAAACATATATCCGTAAGGTTATTTTTGATAATATTTATCCGCTTTTGTGAGAAAGAGCCCATACATACTCTATTCAAACAATTTGTTTTTTTAACTAAATCTACAACAGGCATAACTGTTGAGTCTGACTTTATATCAACTGAAAAAAAACATTCTGGAAATGCTTCTAACAGATCAGAAAACAAGGGAATTTTATATTTACCAAATATCTTAATTTTTTTAATATCTGAATAATTTTTTTCACTTATTAAACCACTTGCATCTGTTACTCTATCAAGAGACGGGTCATGGAAAGCTAAAATATATCCATCTTTAGTTGTGCGCAAATCTGTTTCTAATAGCTTATACCCCAGACCTACAGCAGCATTAAAAGCTTCAAAGGA
The DNA here is from genome assembly GCA_913047775.1 of uncultured Rhodobiaceae bacterium. Taxonomy (GTDB): domain Bacteria; phylum Pseudomonadota; class Alphaproteobacteria; order MED-G09; family MED-G09. The sequence continues at coordinate 3,593 of CAJWUE010000053.1, forward strand.
ATTTTCTGGCGCATAATCTGATCCTCCCCTATGAGCAAATGGAAAAAATTTTAAGTCTTCGAAAAAAAAGGTCATTTTATTTTAATGTCTTAATTATGTATTATAGTTAAATTATACAAAGATTTTTTATGAACAATATCAATATTTCTTATTATGATAAGATTTTATTAAAGAGAATGATTGCATCTTTTATAGATGTGCTTCTAGTCTCTATACTAACAATCGCAGTTTTAATAATTATCTCCTTTTTAAGTGTTCTTACTTTTGGGATTATCGGTAAGTCTATTCCTTTTGTTATTCCCGTAATCTTTTCAACTTACTTTTCCTTCACATTGGGTAGTGATAATTCAGCTACACCAGGAATGAATATATTGGGTATTGTTATAAAAAACAAAAAAATGAATAACTTAAGAAAAGTTTCAGCTTTCGGGCATACATTAATATTTTTTATAAGTTTACCAATAGGGCTTATATTTTTAATCTCAATTATATATCCTCTATTAAATAAAGAAAGAAAGTGTATTCATGATCTTATTTATGAGATAGAAGCTTACGAAAAAAAAGAGAGAAATTATGATCTTTGAAATTGAAGTTTATATGTGGATTACCTTTATATTAATTATTTTATCTATGTTGTTGTATTTCTTAGATAAAATTAGAATTGAAATAATTGCACTAGGAACAATTTCTGCTTTACTTCTACTTTTTCAGAATAGTCCTATTTTAGGAGTGGTTTCAGGAAATCCAATCTCTTTAGAGTTATTACTACAAGGTTTTGCCAACCCTGCTCTAATAGCTTTAATGAGCCTTTTGATTATTGGGCAAGGGCTTCTAGTTACCGGTGCTTTTGACGGTTTTAATACGATTATTGGGAATAATAAAAAATATTCAGAATATAAATTACTTTTAGTTATGATCTTAGTATTAATACTAAGCGCATTATTAAATAATACTCCAATAATAATTATGTTTATTCCTATAATTATCTCATTGAGTAGACAATTAAACCGTACTGCGAGAATGGTATTATTGCCTTTATCTTATGTATGTATATTGGGAGGCATTACCACTTTAATTGGTTCTTCTACTAATCTCCTAGTATCTGGAGCAACATCGTCTCTTATTGGAAAACAGATAGGGTTTTTCGAATTTACGAAACAAGGGCTAATACTGGCCTCAGTTGGTTTTATATACGTTACCTTAATATTACCTAAGATATTGGGAAAAAATTCTCACGTCGAAGAAGAAGATTACGAGATATCAAATAATGGAAAACAATATTTCGTAGAAATAAGCTTAGATTCCAAAAATGCATTACTTGGAAAAAGTTTCATATCTGGCCTGCTTCCAGATCTTAAAGATGCAACTATAAATCTAATAATAAGAGATAACGAAAAGATTCTACCTCCGTTTGATGACATAATACTTCAGACGAATGATAGGCTTATTATTGCGATAACTAAGAATGAACTAATACAAAAAATTAAATCTAATGATAAAATATTTAATAAGATAGGTTATGAAAATGATAAATCTGATAGAGAATTAATAATCGAAGCTGCTGTCTCCCCGGGTTCTTTTATGATAGGAAGAACTATCAATCAAACAAATTTTGAAACCGAAACAAGCTGTAAGGTTATTGGTCTTCAGAGAGATAGAAAATTTGATAGAGACTCTCCTAGATCTCAAAAATTGAGTCAGGAAAATATATTACTATTAAGAGGAGATGGAGAGTTAATAAGAAGACTTAGAGCACATAAAGATATTTTTCCTATAGAATGGTCTGCAATTTCATTACCTTTAAAGAAATTTAGTCAAAGGTCTAAAATCATTTTTGCAGTTACAATAATCTCTGCTGCAACCGGCTTCTTAAACATCACAACCGCAGCCTTATTGGGGGCAGTTATGATGCTTATCTTTAAAGTTCTTAGTATTAAAGAAGCTTTATCTTCTTTAGATATAAAAATTTATCTACTTGTAGCCTCTACGCTGATGTTATCTACTGTTCTTCAAGAAACAGGAGGAGCAAAATTAATTGCTGATACCTTAATTTTATTAACTAATAATCTAAGTATACCGTCGGTTTTATCTTTGCTCTTTATTATCATAGCCATAATTACAAACTTTCTTAGCAATAACGCTACTGCGGTATTATTTACTCCTATAGCAATTAATCTTGCTAATGATTTCCAGATGCAGCCTGAACCATTTATTTTTTGCGTTATCTTCGCTGCAAATTGCTCTTTTGCTACCCCAATAGGATATCAAACCAATTTATTGGTTATGGGTCCGGGGGGTTATAAATTTGTTGATTATTTAAAATCTGGTATACCATTAATTATAATCTTATGGATAACATATAGCCTTACTGTGTATTTCGGAATCTAAAATGAACAATATCAAAATGTTTCATAAAGAAGACTTTTTTGTTTCTAAGCCATTTCAGTGTGTTTACAAAAATCATATGTATGAAAAGAAAATTTTTTCTTTTCTTCCTACTGAAGGTGGTGAAGACCTATACAATTTACTTATTCAAAAGGGATTTAGAAGAAGCCAAAATATACTGTACAGACAAGTTTGTGAAAAATGTAGTTCATGTAGGTCTATCAGAATTATAGTTAATAATTTTTTTCAAAGCAAAAGTCAAAAAAGGATTAGAAATAAAAACAAGGGTTTGTTTAATATAAAATTAATTGATTACTCTTCTATGGAACAATTTATACTTTTTAAAAAATATCTCTCTTTTAAACATCCTGAAAGTGAGATGAATGAGATGTTGTTTGAAGAATATAAAGATATGATTACTGATTCAGGTGTTCAAACTAGGGTTATGGAGTATCGGCACAATGAAAGATTAATAGCGTGTTGTATATCTGATGTCTTAAAAGATTCTCTGTCATTAGTGTATTCTTTTTATGATCCTGACTATTTAAAAAACTCCCTAGGTATATATATTATTCTTGATCACATTCGATTGGCTGAGTCTATTAATAAACCATATCTATATCTAGGTTACTGGGTGGAAGGTTGTCAGGAAATGGAATACAAAAGTAATTTTAAGACTTCAGAAATATTAATTAATAATTCTTGGAAAAAAATTTAATTTCTAAAATCGAAATATTTATGAAAAAAAATAAAACGAAAAAATTTGGACGTCGTGAATTCCTTGTTACAGGTGGTTCTAGTCTATTGCTTAGTGGATTGATAAATAAACCAGCTCTTTCGAAAAATATCAGAAGACTAGTAATGGCAAGTACCTGGCCAAAAAATTTTCCTGGTCTTGGGACTTCCCCAGAAAGAATAGCCCGTCACATTAAAATTGCCACTGAAGGAGAAATTGAGATAAAAGTCTACGCAGCTGGGGAACTTGTTCCGGCTTTAGAGGCTTTTGATGCGGCTACAAGCGGAGTTGCAGATTTATACAACGGTGCGGAATATTACTGGCAAGGTAAAAACATAGGTTTTAATTTTTTTACCTCTGTACCTTTTGGAATGACTGCCAACGAATTAAATGCATGGATAGATCATGGTGGTGGTCGAGAGCTTTGGAATAAATTAAGTGAAAGGTTTAATGTCATAGCGTTTCAATCAGCTAATACAGGTGTTCAAATGGGTGGGTGGTTTAATAAAGAAATTAATGACATAGATGACCTAAAAGGATTAAAGATAAGAATGCCTGGGCTTGGCGGTGAAGTATTAAAAAGATTGGGATCAGCAACGGTTGTGCTTCCAGGTGGAGAAATTTTCCCGAGTTTACAATCTGGGGCTATTGACGCTACTGAGTGGGTTGGCCCTTGGAATGATCTCGCTTTTGCATTTTATCAGGTATCAAAATATTACTATTGGCCAGGATTCCATGAGCCTGGAGCTGGTTTAGCTACAGGAATTAATCTTGATACATGGAATTCTTTAACAAAAAGTCAACAATCAATATTTAAAAAGATTCTATCTCATGAAAATACTTACACTTTATCAGAATTTAATCATCACAATGCTATAGCTTTAGGAACACTTATTAATAAACATAAGGTTTCAATGAGAACATTTTCAAAGGAAATTATGAAAAAATTTAAAGAAAAATCGGAAGAGGTTATTGAAGATGTATCTACTAAAGATCCAATTGCAAAAGAAATATATTTATCTTTTAGAGATTCATTCGCGAGACTAAGAGAATGGACTAAAAAATCAGAACAAGCTTATTTGTCTGCTAGAGATAACATTAAATGAATTTTCTAAAAAGCATTAATGAATCTGTAGGTAAAAATATATCTTGGATAATAATCATAATGGTAGTTGTACAGATTATTATAGTTCTAGCGAGATATGTTTTCGGAATTGGTTTTATTAAATTACAGGAATTAATGATTTATATGCATGGGATGTTATTTACCTTAGCGTCTGGTTACACCCTTCTTCACGATGAACATGTAAGGGTCGATGTAATATATCGAGAATCATCTCTTCGGTATAAAAGTTATATTAATTTCTTTGGATCAATTTTTTTATTGTTTCCCTTTATTTACATTCTTATAAAAACAAGTCTTCCATACGTACAAAGATCATGGAGAATTCTTGAAGGGTCCCCAGTAACTAGTGGCTTAAATGCTACTTATATTCTTAAAACGGTATTAATAATATTTCCCCTTCTTCTTCTAATACAGGCGATAGTTTTATTAATAGACTCTTTAAAAATCATTAGGAAAAATTATGGTAGATCATCTTGATCTCTTAATGTTTTTATTTGCCTGTTTAGTCTTAATAGCTGGCTTTCCCGTAGCCTTTTCTTTAGCTGGAACGGCAATATTTTTTGCTTTTTTGGGGGATGTTATGGGTGTTTTCCCTATTCAATTCCTAGGAGCAATACCTCAACGTATTTTTGGTACAATGACCAATGAAATTCTTATAGCAGTGCCACTATTTATATTTATGGGAACGATACTTGAAAAATCAAAAGTTGCTGAAGATTTATTAGAAAATATGGGGAGATTACTGAAAGGTATAAGGGGTGGCCTAGGAATCTCAGTTACTATTGTAGGTGCCTTGTTAGCTGCTTCGACAGGTATAGTTGGCGCAACCGTTGTAACTATGGGATTGCTATCATTGCCTACAATGCTAAATAAAGGTTATGACCCAAAATTAGCTAGCGGCACTATAGCAGCCGCTGGAACTTTAGGTCAGATTATTCCCCCCTCAATAGTATTAATACTTCTTGGGGATGTTATATCTAATGCATATCAGAAATCTCAATTAGATATAGGAATTTTTAGCCCTGAAACAGTATCCGTTGGAGATTTGTTTGCAGGTTCTTTAATGCCAGGATTATTTTTAGTATCTTTCTATATCTTTTATCAGATTCTTAAATCTTATATTGACCCCGAATCTACTCCAAATTATGAAGGAGATCTAAAAGATGTAAATTTATCAGCCCTTATAAAGACATTATTTCCTCCGTTAGTTTTAATTATTGCTGTGCTAGGTTCAATACTCACTGGTTTTGCAACACCTACTGAAGCAGCATCTGTTGGAGCAATTGGAGCTATCTTGCTTGCCGCTAATCGTGCTTCAAAAGAAAAAAATTCTTCAAAAGTATCTGCTATCTCATTTGTAATATTAATAATTCTTACATCTTTCTATGATCTAAGAATAAGTAGATCTGATATAAGTTTTGTAGAAATATCTTTAATTGCTTTAGCTATAATTATTATGTCAATCTTTCTGATTTCAACATTAAAGTGCATATATAAACTTTATATTGAAAATATCTTAACTGATGCAGCTAAATCTTCCACCAAGATTACATCAATGGTTTTTATGATATTAATAGGGGCAACCTTATTTAGTTTAGTTTTTAGGGGTTTAGGAGGAGATGAAACCATTGAAAATTTTCTTACTAATCTCCCAGGGGGTACTTTTAGTGCAATATTAATAGTTATGATTTCCATGTTTTTATTGGGATTTTTCTTAGATTTTATAGAAATAACTTTTGTTGTAGTACCTATAGTTGCTCCTGTGCTTTTTCAAATGGGCGTTGATCCTGTTTGGTTAGGAGTGATGATGGCTATAAACCTACAAACAAGTTTCTTAACACCACCATTTGGTTTTGCTCTTTTTTACCTAAGAGGTGTAGCCCCAGATAGCGTGAAAACTACAGATATATATCAAGGGGTTATACCTTTTATATTTATACAAATAATGATGCTTATTTTATTGTCAATCTTTCCAGAAATTGCTACATGGTTACCAAATAAGATATTTAACTAATTATTATCTGGGGAAGCCTTTAGGAACAATCTTTCCTGTCTGACTTCTCTTTCCTATCCAATCTCTAACATTTTCAAAATGACGATTTCTTCCCGAGCTATCTTTTACGAACAAACCATCTTGACTATTTAATGAAATAATATCCTTTAAATATCCTTCCTTGTAACGTTGTAATCTTACGCCTTTGCCTTTTGACATCTCAGGAAG
>CAJWUE010000054.1:0-9599 GCA_913047775.1 uncultured Rhodobiaceae bacterium
CCTCTCCATCATTCTCTTCTAGTAATTTATTAATATCGTCTGAAAAATAGTTATTAATTATATCAGAAAAGTATAAATTCCTTTTCTTACTCTCCAATGTGTTATTATTAAGTTTATTAATTTCTTTACGTATTGATTCTGAGTCAATCATATCTTCGGGATATAATGCGCTAATCCTCAATATAAAGTTTTCTAACTCTCTAACGTTTCCAGGCCAGTCATAATTCTTTAAAACACTATAACCATCCGGATGGATTTTCTTTTCAGATAGGCCGGATCTCATAGCTTCTATAAAAAAATGATTAATTAATTCAGGTATATCCTCTTTTCTTTCTCTTAATGGAGGGATATTTATAGGAACTACATTTAACCTGTAATATAAATCTTCCCTGAAACTTCCTTGATTTATTAATCTGTTAAGATCTTTATTTGTTGCAGCGATTATTCTTGTATCTGTTTTAATCTTCTCATTTCCTCCAACAGATGAAAATTCTCCTTCTTGAAGCACTCTTAATAATCGCGTTTGTGCATCTATCGGCATATCACCTATTTCATCTAAAAATAAAGTTCCTTTTTCTGCGTGCTTGAACTTTCCTTCGCTTTTTTGATAAGCACCAGTAAAGGCACCTTTCTCATGACCAAATAGTTCACTTTCAATAAGCTCTTTTGGGATCGCCGCCATATTTAAAGCTATGAAAGGATAACTAGATCTACTGCTATATTCATGTAAAGCTTTAGCTACCAATTCTTTTCCTGTTCCACTTTCTCCATATATCATTACCGTTAGATCATTCTGGGACAACCTCGCTACGGATTTATATAAATCCTGCATCACAGATGATCGTCCAATAATTAATTGGTTATTTCTTACCCCAATTAAGTTCGAGTCTTTATTTCTATCCCTCCGTAAAAGGGCTTTTCTTATCAATTGATTTAGTTCTTCTAAATCGAAAGGTTTAGGAAGGTATTCATAGGCACCTTTTTGGGTAGCAGAAATGGCTGTTTCTAGGTTATTTTTAGCACTAATCACAATTACTGGTAATTCTGGTCTTAACTCAGTTATTTGCGGCAATATATCAAATAGCTCTCCATCAGGCATCATTACGTCGCTAATCAATATATTGCCTTTTCCTTCTTCAATTAGCATCCAAAGAGTCTTCAAAGTTTCAGCGGATTCAACTTTATAGCCTTCATCTTGTAGAGATTTGGTTGTTACTAATCTTACTGACTCATCGTCTTCAGCTAACAATATCGTTTTTTTATTCATTCGCTAACCTCGCTATGAAAGTAGTACCCCCAGAATCTGTTTCAAAATCTATAACACCATTATGATCATTTATTATCTTATTAACTATGGTTAAACCCAATCCCCCCTCACCTGTTCTTTTTGATGACACAAAAGGTTGAAAAATTGATGAGGTAATATTTTGAGGTATCCCTGGCCCATTATCGATGATAGAAATTTTTATTGGTAAACTTAACTTATTCTTTCCTCCAACTCCTTTGATTGTATAACCATATTCATAAGAAGATTTAATTATAATCCTCCCCGAAGTGGTGGTATCAACTAAAGCTTCACATGAATTATTGACAAGATTCAAGAACATTTGAATCAATTGATCCTCATTTCCTAGCACATTTGGTATAGATGGATCGAATTCCTCTGAAACAATAATCTTATCCCCATAAGTATTTTTAACAATCTCACCCACATGCCTCAGTATAGAATGAATATTTAATGATTTTAGTTCTAAAGAATTAGAGCTATCAAAAACATCAAGGTTATCAATAAGGCGTTTAATTCTATCAACTTCACTACAAATTAATTTTGTCATCTCGCGATCTTCTGGCTCTAATCTTTTCTCTACTAATTGTGCTGCTCCTCTTATCCCTGAGAGAGGATTTTTAATTTCATGTGCAAGCAGCGCCGACATGTAAGACAGCGCTTTTCCGTCTTCGGTATTTTTATTTCTAGAAATGAAATTTTTTTCATATCGATCTTCAAGAAAGATTATTTGATATTTGTTAGAATCATTAACGATCTTTGAAATTTGTATATCGACGTCTTTATGTATTCCAGTTTTTGGAGTCGTTAAATCTATATTGTATTCGTAATAAGAAGACTCCTTTTCTATACAATTATCAATTAAAGAAATTACAGGCGAAGAAAAAGGGATAAACTCCATTATAGATCGCCCTATAATCATTTTAGAGCTTGTTTGAAAAAAACTTTCTCCCGATGAATTAATCATATGAACTTCTTTCTTTTGATTAACGACAATTAGTGGAAAGATCATTGAATTTAAAATTTGTTCATATATGTTAGTTTCTTTATTCATTATATTCATTGTTTAATTATTAAGCATTTATATAATATGCCTATTAAATAGGCAAATATACTTTTTATTAAGATTTCTAGGGGTTTTAAATGATTCATTTCCTTGTTTTAGCTGGAGGAGAAGGAAAAAGAGCTCAATCAGAGGGCTCTAACATACCTAAACAGTTTAATGGATCTTCAGGGGTCTCACCTTTGAAATATTTATTACGATTTGTAAATAATTTAAATTTCATTGATACAATTACGGTTGTAATCCCCAAAAAAAATATTCAAGATTTTATGAAAATATCAAAAAATATTAACAAGCTTCGGAGATTTGTAATTGGTGGGGATTCACGTCAATCCTCCTCCTATAAAGGTTTAGAGAATATAGTCTTCGAATTTGGAGAAAATGAAGATGATTGTGTCCTAATCCACGACGCTGCTAGACCAATTATTGAGGAAAATATTATTAAAAATTGCATTGAAGGATTAAATAAAAATGATGGCACTTTTCCCGCAATTAACGTGGATGATACCATCAAGAAATTTTCCAACGAGAACAAATTTGAAGAAGTTAACAGAGAAGAGTTTTTTTTAGTGCAGACACCTCAAGTTTTTAAACTAAGAAAAATATATAAAGCTCATATAGAAAATAAAAAAAAATTTACAGATGATGTTTCTCTTGCTTTGGCGTCAGGATTAAATATTCAAAAGATGGATGGATCAAAATCACATTTTAAGATTACTAATTATGAAGACCTAATTTTTTATGACAAGATAATAAAAGGAACCCATCTTAATAAAAATGGAATAGGATTTGATATCCATGTCTTTACAGAAGGTAATTTTATTAAATTGGGTGGGGTTAAAATAAAAAGTAATTTTGGGTTAAAAGCTAACTCAGATGGGGATGTGGTTATACACTCAATCACCGACGCCATTTTAGGGGCTCTGGAAAAAAACGATATAGGCTTTCACTTCAGTCCAGATAATAAGGATTATAAGGATGTAGACTCTAAAATATTTTTAGATAAAGCTCTTAATTATTTAAATGAAGTTGATGGTGAAATTATTAATTTAGACACCAATATCATATGCGATATTCCTAAAATTGATCCCTTTAGAAAAGATATTAAAAAAAATCTTTCAAAACTTTTAGGAGTAGATGAAAATAAAATTAATATTAAGGCATCTTCCACTGAAAATCAGGGTTTCGTAAATTCGCAAAACGGAGTAGCAGCACAAACAATCGTTTCTTTGCAAGTACCCAAACGGGGGAAATAAGATGACAAAAATCTTTATTACTTTTGGTTTTCTAGGATATTCAAAATATTTTCCTGGCACTTTAGCGTCCATTGCGGCTCTCCCTTTGGGAGTTGCCCTTATTGCCTTAGAGGCGAGGTATTATTTATTAATCATAATAGTCGCTCTATCGATTATATCCTTTTTCTTAATTAAAGAATATTTAGCGGAAACTAGTCAGAAAGACCCTAAGGAAGTTGTCATTGATGAAGTAATTGGCCAATTATTGGCAATGCTATTTTGTCCCCTCTCATTAGAGGCAATCCTACTATCATTTCTAATTTTCAGATTTTTTGATATACTTAAAATTTATCCGATTAATAAAATTGAAAAAATAGATGGAGCAATTGGAGTTATAGGAGATGATGTAGTCTCAGGAATCTTTACATCAATAATAATATATCTTCTTATTTATCTTGGAATGTTATAATGGATGATAATGGTATTATTTTACAATCCTCTGAAAGGTTAATTTCGGAGGCAAAAAAATTAAATATAATTATTTCTACCGCTGAAAGTTGTACGGGAGGAATGCTAGCAAGTTTTCTAACTTCTATCCCAGGCTCTTCTGCGGTTTTTGATAGAGGGTTTATCACATACTCTAACTCCTCAAAAATTGATCTCTTAAATGTAAATCCTAATACTATTGATAATTTTGGAGCAGTATCAGACAAAACAGCTAGGGAAATGGCTTTGGGGGCTGTAAAAAACTCTAAAGCAAATTTGGCTGCTTCTATTACTGGGGTTGCAGGACCGGAAGGTGGCACCAAAGTTAATCCTGTTGGAACAGTTCATATTGCTACATCCAATAGTAATAATATTATAAATAGCAGGAAATTTATTATCAAAGATAAGGGAAGAGATTACATAAGAAAAATGGCTTCGTTAGAAGCAATTAACATGTTGTCTTTATCTATAAGTTAGTGAATTTTCATTTTTTTCAAAATATTTTATAGCTTTATCAATCATCATTTCTATTTTTGACGACAGCAATTTTTCTAAGGTTTTATTTTTTAAATCCATTTCTAAATTTATTGATACCAAAGCCCCATGATCATATTCATCAAATATCCAAGTTGTTTCAAGAAAGTTAAAAGGGCCCTTTATACCCAAAGAGTGTATTTTATTCTCTTCAGGAAACAACGTTACCTTACTGTCAAAAGATCCTGAAAATAATAAATATTCCATTTCAAGTTTGGCTATAAAATAACTATCATCATTTTTTTTGATAATAGAGGATTTACACCAAGGTAAAAATTTTGAGTAACTTTCAACATCTGCAACAAATTTATATAATTCTTTTGCACAAAAATTAAGATGTTTTTTCTTCTCAATACTAATCAATGTTTTTTCTTATTCAGTCTCTAAGAAATCTCAACCTTTTAAAATCTTCCTCCGCATGGTGTGAGGATCGAGTAAGGGGACTAGAAGACACCATTAAGAATCCCTTAGATTCAGCTATTTTTTTGTATTTATTAAACTCATCAGGAGTAATAAATTTTTTAATAGGAGCATGCTTTCTTGTAGGCTGCAAATACTGACCCAAGGTAAGAAAATCTACATCTGCTGATCTAAGATCATCCATAACTTGCATAATCTCATTTCTTTCCTCACCAAGCCCTAACATAATTCCCGACTTCGTAAATAATTTTGGCAAAGATTTTTTTGCGTCATTTAAGAGCCTCAAGGAATTAAAATATCTAGCACCCGGCCTTATATCTAAATAAAGTCTAGGTACAGTTTCTAAATTATGATTGAAGACATCAGGCTTAGCTTCAAGCACTATTCCTAAGGCACCCTTTTTTCTAAGAAAATCTGGTGTAAGAATTTCAATGGTTGTATTGGAAGAACATCTTCTAATAGCAAGAATAGTTTTGGCAAAATGATCGGCTCCCCCATCTGGCAAATCATCTCTATCTACTGAAGTAATAACCACATGATTTAACTCCATTTCTTTAACCGCTTTTGAAACTCTATACGGTTCAAAAGGGTCCAACTCTTCAGGAATTCCAGTTTTAACGTTGCAAAAAGCGCAAGATCTAGTGCATGTATCTCCCATAACCATGAAGGTTGCATGTTTTTTGGACCAGCATTCACCAATATTGGGACAGCTTGCTTCTTCACAAACAGTAACAATATTTAACGAATTAAGAATTTTTTTAGTCTCTTTAAAGTTATCCGAGCTTGGAATCCTTGCTCGTATCCATTCCGGTTTACGTAAAATTTTGCTATCCTGATTTTTTTGTTTTTCTGGATGACGTAATCTTGACAATTTAATTTCCCAAATATTAATTTTAAATCAACGTTATTAATAAGATAATAAAATCGTAAAAGAAATAAAAATTGCAAATATAGGGATTAATTATCTAATATTATCAGGTGATCTTCCGCAGATAAATAACCTAAAGACTCTCTAATTACTTGATCCAGAAGATCATAATCTTTGTCTTTAGTTATACTATTAATATTGATATTTAAGGAATTATTAATATCTATAAGACTCTTCAGTAGAATTCTATTTTCTGTGATAAGATCAACATAATTGTTGCGTTGTATGATTCCTCTCGAAGAAGAAAATAGATTTGTTACAGAAAAAAAATTCAAAACAAATAACACCGAGACAACAGTGATATAAAAACTAAATTGCCTTAAGTTATATTTTCTTAAAAGATTCCAATAATTTAGACAAAAACGAATCATTGAATCAAAGAATCAGAATTCGTTGAATCGGTCAAGATAAATAAAACCTACTTTAAAATTGATTTTCCTGCATAAATGGATCTGCCTGCCAATTCTTCCTCAATTCTAATCAACTGATTGTATTTACCAACCCTATCGGATCGAGTTAGCGAACCTGTCTTAATTTGGCAGGATTGAGTTGCAACAGACAAGTCCGAAATGAAGGTATCCTCTGTCTCGCCAGAACGATGGGAAATAATAAATGAATATTTTGATTCTTTAGCCACATTGATAGCCTGCATTGTCTCAGTAATAGTTCCAATCTGATTAACCTTTATGAGTATTGCATTCGCCACGTCCAATGATATTCCCTTTTCAAATATTTTAGTATTTGTTACAAACAAATCATCTCCTACTAACTGTACTTTTTGTCCAATAGATTCAGTTAATGCTCTCCAAGAATCCCAGTCATTTTCAGAGAGAGGATCTTCGATCGAAAATATAGGAAAATTGGTAATCAACTTTTCCCAAAAATTTATCATTTTATCCGAATCTAATGACTTATTGAGAGAAGTTAATTTATACAAACCATCCTTATAAAACTCTGATGAGGCAGCATCAATAGCAAAAACAATATCTTCTTCCAATTTATAACCTGCTTTTTCTACAGCTTTAGAGAGATAGGAAATAGCTTCTTCAGTTGACTTTAAATTCGGAGCTACTCCCCCTTCGTCTCCTACGTTAGTATTATGACTGTCCTCCGATAAAAGGTCCCTCAGGGTATGGAAGATTTCCGCTCCAATCCTTACAGCTTGGCTCATAGAATCTGCTGACACTGGCATGACCATAAATTCTTGTAAGTCCAAAGAATTATTAGCGTGTACTCCACCATTTATAAGATTCATCATTGGGACTGGTAATATAAAATCATTACCATTACATAAATACTGGTAAAGACTTAAACTGTTAGAATTAGCAGCAGCTCTAGCAACCGCCATGGAAACAGCCAAGATAGCATTCGCCCCAAGATTGGATTTATTATCTGTATCATCGATATTTATCATTGTAATATCGACTAATTCTTGATTGGTTACATCGAGGCCTTTAAGGCCATCATTTATAACTCCATTGATATTGGATACAGCATTCAGAACACCTTTACCAAAAGATTGGGAGCCTCCGTCTCTTAGTTCGTGAGCTTCTTTGGCGCCTGTTGAAGCCCCCGAAGGCACAGAAGCTCTACCAATTGATCCGTCGTCTAGGCGCACATCTGCTTCAACAGTTGGATTGCCTCTACTATCAAAAATTTGCCTTCCAATAATTTTTTTAATTGATGACATATTAAATTTCCCTATCACAATTTCTTCATACTTGCTATTACCTATTAACTAAATTTATAAAATTAATATGTTAAAAAAAAATTCATCTCTGGTCTTATTCTCTGGCGGTCAAGATTCTACCATATGTTTACTATGGGCACTCTCAGAATATGAGGAAGTATACACTATTGGTTTTGAATATGGACAAAGGCATAAAATAGAAATTGAATGTCGGAATAAAATTTTATTAAAATTAAAATCTTTTTCAAAAGAATTTTCATCAAAAATTAAGGAAGACACAGTCATAACATTAGATGGATTTAAAGATATAGTAAAAAATTCTTCATTATTAAATGAAAAAGATATTAGTTATTCGAAAGATGATATGCCGGATACTTTTGTGCCTGGAAGAAATCTCATATTTCTAAACTATGCAGGTATAGTGGCCTATAATCATGATATTCTAGATATCATAGGTGGCATGTGTCAAACAGATTATTCAGGGTACCCAGATTGTAGGAAAGAAACTATATTATCTATGGAAAAAACTCTAAATTTGGGTATGGAAAAAGAATTTAATTTGATTACCCCTCTAATGGATATTAATAAGTCTGAAACATGGCAAATCGCATACTCTTTATACGGATTCAACATTTTAGAAATTATAATAGAAGAGTCTCATACTTGTTATATGGGGGATAGAGAAAACAGACATATTTGGGGTTATGGGTGCGATAACTGCCCTGCCTGCGCACTAAGAAAAAAAGGTTGGTTAGCTTTTTTAGCCAATAATCTTGAATTAAAAGAGAGATATAATGTACGCGGTTAAAGAAATGTTTTTTTCCATTCAGGGAGAAGGAAGAAATAGAGGACGATATTCAGTTTTTTGTCGTTTCGCAGGATGTAATTTATGGTCTGGTAGAGAAAAGGATAGAGAAAAAGCTATATGCAATTTTTGTGATACTGATTTTTTAGGTACTGACGGAATAAATGGAAAAAAGTATAAAAGCCCTAATGATCTTGTAAATCAAGCTTTGTCTATCTGGAGAACTTCAGACAAACCTTTTATTGTACTTACTGGAGGGGAACCATTATTACAATTAGATGATAAACTTATTGAAGAATTGCATCATAAAAATTTCGAAATTGCCGTTGAAACAAATGGAACAATAAAAGCTCCAAACAATCTAGATTGGATTTGTGTTAGCCCAAAGGCCAACACTAAATTAGAGCAAATAAAAGGAGATGAATTAAAACTAGTCTATCCTCAAGAAAATATTCATCCAAAAGATTATGAAAAACTTGAATTTCAGAATTTTTTTCTGCAACCAAAATTTGACAAAAATTATAAGAAAAATGTTCTTGCAGCTAAAAACTTTTGCATTAAAAATCTCAAATGGAAATTAAGCTATCAAATGCACAAATTTATTGGAGTCCCTTAAAGGAATAAACTCAATGAAACATTTAGGAAAAAAAACAAAGACCTTTAATAGGCCAGATATCAAAATCCTTGATAAGGTGAATAACAAAAATGAACAGGATTATCTAATTAGGTTTTCTCAACCAGAATTTACTAGTATATGCCCTATAACCCAACAACCAGATTTTGCACATATAATAATAGATTACGTTCCTAAAAAGTGGATCGTAGAATCGAAATCTCTAAAATTGTATTTCCAAAGTTATAGAAATGAGAAATCCTTCCATGAAGATGTTACAATAAAGATAGCCAGCACAATAGATAGTTTTTTAAAACCCAAGTGGTTAAGAATAGGGGCATATTGGTATCCACGAGGTGGTATGCCTATAGACATATTTTGGCAAACTTCGGAACCGCCTAAAGATTTGTGGGTGCCCGATCAAGGAGTAAAAGGATATAAAGGAAGAAGTTAATTTCCTTTAATACTTTTATCAATTTTAATTAATTCTGTCAGTAGGCCTCTCATTTCGTCTAACGGAACCATGTTTGGGCCATCAGA
>CAJWUE010000055.1:0-9378 GCA_913047775.1 uncultured Rhodobiaceae bacterium
AGTGGTTGATGTGAGTGACTATACCAATTTCCCAGAAATCATGGATGGACGGGTCAAGACCATAAATCCTTTGGTGGAAGGCGGCATACTTGGGCTCCGAGATCAGCACGCCAGCGATGCCGATAATCACAATATTAAATGGATTGATCTGGTTGTATGCAATCTATATCCATTCTCGGAAACTATTTCACGGGAAGAATGTGATCTGGCTCTGGCGCTGGAAAATATAGATATTGGCGGACCAACCATGCTCCGTTCCGCTGCCAAGAATGTTGGCTGGGTCTGTGTTGTGGTGGATCCAGCGGATTATTCTGCACTTACAAACGAGTTGGGATCAGATGGCGAAGTTTCTTTTAAAACCCGGAAAGGGTTTTCGGCAAAGGCATTTGGACATACTGCCCAATACGATACCATCATTCATAATTATTTAAAGGACAAAAAACTGTCTGACGATTTTTCACTTACCTACACAAAGCATTCTGAAATGCGTTATGGTGAAAATCCACACCAGAAAGCATCTGCCTACCAAACCCCCGGCGATGCATCAAACAATATCCTGAATGCAACCATACATCAGGGCAAGAAGCTCTCTTACAATAATATTATGGATGCGGACGCAGCGCTGAATTGCCTGAAAGAATTCGATCAAACTGCCTGCGTAGTGGTTAAACACGCCAACCCCTGCGGCGTTGCCATGGGTCAAAATATGCTGGATGTTTACAATCGTGCCTTCAATGCGGACAGCCTTTCTGCTTTTGGGGGCATTATTGCATTAAATCACACATGCACAACAGATGTAGCAAAAGAGATCGCGAATGTTTTTGTCGAAATCATTATTGCACCAAATTTTTCTGAAGAAGCGTTACGCGTTCTATCTAAAAAGAAAAATGTTCGTGTTCTCGAAGTGGGCCCAATCAAAGGCCGGGAAAAGAAGCTGGAAGTGCGAAATGTGGATGGTGGAATCCTGGTTCAGGAAACAAATATAGCATCATTAGGCCTTAACGATCTAAAAACAGTAACGCAAAATAAACCTACGAAACAAGAATTGGAGACCATGCTGTTTGGTTGGAAGGTGCTCAAACATGTGAAGTCTAACGGTATTTTGATCGTGAAGGATAACGCAACGGTAGGCGTGAGTGCGGGGCAGGTCAGCAGAGTGGACTCTGTGGACATTGCCATTAAAAAATCTGGTGACAATATTCATTGTGAGTTTAAAATATCTTGTTTATGCCACTATATATGGAAATTCATTAAAAATTAATCTATATATAGTAAATGATCTAGTTAAATTAAAAATTGTTAAAACACTTCTAGATTTCTTATAAGAATAGTATATTTTTTTATCAATTGAGGAAAAAAAGCTATGTTAATTCTTCTTTCACCGGCAAAAACTCTTGATTATGAGTCGAAAATTAATGATTTTCCTTATACTTCACCCCATTTTTTAACACAATCAAAAGACTTGATGAAAAATCTAAATAATCTGAAAAGAAATGAGATCGCAAAAATGATGAAGTTGAGTGATAAATTAACCAAACTCAATATTGATCGATACAAGCATTGGAGTGGAAAAGAAATGCCCAGCGAAAACGCGAGACAATCTGTCTTCGTGTTTAAGGGGGACGTATACAGAGGACTAAAAGCAGAAAAATTTTCAGCGAACGATCTAGAATTTGCTCAAAATCATTTGAGAATGCTGTCCGGGTTATATGGAATCTTAAAACCTCTCGACGTAATTGAGCCATACAGATTAGAGATGGGAACAAAACTAAAAAACAACAAAGGAAGCTCCCTCTATGACTTCTGGGGAAAAAAGATTACTGAGAATTTGATTAAAGACCTCGAAATTATGAATTCAAATATTCTTATCAATTTGGCCTCAAACGAATATTTTAACTCTGTTCAATCTTTACCGAAAGAAGTTAACCTTATTTCTCCCGTCTTTAAAGATAACAAGAATGGGCAATTCAAAATTATCAGTTTCTATGCCAAAAAAGCTCGGGGTTTGATGGCTGCATGGATCATAAAAAATAAAATCAAAGATGAAAAATATTTACCTGATTTTTTTGAGGAGGGTTATAAATTCTCAACAGAAGAATCGGCAAAAGGATCGCCTGTATTTTTAAGGGGATAAACTAATTAAATATTGAGCATAGATCTATGTTGATCTATAAAAACATATTCGCCTGTGGGGCCATAGCTCAGTTGGGAGAGCGTCTGGTTTGCAACCAGAAGGTCGTCGGTTCGATCCCGTCTGGCTCCACCATTAAAAGGAAACAGATACCACATGCATGGCGGACATCACCATCACGAACACGGCAACGATAAAAATCTCATTGTAGCAATAAGCATCAATTTGTTTCTAACCTTTGCCCAATTTTTCGGAGGTTTAATATCGGGAAGCCTCGCACTAATTGCCGACGCAATTCATAACTTAAGTGACGCAGTCTCTTTGGGCATTGCTATTTTTGCAAGAGCAATTGGAAGAAAAACGGCTGATGAGTTTAGAACTTTTGGCTATAAGAGAGCCGAAGTTATTGCAGCACTTATAAACTTAACTCTCATGCTTATAATAAGCTTGTATCTTATATATGAAGCAATTTGGAGATTCATTGAGCCGCAAATTATTTCTGGGTGGATAGTCATAATAATTGCAGGAATAGCGCTTATAGTTGATCTTTACACTTCGGTAATAACATACAGATTATCTGAAAATAATATGAACATGAAAGCTGCCTTCCTACACAATCTTTCTGATGCCTTGGCATCAATAGGTGTTGTTATTGCAGGGAGTTTAATTCTTCTTTATGAATGGTTTTGGGTAGATTCGCTGATAACCATGATTATTGCAGGTTATATCTTATTGCAAACTTTTAAAATGTTTCCTAATAGTGTCAATTTCCTAATGGATGCAACTCCTAATAATATCTCTATTGAGGACGTTAAGACTTCAATGAGTTTGATAAAAGGGGTAGAAGACGTTCACCACATACATGTTTGGAATTTAGATGAACAAAGGGTAGCTCTTGAGGCCCATGTTGTAACAGGAGCTGAAAGTCTAAAAGATAATGCCACAATTAAAGAAGCAATAAAAAAATCTCTGCAAGAAAAATATGATATCGATCATTCCACATTAGAATTTGAACATACGGATGAGGATTGTAATGATTAAAACAAAATTACGTGCGAAACTTGACTTATTTAAGTTAATAATTGAATAAGAAAGCATGAGTATAGATAGAAATTTTCCTAGTACCCGGTTAAGAAGGTTGCGAAAGAGCGCTAACCTGAGGGCGATGCTTGCTGAAACTCAATTAACTGTTTCCGATTTAATTCAACCTATATTTATAAAAGAAAATCTTTCGGGAAGAGAAACTATCAAAACAATGCCGGGAATTGATCGACTTGGTCTCGATATAATAAACGAAGAAATTGACGATATTGTTCAAACCGGTATTAAGTCGATTGCAGTTTTTCCGGTCATAGATGAATCAAAAAAAGACGAGACAGGCTCTCAGGCAACCATTGAAGATAATTTCATAAATGGAGCTATTAGGAATATTAAAGAATCTTACCCAGAATTGATTGTAATTGCCGATGTTGCTCTTGACCCCTACACAACTCATGGACATGATGGGATTCTGAACGAAAACGGTGATGTTGACAATGATCTTACCCTACCTGCTTTGAGGGATCAGGCGCTGGGGCTAGCCAAAGCTGGAACCGACATCATTGCTCCATCAGACATGATGGATGGTAGGGTAAAGGTAATAAGGGACGCTTTGGAACAAAATGAATTTGTGAACACCCTAATCCTCTCTTACGCGGCAAAATACAGTTCAAAGTTTTATGGACCATTCAAAGACGCGGTGGAATCAGCAAAATTCTTCGGCAATAAGACGAAAGATACCTATCAGATGCCCATTTCTAACATTAATGAAGCTCTTCAAGAGGTTGCCATGGATATACAGGAAGGGGCCGATATTGTAATGGTAAAACCGGGTATGCCCTATCTCGACGTTGTGAAAGCTGTGAAAGACGAATTTCTCATACCCACCTTCGTTTATCAAGTCAGTGGTGAATATTCAATGTTGCAAACAGCTGTAAATGAAGGATTGCTGTCCAAAGAGGTAATTATAGAATCTCTTCTAGCATTTAAGCGTGCTGGAGCTGATTGCATTCTTACCTATTTTGCCAAAGATGTAGCCAAAAAAATCAAATAGACTAAGCTTTAGCCTCCAAAACGATATTTGTCTCAATATCAATACAACGTCTTTGAATGTCCGAAAAACCCGCTTCATTAAGGACTGATCGAAGTCTTTTTTCGCCAGCTTGAGCCCCTAGTTGGAGTCCCACATCCTGAGACCGTGATGTTGGCACACATACAAAGGTCGAAAAAAAGTAAAATAAACCCGATGCTACATTCAAATTATCTTTTAACTCGTCCTGAGCATAAGGTTCAACCAACATGAAGGTCCCATCTTTATTTAAGGTATTAAGTATTGCCTTTGATACACCAACTGGATCTCCCATATCGTGAAGAGCGTCAAAAATACATGCAAAATCATAATTGTTATTTGGAAGATCTCTTGCTTCTCTGACATCAAATTCTATATTGGTAAGCCCTTCATCACTGACCTTCTTCCTTGCTTCGATAATTGAGGGTTCATGAAAGTCAAAACCGTAAATTTTAGAATTGGGAAAAGTCTTTGCCATAAGTATAGTCGAGGAACCTAGGCCACATCCTATATCAGCGACAACCGCACCCGATTCCATTTTGTCCTTTACTCCATCAAGAGAGGGAATCCAATGCTCTAGAAGATTGGAAACATACAGCGGTCTGAAGAATCTGTCGGTTCCACAAAAACAGCATTCGTTATGTTCCGACCAAGGTCTTCCTCGGCCAGATTTGAATACGTCAAGGGCGACATCATGCGTTGCGTATTGGGAAACAATGCCCTGAAACAAACCTTGCATACAAGTGGGCTCTCCTTCATGGGCAAAAATTGCTGCTTGTTCTGGCGTCAAGCTAAACTCATCAGAATCTTCATGATACGAAATATATCCCATTGCCGCATTCGCCGACAACCACTCAAGAAGATAACGCTCATCAAGTCCCGTTTTAGATGCGAGTTCTTTTGCATTACACGGGCCGTTTTCTTCTAACGATACATAAACGCCAGCTTGATCTCCGATATAAGCAATTAGCAAGCTGCCGGCTCCGGATACGTTCTCAAATACCTTGCCCGTCAACTCCATAAGCTTATCAACATTAAGATTGGGATTCATCATAACTATCTCCTTCAAATAATAAATTATCTTAAAGATTTGCTAGAATAATAATATCTTTTTAGATTAAATTTTTTATTTATTTTTTATAAGTTTTTAATCCGTAAGGCTTCAGAGAAAGGGCCTCTTCCTAAATAAAAAATTATTGCTGAGATCGGTCCGCATATCAAGAAGATCGTTGCCATGGACATATCTATTGCCATTTCATCTTTAAAAACTTTATCTGTAAAAAAAGCAACAACCATTGGTCCTAATCCATAGCCCGTTATATTAACCGTGAGAACATATAAACCAGACACGACTCCTCTGTAATGATTGGGGGTGATATTCTGTAATGATGTTGCAAAAAGAGCCAAAGGAAGGGTTATAAAAAAACTTATAATAAATATACCATACAGAACATAATCTGAACTGAGCATTAAAAAGGTTATAGGTCCAAGTATTGTAAGTACAATAGCGGTAATAAAACAGACTATAAGTGTTGCGGCATTGATTTTCATCTTTGTAAGAAACCTCTCAACTATTGGACCCGAAATGACACCGAGCGAACCCGCAAAAAGAGCTACGAGACCATATTGGTCACCAACCCTAGTAAGCTCCCATTCGTGTATCCTCTGAAGGAAAATTGGGACCCAAGACTGAACACCATAAAGCAAGACAACTATAAACGCCGAACCAACTAACAAAGGAAAATAAGCCCCAATATTATTTAAGACGTAGGAAAAAACCTGTTTTAAAGAATCTTTTTCTCTTGTTTCATCTTCTGCGACCCCTTTTCGAGAAGGATCTTTGAGAGTAAACATGAAAAGTCCTAAAATAATCCCGGGTATAGCAATGATGATGAAAATCACTTGCCAAGGTTGAAGAATCAAATTGCCAAAAAGATTTATCGGCTCGTTGTATATTCTTAAAATTTGAGCTCCAAATAATAACGAAAGACCCTGTCCAATATATGGTCCCATAAGATAAATACTCATGGGAAAACCCCTTCTTTCCACTGGAAAAAGATCAGAGATTATCGACCACGAGGCCGGGGTTAAAGCTGCCTCTCCAGCCCCCACTCCGGATCTAGAAAGAATTAGCTGAAATGGACCCTTAGAAAGACCACACCCTGCTGTAGCAATACTCCAGATAACTATGCCACCGATCAAGACTCTTACTCGGTTAATCTTGTCGACAAATCTACCAAAAGGGATACTAAAAATAATATAGCTTAAAACAAAACCCCATCCCATAATGAATGACATTTGAAAATCAGAAAGTCCCATATCTTCCTTAATATCTAACGCCAGATAATTAATCATCTGCCTATCAATGAAAGAAATTATGTAGGCAAAAAGCAGAATGGAAGTAAAAAACCATGCATAACGTTTATTCGGCCATATCGTTTGTGTGCTCATAAACCCCTCTAATTAAAAACCCAGCTTTGGAACATAGTGGGGTTTTAAATAAAAGTTAAGAACATTCAGTCAAGAAATATTAGTTCCAACTTTTAATGTGGTACATGAGATTGACGCTAATCAATTTCCTAACCTTTACGGTTTTCTTCAAGAACTCTCGCCCTTCTGGACTTTCTAAAATCTCGGATACAGAAGTCCTGACCGCTGCTAGTGAAGGGCCAGCGATTGCAATATAATGGGTTCTTCTGTCAACACCAGTAAATGTATCTGCAAAGAGTGTCGCAGAACCAGCTATGTTTGAGGACTGCATTAATTCGGACCAAAGCCGAACATAAGCTTTTGGATTCCTCACTGAAACATTGAAAAGCATCAAAGCATTATTCTTAGAAAAATCGGAATCTCCATAAGATACAATTGGGGTACCTGCACCTTCCAGCCCGTCCACGGTTATTTCTCCAAAATTACTTAGGAACTCTTGACCCTCTGTAGAGGAAAAAATCTGAAGCATTGATTCAAAACCATCTTCATCTGTATTTTCAAATACTACACAATGAGTTTCTGGAAGTTCGCCGTTCAAAGCCATAGACCATAATCTTACCGTGGGCAATCCTTTTGCAGCTTCACTTGTCAGCCATGAATCCATGCTTGCGACCACTTCTTGTGGTTGAGTTGTAGAAAAACAATAATATGAATGAAGAGGAGCAGCATTAAGATTTGAAATTCCAAAAAAGGCAATAGTAATAAAGCCTAATAAATATTTAACCATTTAATTTCCTTTTGAATGTTAAGA
This sequence comes from uncultured Rhodobiaceae bacterium, assembly GCA_913047775.1. Taxonomy (GTDB): domain Bacteria; phylum Pseudomonadota; class Alphaproteobacteria; order MED-G09; family MED-G09. The sequence continues at coordinate 7,480 of CAJWUE010000055.1, forward strand.
ATTTGCTTTCATATCAGTAACAATATCAATTAGCAATTAAGATATGATTAAAAAAAATTAATTATTGAGGAAATTTTAAAGCCTCAAAAACCTTTGTTAACCAATAAGGGCTTTTAAATTTTCCAATTTATATTTAGTCTTTATTCTTAAAAAGGAATGGAGAGCTACATGGAAAAATTTAGAAGAATTATAACTGGTCACAACGAGCAAGGAAAATCCATAATTATGATAGACGGATCTCCTTCACGTCATATTGGTGAAGATGAGGGTGGACTTTATGAGATATGGAATACCGACGGTGAAGAAATTGATACCTTGGATCCCTCTGATAGGTCTGACATTGATGTTGTTCTATCACCACAAGCTAATGGAACAAAATTCAGATATTTTGTAATCAATCCGAATCCAGAGGGAATTCCCCAAGACAAATATGAAGAAGCGGTCGCACGTGCTTTTGAAAAAATGGGAGCATCGCATGAACGTGTAGACACTTCTCGGCATCCAGCCATGCATAAAACAAAAACCATAGACTACATTATTCTTCTGAAAGGAGATGTCACTCTTTTGGTTGATAAAGACGAAGTAAGATTAAAGCCTTTTGATGTAGTCGTACAAAGAGGGACAAATCACGCTTGGGTTAATAATGGTAGCGAACCCGCTATATTAATTGCTGTTTTAATAGACAGTGAATTGAAAGAGTAAATTACTCCGCGGCCGTCAAACTATGATGTTCTTTTAATCTCTTCTCATTGTCGTTGGGATGTATCCAACCTTCATTAATTTTTGGAACTACGCTTAGCTCTTGAGGAATCTTATTAAGGCCTATTATTTTATCAACTTGTTGGTGCCAATGATATATCCTTGCTTCTTGATAACTTAAGGGTACCCCATCAAAAACGTAGGAATCTACAGCTTTTTGTATCCATCCACCAAATTGCAGGTCTTCATCCAAGACTTTATTAAAACCGCCAATATGGGCATCCCAAATATCTTTATGTTTCTCAGGAATTTTTCCTTCACCCCAATCCGGAGCAACCCATATAACATCAAATATGCATTCATTCACACTTGTTGGCCACCATAGTAAAATTGGAAAACCTTTTTCAGTCATTGGAGATACAAAATTTGGAACAAGATTATATGATTGAGTACACGTACGAGCGATATAACCTACAGTTTCAATTTCGGGCCTGTTGTCATTTAATTCGCCAATCTTCGTCTTATAGTAATAAGGTAAATCCGAATTTTTATCCGAATCTTTTAATTTATTGGTTATAGCATCAGGATTGGCTTTCAATACATTGGCTGGGGATTTCGGAAACGATCGATTAGGGGCTATCATTCTACCATGGCCATTTGGATAAAATGTGTTAACGTTTCCAGTATAATCTAGACCAGTATGAACTGTTTCTGGATGGATAGATTTAACATGGTAAACTTCCATATTAGCTTCCATTGCAATTTTCCAATTGCATTTGAGATTATAACTATATTGATCAACAAGACGGAGAGAACCAAATTGAAATTCTTCAAGTTCTTTATAAATGACCCCTAGGTTTTCTTTCAAACTTACAGCTTCTAAATCAAAATTAACGAAAATGAGATTTCCAAGCAATTCAACATTAACTTTGTGTAAATTCCTACAGCTATCATCAAAATCTACAAAATCTTTTGGATCTCTTTTACCAATAAGTTTTCCTTCGTAGTCATATGTAAATCCATGATATCCACAAATAAGCTTTTCTGCCTCGCCATATTCTTCTCTGACTATTGCTGCTCCACGATGTCGACACATATTATAAAAAGCATTTACCTTTTTTTTATTTTTTCTTACAAGAATTACCGGTTGTCCTGCCCTTTCCCAAAGTTTATAACTTCCAACATTTGGAATCTCATCTA
>CAJWUE010000056.1:0-9291 GCA_913047775.1 uncultured Rhodobiaceae bacterium
CCCTTACAGCTGCTTTCGGCTTAAGACTTTCATGAACAAGACCATTTCCCCCAAAACAAATACATCTAGCAACCGAAAAATCCCACATTATACGTTCCTCTTCTATCTCTTTTCCAGTAATAGAATCTCTCTTAGGAAATGGGCAAGAAGGATCGGTATCGGTATTATAGAATTCATATCGTGGTTCATAAAAAACTGGTCCATATTTAATAGTGATAAGCTTAATTTGATCCTCTACTTCTTTCCATCTTCCTTGAACAAAAGACTGGGCTGCAGCTAAAGGAGTATAGTAATAATTACGCATCAAATTTTTCATATGCTGGGTTTCTTCAACATTTAAAATATAATGAATGCCCCAAGTAGCTTTCTTTTTTTTCATAAATTCATAACATCCTTTTTTAGTATCAGGTTCTCTTCCCCAAATTGAAAATTTTTCTCTTTTCATTAGAATGGAACCTTTGGTTTAAATTCTTTAGGACGATATACATTTTCAGGTTTTTCAAATTCTTCGATCGTCATAATTGTTTTATTTTTCTTTCCTATCATTTCTCTTTTAATCTTGCAGCCGCACTTATCTCTTAGTAACATTTGAGTTTCATCGTATTTTTCATCCCATTTGTTCTTGAGTAAATATTTATGAAAAAATTCTCTAAAGATAAAATGATGCACTCCTTCATGCGTCCAAACATTTCCAAGCATCATATCTTCTTTGGTGGCCCCTGCTGCTGTACGATCTGTACAATAGTCATCAAGATGATCAATAAGTTGTTCTACTTTAGAAGATCCCTTAGGTGGTTCAATAATTTCTATTCCTGCAAATAATAATTTTATCATTTCATTAAAATCTTTTTTACGAAGACCAGGTGGAACCTTATTAACCTGCTCCATTACTGCTCTTTGAAATAATCGTTGTTCCTGAAGGTAGGAAGTATCTTTAAGTCTTACTCTTTCACCATCAACATTTACATAATAGTAAGGTTCATCTAGATTAATTTTTTGTAGGTCACTTAAATCAGGAAATAAAGATTGACCTCTGACACCATGTTTTCTAATTGAACATAGTTTTTTATCACAATGGTCACACATTGGTTCTTCGTTACATTTAAAACCTAATTCTCGATTTGCATTATATTTTATTTTTTCTTGAATAACTCTATCTTCTAATGGAGGATCAAAATATTTATAATTAAAGGCATTAATATATTTGGTCCATTCTTCAGGCCATTTTCTTTTTGCGTATTGAATATATTGATAAAGAACCCTGTCTCTTCCATCGTTTAATTTATTTTGAGTTAAAGATTCTATACAAGGAGGACCATCACTAAACTCTGATGGAGGTCTTTTTAATTCTAATTTTTCTAATTCTTCGGGAGTTAATCTTTTTATTGCTAAAAAAAATTGTGATATTGTAATAGCTTCACCTTTAAAATTAAAGGCATATCTTGTAGTTTTTGCTGAATTAAAATATGGTAAGTTTAAAAAATTTCCTGTATCATCTTCCGATTTTAATTCGACTTGTTTAGGGAAAACTTCTGCATTCCCATATCCCAAAAACGCACTAATGGAAGATAGTCTGTCCCTCATTAATTTAGCTTCTACAGGAACTGTAGTAAATAAAAAGATATGGGCTCCCCCACTTTTAGATCGACATACAGTTAAAGGTAATTGATTACTGTTAATAAGATTAATAAGTTTTTTGTGATTTAAATTATATTTGTCAACATCAATACATCCCCATCTACATTTATTGTTTTCATCGATTGGTATGATTCCTAAACTTGGCTCAATACCACTTAAATGATCTTGCCATAACTTATCAATAACAGGGTCACGTTTAACAAAAGATTGTCCTTTGACTTTAGTGCCATCGGCACTTTTCTTTTCGACATAGGTACACCCATGTGCTCGTCTTAATCCAGAAAATAGTTCAACAAAATTTTTCATAGTTGTTTTACGGGGCGGTTTAAGTCTCCCGCGACCGCCCCTTTCTCCTTCACGAAGAAGTTATTAAAACGGTGTCGCCTCTTTAGGTTCTTTAAGTTCTTGAGATCCATGTTTTGCTTGAATGGCGCCTTTAGCGACATTGCTTGAAAACATTTTAGCAATCTCATAAATTCCCTTATCGGTGATAGGTCCAACCTTGGACACATCCCAACCAAACCATGTACCTTTGTCATTAGACTGTTGTACAGTTTTTAGTTTATAAATGTGGCTATATGTTGGCGGCGTAAACAATCCGTTTTTACCCTGCATCTTAATCCCCATCATCATTGAATTCCACTTACGACTAATTTTTAATTGAGTCGCTTTCATAGAAATCAAAGCTGTTGTGGGTGTTTTGCCGAGTAATACTACAAAGTGACTTGCGGTATTTTCAAGATAGTTGCCATTATCTAGCCTATCCTTGAAACTTTTGTCTCTTGTAGTTTTAGGAACGTCGTCTCCTGCGTCATAAATTTTGACTGGAGCGCCTTTACTTTCCCCCCTATCTTGCCACTCTATATACTGTCTTTTGTAAAAGACTGGCAATACTTCTATCCCTTTTTCGCCATCATGTAATTCACCAGTGACGGTGTTAATGATCATGCCTGGTTGTGCACCTTCGACATGTTTAGCGTCCCTTGTGTTTACTTCAGGGGATAGTTGGCCAAGTACTTTTAAGAATGGTAAAGCAAGATCATCCTGCTTTATATTCGAAATACCTTGACCCGCATCAGCTTCAAATAAATTTGTAGCCAATGGTCCTGCATTTTCGCGTTTCGCGATTTGTGCTTCTTTGTTCATGGTTATTGTTTCCTTTTTATTGTTGTTTTATTTCCAATGAATACACTGAAAATTTCCGTTGGAAGGGATTTCCCTCCCTCGATACGCTCACGGACGAGCGCTTTCAGGGTCATAGGCTCAACCTTCAACTTTTGTGTTGGTTGATACCCTTGACCCTTCGCAAGTTCAGCATATGCTGCTGCCTTGTTATCTTCGTTACGTCCAAAAGAAACAGTCATCTCATTCTTGATGATGTCTCCAAGGCCGTTGTCACGAAGCCAGTTAAACGCCTTCTCTTTATTGGCTTGAGTTATAGTGGCGCTATAATTTGTTTTAACTTCAACTGATGATCCATCAGCAAGTTTGAGATAAGATAGTCCCATCTCTGTTAACATAGTGGGAATAGCTTCTCCAGAAATCTGTTCTAATTCTTGTTTTCTTTGTTTAAGATATTCTTCATTCTGCGCTATGTCTTTCTGTATGATCTGCATTTGTTTTATTTTATTTGCAAGTTTATCAATATTTTCTGTCTTATCTAGTACCTCAGTTTGATCTTGTTCAAAATTAATTTGATTCATCTAAATCTCCTTTCTCGAATAAATTGATGTGAATCGGATAATATTTTCTTTCTTGTTTGTCCCATTTTAATAAATTAAATTTACCGTTAGTTATATCAGAAACAATAGCGACTGCAACTCCAATAATTGCAGGATCTCCTGTTAATAATAAATAATCTTCTTCGGTATAATCTTTTAAACCTTTTCTTAATTTAAAGATTAAAGGACCTGGAGAAAATATCATTTGCGAAAGTTCGGGTAATAAGAATTTAAAAGTACCGTATTCACTGGCCCCTAAAATATTAATTTTAGGCTTACCTTCTCTAGTACCTACAATCTCTTGTATTACATATACAATCGGTGATGTTCTTTTTCTACTTTCTTCCATTGACAAATATATAGTGCATCCTATATAGTAAGTCAATAGAAAGATGAAATATAAATTTAAGACAAAACCATATAGCCATCAATTGGCCGCTTTAGAGAAATCTTGGAATAGAGAGACGTACGCTTATTTCATGGAAATGGGTACAGGTAAAACAAAAGTGCTTATTGATAATGTAGCGATGCTCTATGATCGAGGTAAAATAGATGGGGCTTTAATTATTTCTCCTAAAGGAGTTATGGATACATGGTATTCTCAGGAACTCCCTGCCCACTTACCTAATCACATAGAAAATGTGTCCGTTTTGTGGCAAGCAAATATAACTAAATCTCAATCCAATAAGTTAGGTACTTTATTTAAAACGGATGAAAGACTTCATATTCTTGTAATGAATGTAGAAGCTTTAAGTACTCAAAAAGGTTTATCTTTTGCTCAAAAGTTTTTATTTTCGCATAAGACCTTAATGTGTATAGATGAATCTACTACTATTAAAAATCCTAAAGCCAAACGAACTAAAAATATTATAGCCCTTGCTCCAAGGGCCCAGTACCGTAGAATTTTAACAGGTTCTCCTGTTACTAAAAATCCATTAGATCTTTATAGTCAATGTGAGTTTTTGAACGAAGAACATTTAGACTTTACTTCTTATTATGCATTCAGGAATCGATATGCTGAAATGAAGACATTACATCTTTCGGGCCGATCTATCCAGGTGGTAAGTCATTTTAAGAATTTAGATGAATTAGCAGAACAATTAAAAACGTTTTCATACAGAGTTTTAAAAGAAGACTGTTTAGACTTGCCTGAAAAAATATACATGAAAAGAGAGATCGAACTGTCTGATGAACAAAAGAAGGTTTATGAACAAATGAAAGAAACAGCATTAGCTGATCTTAATGGAAAGCATATTACAACCATGACGGTTTTAACCCAACTCATGAGATTGCAACAAATCACATGTGGTCATTTTGTAGCGGATGATGGTACCATTCAAGAAATAAAGAATAATAGATTAAGTGAGTTAATGGACATTTTAGAAGAGGTAGAAGGAAAAGCGATTATTTGGGCTCATTGGCAAAGAGACGTAAAAAATATTAAAGAAGCTATTACTAAGAAACATGGTCCGTGTTCCGTGGTCGATTATTATGGACTCACGCCCCAGGATCAACGAAAACGCAATAAAGACAATTTTCAGAAAGACCCTAAAGTACGGTTTTTCGTTGGAACACCCCAAACGGGTGGATACGGGCTTACGCTTACTGCGGCTAATACCGTGATTTATTATTCTAATGGTTATGACCTGGAAAAACGAATTCAATCCGAGGACCGTGCACACCGAATCGGTCAAAAGAAATCAGTGACCTATGTGGACATCCTTGCGGAAGAAACGGTTGACGAAAAAATCGTCAAGTCCCTCCGTAAAAAGATTAATATCGCTTCCAAAGTTATGGGCGAAGAACTTAAATCCTGGATTTAGTAGGATATACGCGTGGGGCGCGCAGAAATCTCAGATTCAAGTACTTTGACTTGTTTTTGAAGCCCTCGACGTTTTAATCGATTAATGGCTCTAACATAACCTGCTCTTTCAAAAAATTTAAATATTTTCATCATATTATTTACAAGCAGGGCGCAGAGCGCCCTACTCATGTTATTGATTGTTAAAGATTATTTAACTTCGATTGATTTAGGCTGTTTGCCTTCTGGAAGAATCTTGTTTAGAGAAACTTTCAGTAACCCGTCTTTCAACTCAGCGCCATTGATTTCTACATCATCAGCGATAGTGAAAACTTTAGAGAAATATCTTTTAGCAATGCCTCTATGGATAACTCCATTAGATTCCTTGTTATCTTTTATTTCCTTAACGGATTTGATAGTCAATAAGTTATCTGCGTAGTCGACTTGGATATCCTTCTTATTGTACCCTGCAAGCGCAACTTCTATATCGTAAGTTGTGTTTCCTGTTTTTACAATATTGTAAAAAGGAAAAGTAGACGTAGGCGTACGAAAGAATTCATCGCTGTCGTCGAACATTTTTTCAAAATGATCAAAGACATTGTCAAATCCTACCGAGATAGGTCTTAGTTGATTAAAGATTGATGGTAATTTATTGAGTGTCATGTAAACCTCCTTGTTTAGACAGTTTATAAATAGGGCCCTTAAAGGCACCCTTACACCCTATATAAGCTATTTATACCAGATTGCAAGTAGCATTAAGAATAAAATTATTCCTTGGTGATTATTAATAAGGCCATTTACTCTGTTGTAGATTCTAACTAACATTATGCGTCTCCTATAATTGGTTTGTACTTAGTTATATTGTCTTCGTCTTTATAAGCTTGTAGATTTTCCTTTATATTCTCTGCAGAGTCAGGGTTATAGCTCACATGAATCCATCCTGAGTTGGGTTCGTCTTCGTTCCAAAACTCAAGAATCATTTGGTCATACATAAGGTTCTCCTTGACCCAGTTAAAGACTTCATTGTTAGGTGTGCCATAAATTTCGAAGTCCGCCGCCATTCCTTTTGCATGCTGCGAATCTATGCTGCTACCGATGGCAACACACAGCTGAGGGCTGCGATAACCTGAAGAAACTGTTAATATGTGATTAAAGTGGTCTCTAATGGGCTGTAGGACCCTCTCACAGAGCAATCTTAGGTTCTCCTGGTGGTCGGGACTAGGGTCATTAGCAATGCCCTTCCTTTCGGCTGTCTGTGACTTAGTGAGCTCCACTAAGTTAAAATTTTTAGATAGTTGCATCAAACGATTTGAAATAAGAAGTCCAACAGTTGAAAGGCGACGGCCCCCACCGTAGCCAAAAGAACCCAATAGATTTTATCTATCTTGCCACCCAAGCTTTTAATATCAGAATTCATATGTCTCAAATGATTGGTTTTAATAGTTGAAATATCTTTTTTCAACCCCTTCACATGGCCGTGCAAACTTATAATATGTTCTCTTGTAGTTTTGGGTGTCATGTTCTCCGTGCAATTTCCTGTTCCGATGGTGACAATAACGCAGTCTCACTCCGTGTCAAGCCTGTTTGTGGACTCTTTTGTAAGGCAGCTGTAGCTACATTAGGCATAGGAGTATTAGGTAATGGTGGAACTTGAGGTTTTTGACTTGTTAAACCTGCCAAAGGATTAATATATTTTTTAATCTTGTCGTATCCTTTTTTTAAGATGCCTGGTTTTTCAACTGGAATAGGATTTCCATCCATATCATAAAGAGTTTGTCCCTTCTTGTTCTTTTCGTATTTAGTTTTGTCGGGAGTATATCCGTCAGGGAAAAATTCTTTTCTGTCCCACTTTCTTTTAATGTCCTCGAGGCCATTTCTAGGAAAAAGAAACTCTTCATTTTCAAAGAAGAAATATTTATCACTCTTTTCTGATTTTTTTTCCATGGCATCTCTAACGTAGCCTACTTTTTGATCAAACCTGGATTCAGAATAATTAGTAGGAGTAAATTGTCCTCTCATTAAATTATCAATTAACTCTTCATTAACCTGAGCCTTTTCTAATATTTCTCTGATAGTTCTATCATCTACCTTTAAGAGTTTCATGTCTTCAATACGGATAAACATATCCTTTTGTATTCTGAAATCTTCTTCCTGCATGATGTCAAATTCTTTTTCCATATCGCTTGGAGTATTATTGTAGTAATGTTTTGCATCATAGAAACCATCTGCTTCATCAATATCTCTTCTTAAACTATTGAGAGTTGCTGCGTAGTATTTTAAATCTGATTTAGTATCAATTCTAATTAAACGAATTCCAGAGAACAACGCTAACAGTTCATCAAAAGTGTTCACAGGTTTACCACCCTTCGTTAAATCTTTTCTTAAGCCTGCACTTATTTTCTCACTCGTTAACCATACACCTGGTTTGATTCCATCCATAATATAAGCAAATGAATTATTAATCTTAGTGGAAAGAGTATCTCCTTTAGTATAAACTCTTCCACCTCCAGGTTTTCTTCCTCCTCCAGCAGTTACATCAACCAATCGATCATAACCTAATGGTTCGGATACGAATGGCTCTAACACTTCCATGAAAGGTCCTTCAGGACTGAATAAAAGTCCAAGAACATAGTCATCCACATCTTCAGGATTTATATCTTGAGCTGCGGCTTTAGCCATCGCGGCTTGTATAGGTCTTTGCAACACATCATATGGCATGAAGTAAGTAAAATTAATGGCTAAACTTTCTCCGTTTTCCCATCCTTTAAGCATGATTAGATCTGCATTTCTATTCCAGCTAGCAGCAAAGGATCTTTTATATGCACTTTCCTGAGACTCTGTAGTATTTGTTAAGAATTGACTCACTTCTGATATCCCTTTTCCTAATCCATAAAGTGTGAAGAAGGATCCCATTAATCTTCTAAGTCCCATTTGTCTAATGACTATGTCAGGATGAGAAGACATCTTTAAACCAAGAGCAATGTTAGTGGTTGTAGTTCTAATCATTTCAGCAGGGAACGATACGAAATTTCCTAGGGGAAATTTTCTTAACGCTTGAATCACTGGAGGCACCTTGCTGTATGTAGGATAAGAATTTCTAATTAAGTACGCCGCTGCTTCATCTAAAGCATCATCGAGAGTGAGTTTAGCTCCCGTTATTATATTAGTTTTTTCAAACGGAGCTCCTATATGTCTCATGAATTTAGCTACGTCATCCACATTATGCAAAGCTTCAAGCAACATGGATCGATCAAATTGAAAGCCATAAAACTTCCAAAGGTTATCTCCCCCTGCATAGACACGTCCGACCTTATCTGCTTGGGCCATGCCCATCATTCTTTCAAATAATTTATCAAAGGTGTTAAGTTTTCCTGTTTTTAATTCTTGTAGAACCATTTTCATTTCAGTGGCTACAATGTTTTCATCATAAACACCCAGTCTAACAAGCTTAGATATTTGTTCATTGAATGCAACTTCATCAATTCCTTTACCTTCTTTAAAGACATCTCTAATAACCATTCGAAAAGAATCTGTAACACTAGCACGATGTCCAATGTGACCTGCATTCAAAGCAAACATGGATGCTGAAGTTACATTACGAACTTGAGTGGTTGGTGAGTATAAAGTTTTTCCAATCTGAACTCCTGTTTTTCCTTGAATAATATGACGATACCAAGATGACTTAATTAGATTAGCAAAAGGTGTTCCCAGACCCATGAACATTTGTTGAAATTCAGGAGAAGTCCACAGACCTTCTAGATCTGTTTTAAGATAATCTCCCATACGAGGAATCCTTCTTATTTGAGCTGGCATAATATATTTACTTCGAGCTGCTTCACGACTGGTAAATAACCATCCGTCTTTGAGTCCTTGTTTCGCTATAAAATCTGCTGCGACCTTAGCCATGTTCTGATTAACTACATCCATGCCCGTACTTAAGACCGAGAACTTAACATTCTTTTCTTGTCCTAAAAGATCTCGAATAGCTTTAGGAAGTTCTTCTCCTGTTCTTAAAAACTTATATTGTTTACCTTGCATAATTTTTTGAGATATAAATTTAAGAATGGTTAAAGGATCTTTGCCTTCGGTTTTGCCTGTTGCGAGAATGGAATCCACCATGTCATTAGCAGC
>CAJWUE010000057.1:0-9217 GCA_913047775.1 uncultured Rhodobiaceae bacterium
CAGATCATAACGTACGAGAAACTCTCGGCATTTGTGGAAGAGCTTACATACTGAATGAAGGCGCTTTAATTGCTTCCGGAACCCCTGAGGAGATCTTGCAAAACCAGCACGTCCGAGATGTCTATCTTGGCAAGGAATTTAGACTTTGAAACAACAAGTGAAAAAACAAACTGATCTGGAAGAATTAAGAGAAAGACTTAATTCTGGTGAGATGCAGCCAGTCCGAATGCTAATGGGTAGCTTACATCCAGCTGAACTCGCACGATTGATTGAATCTCTACCTCTTGAAGAAAGAACGATTGTCTGGGAAATGGTAGATACCCAACTGGGCGGTGAAATATTAGTCGAAGTTTCAGAAGAGGTACGCGATGGTTTAATCGAAGGCATGCAAACTCAGGAGTTAATCGATGCCATTGAGGGTATAGAAGTTGATGACCTTGCAGATTTAATTGCAGATCTACCAGAAACATTAACACAAGAAGTTTTAAAATCTCTTGACCACCAAGATCGAGAAAGGCTTGCCCAGGTTTTAGCATATGATGAAGACACTGCCGGCGGATTAATGAACATTGATATCGTTACTGTGCGACCTGACGTCACCATTGAAGTCGTAATGCGACATCTACGAAACCAAGGAAAAATTCCTGATGGAACGGATTCAATATTCGTTGTTGACAGAAATAATAAATATCAAGGCGCACTAAAACTATCTAGATTACTAACGAATAATCCTGAAACCCCCGTAGCAAAAATAATGTCACAAGATATTGAACCTATTCCTGCTGATGCTCCATCCGAGGAAGTGGTGTGGGAATTCGAAAACAGAGATCTTATATCGGCGCCGGTAATAGATTCAGATAATCGACTTGTCGGACGCATCACAGTCGATGATATTGTCGATGTCATTCGTGACGAAGCAGAACACTCTCTGATGGGTGCAGTCGGACTTGACGAAGAGGATGATATGTTTGCTCCTGCAACTAAAAGTGCTAGGAGAAGAGCACTTTGGTTGGGAATAAATTTGTTAACAGTACTGCTGGCGGTATCGGTAGTTGATATTTTTAAAACAACTATTGATCAACTTGTTTTGTTGGCAGTACTGATGCCAATTGTCCCTAGCATGGGTGGAATTGCAGGCACACAATCTTTAACCATTATGACAAGAGCAATTGCGCTAGGACAAATTGACAAAACCAATGCTTTGGGTATTTTCAAAAAAGAAATTCTCGTAGGTATACTTAACGGTTTCCTGTGGGCATTGGTGGTATCTCTTTTTACCTATTTATGGTTTAAAGATTGGCGGATCGGATCGGTTATTGCTGGAGCAATGTCCATAAATCTTATCGTTGCAGCTGCGGCAGGTTTTGGTATTCCCCTTATCCTGAAAAGAATGGGAACAGATCCAGCGCTTGGTGGCGGTGTTGTTTTAACAACCATTACTGATGTAGTAGGTTATTTCTCATTCCTGGGATTAGGCGCCATATTTTTACTCTGAAAAATAGGCATTTTATTTTTCATTTGTAATTGTGATATTTAGCCAATTTGGGATAAATAATCGAGGCACATCATTTCCAAGTATAAAATCCAGTAAGTTATTTTTTACTGCCATAGCGTCTTTAAAGCCAAGCTCAATCAGGGAATTGGTATAAAGCTGCTCAAAAAGCAAAAAACTTATTAATTGGTCCGTCCCCCGATGATTCTTACCCCCCACTCCTCTAAAGAGAGCTCTGATTGGCAGAGGCAAGGTATGACGACATTCATGAGCAAGATCACGTAGATTTTTACTGGGCGCAACAACCATGGTGTCGATGGGGTGGATATCTTCGTCATTTATTGATTTATTTTCCGATGATAATTTATCCACCAAAAAATTAATCCTCATGATTTGCTCTAGATCAGAATAAAGCCCATCCATAAAAAGAGTATCAAGCATATATCCAGCAATTTGGGGGAATGTAGGCGACAAAATTTGCGATTTCTCTTGAACTAAATGTTCATTATTTTTGCTGCCTTCGTTATTCACTCCAATAACAAGGATTCGATTAGCGCCAAGATGAATTGCCGAACTCAACGGCGTCGCTTGGCGCATTGCACCATCACCATAATATAATCCATCGATAAGGACCGGCGGGAAAATTAAAGGTAGCGCAAGACTTGCCATTAAATGATCAAGATTCAAGGAACATCTAACACCTTCTCTTCGAGTCCTTGACCATTCTTCGGTTCTTTGATTGGCTTGAAAAAATGATGTTGAACGTGATGATGAGTACCCTGCGGCTACTACTGAAACGGCATCGATGAAGCCCTTATCAATGGAGCTTTGCACTTGTTCGCATTGGATATTGTCAGCTAATAATTTCCTTAAAGGGGAATTATCGAGCAATGAACGAGGCAGGCCAAAAGGATATCCGCCGAAAACAATTGCAGTAAACCAATGCATTGTACTTTTAAGCATTGTCCAATTATCTGACTTATATACCTGATGACTCTTAATACTTCCCCAAACTTTGATGAGTTGATCAACGGCATGACTAAAACGTTCAGCCTCTGCCGCGAGAACAACTGCATTGACGGCTCCTGCCGAAGTTCCACTGATAACTGAAAAAGGATTCTTTCTTTTTTCCGGTAATAATTCGGCAATGGCTTTTAATACACCAATCTGATAGGCGCCACGGGCACCTCCTCCAGGCAATACTAAACCGGTCTTGATTTTTTCTTTCTCCATTTCCATATGTATAGAGTATTATAGATAGTCACAAACAAAAACAATATGTTCAGCTATTAATCAAAAAGTTTTAGAGTTACCATTATGAAAATTTTTATTTCAATAATCTTGGTCGTAATTTTTTCAATGTTATTTAATCCACAAGCAAAAGCAGAAACATTTAATCTAGGCGATGTCGCCCCCGAATTTGAACTTCCCGATCAAGATGGTGTTGTTCATTCATTGAAAGACTATCGTGAAAAATGGGTCGTCCTCTATTTTTACCCAAAAGATGGAACGCCAGGCTGTACCACAGAGGCTTGCGAATTTCGTGATGACATTTTTCAATTCAATCGTATGAATTGTGAAATTCTTGGCATTAGCCTGGATGATGTGTCATCCCATAAGAAGTTTGCAGAAAAACATGGTCTACCATTCCCGCTACTCGCTGACAGCAAGGGATTAATGGCTGACGCCTATGGAGTAAGAAAAAAGTTTCTTGGCCTGTCTTTCGCTAAACGACAAACGTTTTTGATCGATCCGAATGGTAATATTGCGAAGCACTATGTAAAGGTTGATCCAAATAAGCACTCCGCAGAAATTCTCGCTGATTTGGCTGAAATAACTCAAAAATAAATTTTTACTAAAGCTTCCAATTAAAATTTTATCGCTTTCTTCATTTCTTCTCTAATAACTTTCATTGATTCTTCCATGCCATTATCGCGGGGTTTTGTAACACCTTGCTTATTGCATCTAGGTTGTAATTCATCAATTATAGTGCCCTCAACCCTACCTACTATGTTTCGTATCGCGGTGAAATCAGAAGTGTCAAAATCACTTGCAATATATTGACTATAAATACAGGTAAAACGCTTTAATGTTTTGACATCAAGATTTTTAAAATCATCCCAATTTTCTGCAGAAAATTTAAATTTGCGAAAACTATAATTATGGCCTCTATCCTTTTTCATGACCTTAGTTTCACATTTGAGAATAATATCCTTAAGTTTATAATCTTTCTTCCAATCTTTTATTTCATCAAAGACCGAAGAATCTTTTCGTTTAGGAAAACACATTCTTTTTGATCTACCAGTCAATAACGCTATATGCTTATACCATCTATCTGTAACACTACCTGAGAATGGACCTTCTTTTTTTATTCCGCGATACTTCCCAATATATAAAAGCATTGAATCGTAATATATAGAATAAATCCCACTGCCAACTATAGGATCAAAATCTTTTTTGGTTTTAAATTCAAAGTTTGCAATAGGTGGTATATCTGGCAAAGGATCCACTTCTTTAAAATCACAAAACTCATTTCCCGTTAGTTTATGTTCCTTCATAATCTAATTTTTCTTTCATTCAATAATTATTAATTTACATAGTAAACTAAAATTTATACTGTTTCTTTGGATAAATTATTTTTTTAAAAACCATTTAAAGACGACAACAGTTGTCGTCTGCTTATGTTTAAATATGACCATGGATCAAATAACTAAATTTTAGAAAAAAGGAAAAGTAATGTTCATAAGAGAAGAAAATAGTGAAGCATTGAGTGAGGCAATTTGCTCCTTCAGGGACTTGCTTCTGGAAAAAAATTTTGACGATGAGGAAATATATACATCGTTAATGTTGGCAAGTAATCTCATGTATTTGCATTGGTCACCTTGTTTGGATGAAGGAAGAAGAGAAGTCTTAAAAGCATTGGATCTCGCTTGTGCTGACGTAAAAGAAGAACAACAAGAAATCACTGCCGAAAAGCAAGCTGAAAGCGAAAAAAGAAAGGTTGGGACAGAACAAAGGTATATAAGTAATGTCATCTTCTTGGATTCTTGGAGATGGCGCCCTTATGAAAAAAAAGATTAAAACAAGGTGTACTTTGTGATATTTTGGATTTTACTAAGTTTAAAAAATTTTTAATAACACTCTTAAAAAATTTTAATAGAAAAGAGATTTATAATGAATTTAATAGAAAAAGAAGAATCGGAAAGAATTTACAGGTGCGTGATCATGAGAGATGGGGGATTGGTTCTCAATGTAGTCTATAAAGAAATTCAAGTAGACGATAGTTATGAAATTTGGGGTTGTTATTACGGTTCCCCCGATAGCTGGGCTCTGTTCCACGTAGATGCAGAAGAAGACTATCCCGTGGGTTTTACTGATTGGGAAAGTATAATGGATATGGAGATGGTTAAAACTTCTATGGATGATGGTGAAGGTGTTGATATATGCAATGAACTAGAATTGCTAAGGACTAAATTTTTAGAATTTGATGAGAATTACGAACTACTTGGTCTATCAGAAACCGGTCAAGAATTCGTCCAGCGTTATGAGAATAAGACAATCGAAAACGAGATTCACTCTATCAGCCCAACTTTTTCCTATGACTACATAGAAATGATCCAAGATCAATGGTCCGTGGATGTTCGGGTCTGAAAACAGTGTTGTAGTGTCTTTGGGTATTAAAAAATGGAGGAGAAAAAATGGCTGAAACCTTAATAACAGATAAAACAGATGCTTTGGCTCAAGCCAAGGATGGTGGCGGGGGATTGGAATACCACTCTGACGAGCTTCGAGCTGATAAGGAAGTGGTCATGGCAGTGGTTAATAATTATGGCCTTGAACTTGAGTATGCCTCTGACGAACTGAAAGCGGACAAGGAAGTGGTCATGGTGGCAGTTAAGAATAATGGCTATGCACTTGATCATGTGTCTGACGAATTGCGGGCGGACAAGGAAGTAGTCATGGCGGCAGTTAAGAAAGATGGCTGCGCACTTCAGCATGTATCTGACGAACTAAGGGCGGATAAGGAAGTGGTCATGGTGGCAGTTAAGAATGATCCCTACTATGGCATGGCACTTGGATATGCATCTGACGAGCTACAAACCGATCCAGAGATACTAGCGCTTATTGATGACTGAAGAGGTAATTGAAAAAGTGAAAAAATTCTATCTTTATGGCTTTGATATGCAATCCCCAATGCGCAAAGCGCCTAAAAGGTATTATGAAGTGACAAATAAAGACCTTCGGTTTGGTTTTACAGAGGACTGGGAGGGAAGGAAGAAACAGTTTGATGATGCCTATAAGTGCAAAAGACATAATAAATCTCATGCAATTTTGTTAAGAGCATGGGATACCGATCTAGACAGAAAAGGAATGATGGAAATAAAAAAAGCAGTTAAAGATGAATTAAAAAAAGATTTTGCCTTAAAAGGAGACACCATCGAAGATAGTGTAGACCAGAAAGAATCAATCATTTTACTGATCGATAATGTGATCTAATTTCTTCATTCATAATTATCGCCCGATGTCGTCTAACTCTAGCTATACAGCCTATTTAATGATCTTGATCGTTCTTTGAATTCATCCCTTAAAGATTTGGGCTTTAATACTTCCACGTTTTCCCCAAAACTGAAAAGCCACCATCGCAATTGTTCAGTGTCTGCAACGGAGGCAGTTATCCTAATTTTCCCGCCTTCTGTTTCTATAGATTTCTGATCTAGGCTTAAAGGAGTCTCGGTTAAATGGAATCCAGCTAAGGTTTCAAAAAGAACTTCGATTTTTAGATCTTTTTTGGATCGTAACAAACTCAAACTCTGATCTTCTAAATACTCATCTATACTAAAGTTTTCAGGTTCCACCAAGACTTCTCCATTAGCGCTGGCATCTTTAAATCTATGCAAAGGAAGGTGTCTTATATCTTGCAAATCCGAATCCATGGTGCAAATTAATCTCTGTACGACGCCCTGAAGAACAATACCGAGAGGATTGACAATTCTTCTCTCAGGTTTTTTAGCATTCACCTTTAAATATTGAACGTCTAATTGCCATCCATTCAAAAGTGCATCGTAGATCTTCGTATAAACTTCCTGATCTACGAATGGAGGTATCAATCTTTGGGTTTGAGGTAGCACTCTCACCCTATCTCTCCACTTTTTAAGATGACTCTTTTCAGAACTTTCCAAAATATTGTTTGCTTGATCAAAAAGATTCTTAATCCTGTCATACCCTTCAACAGGCATTAACGGCTCCAAAAATTTGTGGGCTAAAGACAATGACAATGCCTCCATTTTATCCATTGCAGCTAAATCACTATCTTTTGAATCTTTCATCCATGACCAACCGTGAGGAACACTTCTCTCATCACAGATTAAGGGAAAATATCTTGATAACTTCAAAAGATCTCGTTGGATGGTCCTGTCTGACACATCAAAATCCAGATTACTAAGATGATCTTTAAAATTTCTTAATGATCTCTTACTAGGGGATTTTGGTATGTACCTTAGTAAATGTATAAGCCTGATGGAAGTCTCATTAGACATATCATTCTCCCAAAATTCTAAGTGCGACATTAGATGTCGTGTTCTTGGAATATAATACTCTTTATTAACTAAATAACCACAGGAGATAAACATGAGACAGATAACACTTGATACCGAAACCACGGGAATACATGCAGCATCGGGGCATAGAATTATTGAATTGGGAGCCATCGAGATTGTAAATGGAAGTATGACCGACAACAGTTACCACGTTTACTTGAACCCAAAACGAAACATCGAGCCTGCAGCCGCAGAAATACACGGCATCACGGATGAATTCGTTGCTGATAAGCCTGAATTTAGTGAAATCATCCAGGAATTTATCGACTTCATTCAAGGTGCCGAATTGTTAATACACAATGCCCCTTTTGATGTTTCTTTTATAAACCAGGAGTTTTCATTGGCGGGTTTTAATAAAACAATAGAGGATTTTTGTAAGATCACTGACACTTTGCCGATGGCTCGCAAGTTGTATCCCGGACAGCGAAACAGCTTGGATGCATTGTGTTCTAGATACAGTGTTGACAAATCAAACAGGAAATTTCATGGGGCATTGATTGATGCCGAATTATTGGGTCGAGTCTATTTACAGATGACTGCTGGCCAGTGTGCCGCCTTTAATTAATTTATTGGGGACAAGGTTATGCGAGTACAGCGGTTAGAGGTTTGCTTGTCTACGCAAAAACGAATACCTCATATCATTATTATGGAATCTTATAAATATTGAAGAATGCAGTGGGTTTTTTATGAAAATTGACCACGCAAAGCCAAACACCATTATCTATTTCTTAAATGAAATGGCGGAAGGTAAAAAAGTGAATGAAGGTACAGTGGGAAACGAAGAAGGACTATACCCAATTAACGCTCCACCTATTATCAAGTTATACAAACAGGACAAGTTAAGTTGGGGAGGAAAGACATTTAATGCGAGTCACAGAGGGGGTTTTCATGTGTATATTTCACTACACCACAACATCAAGTTCGGGATTTATGGCGACGATCTAATTACATACGAAGGTGAAAATTACACTCTTTCAAGTGTGTGATAGGATAAATAAAAGTGATTCTGTTAAGGTATTAAACATCATGATATGGCTATTATTATTAACAATTTCAACATACATAGTGTTGACTAGTGGACATGCTGTATGGGTGGTTAGTAGCAAGACAGAACAATTGGTTTTTTCTATATTTTTCATCATTGGTTTAATAGGGTGGATCAGATTCGAGAAAATAAAAACCCAGATCTCTGAGGCATTATGGATTGAAAAGCGAAGTAGTTGGCTAGCATTGGTTCTATTGTCATTTTACGTCCTTTTAACTTCAGACATTATCAAGGTTAGCGAGGATACTGAGTCATGGTTTTCTATTTTAGGCATCATTGGATTTATAGGTTGGGTTAAATACGTGAACAGGAAAGCTGAAGAAGGTGGCAATTGGCTTTCTAATAAACCTTCAGTTGATGACATACTTACAAAAGACAACGAAATTTTAAAACAAGATGCCGAGACCAATAGCCTAGCTAACAAAGTACGGATTGCTAAAGAATTAGCTGCTGATAGGGATATTATCTAATGGCCGAACATTTTTTGCCAATAGTTATATCTCAAGCTCTCTAACCACGATGGATCTTCGGCAATAGATTCACACGTTTTTTCAACCGCTGTTTTTATACTGCTTATTTCCAAATCAACACCTGAGCTTTTATCCAATAAACAGGCATTATAGATTCTGTCATATTTCTTTTTAGCTGCTTCTTCTTGTTGGATGTAGTCAGTGATTCTAGTCATTCGTTCTCTTTCTTCTTTCGCTTCACGTTCTTTTATAATTCTTGTCGCTTCTTCTTTAGTTCCAAGATATTCGTCATTTTCCCAGATACCCGCCTCTATTGTGCCACTAGCAAACGTAAAAGTGCCTTGACCTTCTATTTTGCCATCTTTAAACGCACCGACGTATTTGTTGCCATCAGCCCATGTATAAGTACCTTGTCCAGTTCGATTACCATCCTTAAACTCACCGACATATTTGTCGCCATAAAACCACGTATAAGTACCAAACCCATTGCGACAATCACCTTCAACACATTCTTGACTCCAACTCACGCTAGAGAAAAGACATAGTATTGTGATTAGGATTAGTTTCTTATTCATCATCACTAAAGCCTACACAACCTGCAGAATTTTGTGAA
>CAJWUE010000058.1:0-9089 GCA_913047775.1 uncultured Rhodobiaceae bacterium
AAATCAACAGGTAAGCAAATTTTAATTGAAGGAAGCGTTAAAAAGATTCCTGAAAAGGATTCTGATGAATATTTTTTAACACGTGATCGAAAATCACAGATAGGCTCTTGGGCTTCATCCCAATCAAAAATCTTAAAAAATCGTTTAATTTTAGAAAAGAATTATGATTCTTTTCAGAAAAGATTTACAGGAAAAGTGATTCCTCGGCCAAAAAACTGGAATGGTTATAGTGTATCACCTAGAAGATTTGAATTTTGGCTAGAACGATCCAACCGTCTGCATGAAAGAATTGAATATAGTTTTAGATCAGGAAAATGGATTTCGAAGAATTTATATCCTTAAGCGCATTTATAGTTAGACAAGATTGTAATTAGCATCTAAATTTTTTCCCTCAACAAGCACTTCGTTGTTATTTATCATTCTGTTAAGGTGAGCCAGAGTTGACATAGCAGCAGCGGAGTGTAACTGAGGATCAACATCTTTATATATGATTTTTACCATATCTGGAATTTTACAGTTACCTTTACTAATAGCTTCAAGGATTTGCCTTTCCCTATCAAGCCTATGGGTAATATAGTCTTGAAGCAATTTTTTTGGTTTCTCTATCACAGGACCATGAGTAGGTAAGAATAATTCTTCCTCCCTAGAAATTAATTTCTTAAGAGACATAATATAGTCATTCATATCACCGTCAGGAGGAACAATTACCGTGGTAGACCACCCCATCACATGATCCCCTGAAAAAAGTTTTTGTTCTTCTTTTAAGGCAAAACATATGTGATTAGAGGTATGGCCAGGAGTATGGACAACTTCTATTGTCCATTCATTATTTTTTATAATATCACCATCTTTAAGTTGTACATCACCTATTATTTTTTTATCATAACTTTCTTCAAATTCTTCTGAGCCCGTATCCTCGGTTTCGAGTTTTTTATAATATATCTTAGCCCCCGTTTTTTCCTTTAATGGTAAGGCTAGAGGAGAATGATCGCTGTGATTGTGCGTTATAAGAATATGTGTAATTTTCTGTTTTTCTGTAGCTTTTAATATGGCTGAAAGATGATCATAATCTAGTGGACCAGGATCAATAACAGCCAACTCTTTTTCGCCAACGATATAAGTGCCTGTTCCAGTATATGTGAAAGGTCCTGGATTATTTGCAATAACCCTCCTAACTAAGGGGCTAAGATCATCATATATGCCATATTCAAAAGGAAAATCTTTAACAAAATCTATAACCATTCTAATTGGTTCCACCAACAGTTATGTTGTCAATCTTTAGGGTTGGTTGACCTACGCCGACAGGAACACTCTGTCCCGATTTTCCGCAGGTGCCTATACCATCATCAAGTCTTGAATCATCACCAACCATAGAAATTTTCTTAATAATTTCCGGTCCATCACCAATTAAGGTCGCTCCCTTAATTGGTGAAGTTAATTTTCCATTTTCTATTATGTATCCTTCTGTGCAACTGAAAACAAATTTTCCTGAGGTAATATCCACTTCTCCACCTCCAAAACTTACCATATAAAGACCAGTCTTAACGGAGGTTATAATTTCTTCTGATGAGTATTTCCCACTTTTCATGAAAGTGTTGGTCATTCTTGGCATAGGAAGACTCATGTAACTTTCTCTTCTTCCATTTCCAGTGGGTTCTTGGTTCATGAGACGAGCATTCATTTTATCTTGCATATACCCCTTAAGAATTCCGTCTTCAATTAAAATTGTTTCTTGGGTAGCCGTTCCCTCATCATCAATAGTTAATGAACCTCTTCTTAAAGGAATTGTCCCATCATCGACTATTGTAATTTGATCGTTTGCTACTTTTTTTCCAATAAGATTTGAAAATGCAGATGTTCCTTTTCTATTAAAATCGCCTTCTAATCCGTGTCCAACGGCCTCATGTAGCAAAACACCTGGCCATCCTGATCCTAAAACAACCGTCATTTCCCCGGCAGGAGCGTTAACAGAGTTAAGATTAGTGTGCGCTTGATCTAAAGCATTTAATGCTGCTTCCTTATAAAAATCTTCATAAGAAAATTTTTCATAGTTCCATCGACCCCCGGTTCCATATGATCCTGTTTCCATCCTTGTGCCTTCTGAGGCTATTACAGAAATATTTAACCTGACTAATGGCCTATCATCTTCGAGAATTTCTCCATTTTTTCCTACTATGATTATTTTTTGAAAAGATCCGGCAAGGGCTACGCTAACCTGTTTTACTCTATTATCTTGTTTTCTTAAAAAATTATCAATTTTTTGTACCAGTTCAGTTTTTCTCGAAAAAGATAATGAATTTAAAGGATTTGATTCGTCATAAAGTGCCTTAGGTTTTACAAGTTTATCTATATTTTGATTTGCACTCTTTCCCCGGTTAGCATTCATAATAGTTGAAAGAGCTTTTTCTAATGAAGCTTTTGTTAGTATTGTAGAATTAGCATAGCCCGTTGTTTCCCCAGAAACGTAACGAACTCCAAAACCCTTTGTGTTATCGTAATTTGCATTTTTAAGCCTTCCATCATCATATATAAAAGATTCGCTGACAGTGTCTTCAATATATAACTCTCCATCATCAGACTTGTGAAGAGATTCACTTACCAACGAAGAGGCTTGTTCTAAACTTATGTCTTCAAAAATATTCATCCAAAAATAACTAATTCCTTTAAAGAGAGAAAAATGATATTAGCCCTAGAATTATATATTACTAGCTTATAGAAAAAGCTATTATAAAAGATTATGAAATATATTTCTACACGTGGTAACGCGCCTATATTAAATTTTGAGGAAGCGCTATTAACTGGATTAGCTAGCGATGGTGGCTTATATCTTCCTGCATCCTGGCCAAAAATTAATACTAGTGAGATTCCTAAGGGAAAATATTGGGAAAAAGCAACCTTCATAATGTTGCCTTTTGTAGGTGATTTTTTAAATGAACAAGAACTATTAAGACTTACTAAGAGGGCATACTCTCATTTTCCAACAGATGAAGCGGCGCCATTAAGAAAATTAAAGAATAATAAGTTTCTTTTAGAGCTCTACCATGGACCCACGTTGGCTTTTAAAGATTTTGCTATGCTGCTTTTGGCTGAATTATTTGAATCAGCATTAGAAAAAAAAGGTAAAAAGATTACAATCCTTGGTGCTACTTCCGGAGACACAGGAAGTGCAGCAATCGAAGCCTTTAAAAATAGTAATTATGCAGATGTTTTTATATTATTTCCCAAAGGAAGGGTGTCGGAAACACAAAGAAGACAAATGACGACAGTCTCTAGTAAAAGCGTTTACCCTATTGAGATAGATGGAACGTTTGACGATTGTCAAAATTTGGTCAAATCATTATTTCAAGAAAAAAAATTTAGAGAAGAAACTAATTTAGCAGCAATTAACTCCATAAATTGGGGAAGGGTTGCTGCACAAATTGTTTATTATTTTACCTCATTTGAATTATTGGGAGAAGAAAAGGTTAGTTTTTCAGTACCAACGGGGAATTTCGGAGATATCTTAGCCGGTTGGGTCGCAAAAAAGATGGGGCTTCCCATTTCCCATCTTATTGTGGCAACAAATGAAAACGACATTTTGAATCGAGCAATTCTATCTGGTGATTATTCCTTAGGAAAAGTTCACGCAACTATCTCTCCCAGTATGGATATACAAATTTCTAGTAATTTTGAACGTATACTTTTTGAGGCATATAACAGGGATTCGAGAGAAATAAACTCCTTGATGAATGAGTTGGTTTCGAATAGGGGTTTTACCATCAAAGATAGTGCTTTAAATTTTATAAAAAATGATTTTATTTCTAATAAAGCATCTGAAGAAGATACTAAGAAAACAATTCGAAAATTCTATAAAGAAGAAAATATTATTATTGATCCTCATACAGCTGTAGGACTATTTGCTGCCAATGAGATAGGTTTGAATGAAACATCGATAATAAGTCTAGGGACAGCTCATCCAGCTAAATTTCCTGAAGCAGTATTTGACGCATTAAATGTTTATCCAGAGATACCCAAAAAACTTGAAGAGTGCCTGAAAGGGGAAGAAAACTTTACCACTATGGATAAGGACCCTAATTTTCTTAAAGAATACATAAAGGAAAATATTTTAGAATTATAGTGAAACACAAATATTACATAATCTTGTTTGCATGCCTTGTTATATCAGTTCCTTTAAAAGCCTCTATCCTAACTTTTGATTCTCATATTGATATACCTTTTGATTTTATGCAGATTCCAAACCATGATCCTGGGAAAGATACGAATATGCAAGTCGATTTAAAAAAGATGGTGGAGGGTAGTTTAAATTCGGGTTTTTTTGTTGTGTACGTTCCTCAAGGTGATTTAGATAAAAGAGGATATGCGGATGCTAAGATAAAAGCAGAAAAAAAATTTAGCTCTATAAGAAAAATGACAGAAATCTATTCTTCGAAAATCAAGTTAGTAAAAAATCCTGAAGCTGTAATACACGCCAAAGAAAATAATCTCTTGTCAGCTGCAATTGGAATAGAAAATGGATATGTTATTGGAGAAGATTTAAAGTTATTGGATTATTACTACTCTCTAGGAGCTCGCTATATGACCTTAGCTCACATTGGTCATAATCAGATAGCGGACAGCTCAATACCTAGCTCAAGACTAAACAATCCCAAAGAATTACACGGTGGATTATCGAGCTTTGGTAGAGAAGTTATATCGAGAATGAATCAATTAGGAATGATGGTGGATATTAGCCATATTTCAGATAAGGCAGCACTTGAAGCAATAAAATTATCAAATTCTCCTGTTATTGCCTCCCATTCTTCTGTTAAGTCTTTAGCGGATCACCCCAGAAATCTGTCTGATGAAATACTTTTTGAGATTGCGAAGAATAATGGTGTTGTGCAACTTGTGGCATTTCCTGCTTATTTGAAAGTGGACAAAGAAAGAGATTATGCTATTCGCCAACTGGGAATATCGGTAGCGAGAACTTATGGAGACAATGAATTTATACCATCCAAACATTTGACCACCCAAGAATTTAAAGAAGGCATCAAAAACATTAATAAGCATTTTCCTCTTCCATCTATAAGAGATTTTATTAATCATATTGACTATGT
The DNA here is from genome assembly GCA_913047775.1 of uncultured Rhodobiaceae bacterium. Lineage (GTDB taxonomy): Bacteria > Pseudomonadota > Alphaproteobacteria > MED-G09 > MED-G09. The sequence goes on from CAJWUE010000058.1 coordinate 5,097, forward strand.
TGTAAAATTGATTGGTGTTAACCATGTTGGAATTTCCTCTGATTTTGGCGGCGGCGGGGGAGTTGAAGGATGGATGGATGCGAGAGAAACGCAAAACTTAACCAATGAATTACGTAAAAGAAATTATTCAGACTTACAAATAAAAAAGATTTGGTCGGGAAATATCTTAAGAGTTTGGAGAGAAGTTGAAAAGAAATCCCAGAAAAACTAAGCAATTCCTCCGTGAGCTGATATAGAGCTTAAACTCAAACCCATGTCCATTATTACTTTTGACCAAATTATCTCATAATTCTTATTAAAAATAATTTCTTCATTTCCAGGAGAGATTAGCCAATCATTAGATTTAATTTCTTTATCTAATTGATTGGGTCCCCAGCCAGAATATCCAAGATAAAGATTGGCTTTAATGCTACTCTCACTTTTCAAGAGTAGAGATAAAGCCTCTTTTGTAGCCGTTATCGAACAGTTTATTCCATGAACTTTTGTGGTTCCAAGAGAAGTGAACTCACTATTGTGCAAAATAATTCCTTTGTCAGCATCTACAGGGCCCCCATTCAAAACGTCAATATCATCCCTAGAAATTTCATCAGAAACTCCAATTCTGTTAATGATGTTATTAAGATTGGTATGAAATGGCTTATTAATAATTAATCCTGTAGCACCTTCAGGATTATGTGAAGTAATAAGTATCACAGATTTTTCAAATCTAGGATCTGTCAGAGAAGGCATAGCAACTAAAAACTGACCTATAAGTGTACTTTCGTTTTCCATAACTTTAATTTAATTTAAATATTGTGTTTTAACTGTAGTTTTATATATCTTAAAAAGATAGTGTTTAAGCATTAAATGATATTTGTTAATTTTGTTTCAAACTTTCAACTAGGAGGAAAAAATGACTATACAGGAAGGTGAGAATTTACCTGAGGCTACCCTTTACCATATGACTGAGAGTGGACCTACACCTATTACAACAAATGAACTATTTGGTGGAAAGAAAACCGTACTTTTTGCAGTCCCAGGAGCTTTTACACCTACTTGCTCAGAACAACATTTACCAGGATATATAGAGCATTTTCAATCAATAATTGACAAAGGTGTAGATGCAATAGTTTGTCTATCAGTAAACGACCCATTTGTTATGAATGCGTGGGGTAAAGAAAAAGGAACCGAAGGAAAACTTCTTATGGTTGGTGATGGCAATGGTTCTTTTACTGAGTCCATAGGTTTAACTATGGATGGATCTGGTTTTGGACTTGGAGTCCGGTCATTAAGGTACTCAATGATCATTAATGACAACAATGTTACAAAACTAAATGTTGAGTCGAATCCTGGAGAGGCAATAGAATCCGGGGCCGAGGCTATAATTAGTCAGCTGTAATTATAATTAGAGATTGTTTAAAGCAGATCGAGCGAGAAAGTCAGCTTTCTCGTTCCCTTCATTACCGTCGTGACCCTTCACCCATTTCCAATTTATCTTCTTATTTTGGATTGCATTGTCTAGTTTCATCCAAAGATCAACATTTTTAACAGGTTTTTTGTTAGATCTTTTCCAGTTATTTTTTTTCCAGTTAGATATCCACACTGTGATACCATCTTTTACATAATTTGAATCGGTATAAATTATAATTTCTTTATTATTTTTTATACTTTCTAAGGCTTTTATAGCTGCAAGTAATTCCATTCGATTGTTGGTTGTGTCTTTTTCTCCACCTGAGATTTCTGTATCCTCTTTATCTAATTCCCTAATTAATACACCCCATCCTCCAGGACCTGGATTTCCTGAGCAAGCACCATCAGTATAGATTTCTACAGCATCACTCATTTAGTTAGCCCATACTCCTTCGCGTCTTTAACGTTCTTGTGAAAATCAAGAATTTTTACGAAATTCATAGGATCTTTTGGTACAACACCACCACCTTGTTGATCTTTCCAATCATTTATTCTTGTCATGAGAAACCTAAGCGCGGAACCAGAACAAATTATATGAAAAGAATTGATTTCATTTTCTTCCAACTTTCTTAAAGATTGGTAGCCATTTATCAGTTCGGAAGATAGATTCAAATCTAAAATTCCCTCTTTATCAAAACACCAAGCGTTTAAGCAAGTTGCTAAATCATAAGACAAAAAGTCGTTACAGGAAAAGCAAAAATCAATTACACCTGAAATTTCATTTCCAATAAACAAAACGTTGTCTGGAAATAAATCTGCATGGATAATACCTTTAGGCAAATTACCTGGCCAATTTGATCTTACTCTGTAATATTCACTATCAATTTCCTTGCTAAGATCGTTGCGAATGTTGTCGGAATTTTTTTTCGACAATGTAATAAGAGATTCAAAATTTTCTAATGAAAGAGGGTTTTTTCTTTTAATTTTTAGTTGTTTACCTAATATATGTATTTTTGCCAAAATCTTTCCTAGGGTATTTACTTGTTTAGGATAAATGGTTTCCGTAGATGAACCTTCTAAAAAAGTTAATATTGATGCTGGTCTTGAATTTAATTCACCAAAAAGTTTTCCATTCCTATTTTTTATTGGAAGAGGGCACTGAATTTTTTCATTCGAAAGATAAAACATTAGCTCTAAGAAGAAAGGTATATCCTTCTTATCAACCCTTTTTTCATAAAGAGTAAGAATGTAGAAACCTTTATTGGTTCTGATTTTGTAATTTGTATTTTCTACTCCTGCGGAAATACCATTAAAGTTTTCAAGACTACCAATTTCGTAATTCTTTAAGAAATTATCTAGGTCTTGTTGAGATACTTGTGTATAGACAGCCATATTTTATCCAGTTAATTCCTTTGGAATCTTAAAAGAAATATTTTCTCTAGCAACTTCGTTCTTTATCACCTCAACTTCATACCTATTCTTTAATGCTAATATGAATTCCTCTATTAATATTTCTGGCGCACTAGCGCTAGCGGTTAAGCCTATAGAAGAGGATTCGCCCACTAATTGCCAGTTAACCTCATCGATTTTTGAAATTAGAAAAGTTTGTAAACATCCTGCTTTTTTTGCAACTTCAACTAATCTCAAAGAATTAGAAGAGTTTTCTGCCCCTATTACGTAAAGAATGTCACATTTTTTTGCTATACTTTTTACTGCTCCTTGGCGATTTGTAGTCGCATAACAAATATCTTCCCTGGGGGGTAAAATTATATCAGGGAATAATTTCTTAATTTCTTCTACAATTTCCATGGTATCATCGACAGATAAAGTAGTCTGCGTAATTAAGGCAGTTTTTCCATATTTAAAGGGTTCAAGATTTTTCACATCATTTATGTTTTCTATTAAAGATATAGATCCCTTGGGTACTTGTCCGATTGTACCCTCCACCTCCGGATGTCCAGAGTGGCCTATAAGAAAAATATGGGCACCGCCTTTATGATGCGCGATCGCTTCATTATGAACTTTAAAAACCAAAGGACAGGTTGCATCTATATACGGAATATTTCTATCCTTAGCTTCAGACAGTGTTGATTTAGATACACCGTGGGCTGAAAAAACTGCTTTCGAGCCCTCAGGTATATCATTTAGGTTTTCTACGAAAGTAACTCCTTTATTTTTCAAATCATTTATTACCCATGGATTATGAACAATTTCGTGTTTAACAAATATGGGGTTGTCATATTTCTTTGAGCAGAGCTCAACGATTTTTATAGCCCTTTCAACACCTGCACAGAATCCTCGCGGGCTTGGTAAATAAAGTTTTTTTTCTAATTTCTTATTCATTTTACCTGATGACTTATCTAATATATCTATAATATTCAAATTAATTCATTCTTTTTATAATTTTGTTAATTTTTTGGAAAGCACAATGACACTCAGATACATAATAACTTTTTTTCTTATCTTTTTTATAGTTTCTTGCAGTAGCTCAAAAGTAGATTATGACCCTGGTCCGTGCCCTCGTGCAGCTATACTTAAAGGTTCTGAGTCTAAAGAAGTTAAATCTTCCGACGGCCCCAGTCTAACTGTAGAATTGAATAGACC
>CAJWUE010000059.1:0-8942 GCA_913047775.1 uncultured Rhodobiaceae bacterium
ATATGGCCTGTTTTTGTAAGCTGATGGCACAAAATTGGCACAAAAATTTTGCCCTCGCGCATGCGTGTAGTGATTTTTTCTTGCTGTCAATACCCAATAAGATTGTTGTTATGGTGAGTTCATTACCAGCCGAAACCCGTTCATTGGACTCGGATATTCATCTGAGTTTCGTTTTAAAAAATGTCTAATTGCCGATCGAACAACAATATCGATTGTAGCATATGCATCACCTCGAACAGCATGAAAATTTGCTTTTTGATCGCACCTAGTTTCATTCCCATCATAACGCTTTACAAATTTGTAGCAAGTAATCTCGGCCCTGACTTTTGATTTTCCTGTAATCCTCCTGGAACTTGATCAAATATTAAGCCCTAAAATTTTCTTTCTTTTCAAAAATAATAAAATTATGGGTTGACATTTTTTAAGTTTGTAATATAATCTGTCCGTTCTTCTGGTTAATTAAATAAAATTTAACATTACGCGTTTTCTTAAATTTATGGAATCATAGCCGTACCCAACTTGCTCAAATTTTGGCAGACAAAAATCATCATTAGTGATGATATACTCGTGCGAATTATGGTTGTAACCTAACTTTAAATCTTCCGTAGTAAAAATGGAATTTATTTCTGATGTAATGGGGGCTGTTGAATTATTGTCATTAATGGAAAATGGTAAAATATCTGCAGTAGAATATGCGGCTGAACTTTCAGTTAAAGTCTCAGAATCTGGCGGATTAAATGCAATACAAAGCTTCGATAAAGATTCATTAATGAAAAAAGCCATGGATGCTGATCAAAAGAGGCAGCATGGAACAGGTGGTATCTTATGCGGTCTTCCATTCATAGCAAAAGACAACCTAAATTCCACAGACTTTCCTACCACTGCAGGTACAAATTCTTTAATGGGGCATACAACTTCAAGTAATGCTGGTGCAATTGATGACCTATTAAAAGAGGATGCTATTTTGGGAGCGAAAGCTAGCATGCATGAATTAGCATTTGGTATCACATCCAATAATGCTGTTACCGGCCCTGTGCGTAACCCGGTTAATATGGATAAAATTCCGGGGGGATCATCTGGTGGAACAGCCGCGGCAGTTGGAAGAGGTATTTTCCCAATTGGCCTTGGAACAGATACTGGTGGATCTTGTAGAATTCCTGCAGCTCTATGCGGGGTAGTAGGTTTTAGACCCTCAACAGGTAGATATTCCAGCGAAGGGGTAGTTCCTATTTCCCATACAAGGGATACGGTTGGAACGATAGCAAGGAACGTAAGTGATATTTCCTTGTTTGACGGCGTATTGAGCGGAAACACTTTCAAAAAGATTGAACCATTTTTAGATGGCATAACTCTTGGGATACCGAAAGAAGTATTTTTTGATAATTTGGAGTCAGAAGTCGAAAAGGTAATTCAGGCACAATTATCTATATTAGAAAAATCCGGGATTCTCCTGAAAGAAATTAGCATGGCAGAAATCTGGAGTCATAATGAGGCATTTGGTTTTCCCGTTGCACTTTATGAAGTAATGAAAGATTTGCCAGCTTATTTAGAAAAATATGTGGCAAATGTAAATTTCGCTAAGTTGGTCTCCGGTATAGGTTCCCCCGATGTAGCCGGAGTATTTGCAAGTCAAATGGGAGCAGATGCTATTCCAGAGGCTGTTTATAATGAAGCAATAAACACTCATCGACCTGCGATGAAGAATATTTATAATAAAGTTTTTTCAGATAATGGGTTAAATGGAATTGTTTTCCCAACTACCCCTCTGACCGCTAGGGATATCGGAGAAGATGAAACAGTTGATTTAAATGGAACTAAGGTACCTACTTTTCCAACTTATATCAGGAACACGGATCTTGGATCTAATATAGGCGCTCCTGGCATTTCCTTGCCATGTTCGGGGGAAACTAGTTTGCCCATAGGAATAGAAATTGATGGATTGCCGGATCAAGATCAAAAATTACTATCTTTGGCAAATACTATTGAGATGATGCTCACGTCTTAATGGTATTTAGAAAACTGATGAGCAAAACAAATAAGGGGAAAAATGAAAAGACGTGACTTTATTAAATCATCTTTAACAGCTGTCGCTGCAACTGTTACTGTTCAAACTATTGTTGGACGTGCTTGGGCGGGATCAGCTCTTAAGGTGGGGGTGATGATCCCACTTAGTGGCCCCGCCGGACTATTCGGGCCCGCTTCAAAAAATGTTTCTCAAATGGCAGCAGACGATATAAATGCTGCTGGCGGCATTCTTGGTCGACAGGTTGAGCTTGTGTTCGCTGACGCCGGACTGCCCCCAGCAGAGGCCGCACAGACAGCCCTTCGCCTATGGCGCGGTGATGGATGCGAAGCCTTTATAGGTATGCATGATAGTGCTGTACGTGGGGCACTAATAAACGTTTTTAAAGGCCAGGTGCCTTATATTTATTGCCCTAACTATGAAGGTGGCGAATGTGCTCGTGGAGTTTATTATGTTGGTGAAACACCGGCTCAATCGGTTGTGCCATCAATAAAATGGTTGACCGAAGAGAACAAACTCAAGAAATTTTATTTGATAGGTAATGATTACAACTGGCCACGCGACACAAATGCAATCGCCAAAAATACGATCGCGGAACTAGGTGGCGAAGTTGTGGGTGAAGAATATATGCCTTTTACTGTAGATAATTTCGACTCTAGCCTCGCCAAAATAAAAGAAACTGGGGCCGATCTTGTGATTATTACTTTAGTTGGCGGTGCCTCGGTGTCATTCAACAGAGCTTTCGCGAGTTTTGGCCTTTCTGATAGAGTTCTCCGTTTTGGTACGCTGATCGATGAAAATACCCTTGCTGGTATAGGCGCAGAGAATTCAAAGAATATTTATTCTGCAGCTGGTTATTTTGCAAACGTTCAAACCGACGATGCTAAGGCTTTTGCCCAACAATATGTGGCCAAGTTTGGTAGCGATGCTCCAGTTCTAAACGCTTTGAGCCAATCATGCTATGATGGACTTATAGCACTTGATGTAATTGCAGAAAAAGCAGGAGAGATGTCAGTGGCTTCGATGGAGAACGCTGCTGAAGGTATGGAATACGATGGGCCACGCGGTCATGCTACTATGAAGAACAAGCATTTGGCGATGGATATTTATCTAGCCAATGCAGTAGGGGCAGAATTTAAGATCGTTAAGTCTTTCCGAAATATGGAACCAGGTAATTTTTGTAAAGCGTAATCCTTGGAAGTACTTGCGACTTTCACCTTAAATTTCGTTTACTCCTCAGCAACTCTGGCACTGATTGTACTGGGGCTTGCATTGGTGTTTGGTTTGCTTGGTGTCATGAATATGGCTCATGGTGAATTTGTCATGCTAGGCGCATACAGTGCGTATGTGGTGCAATCGTTTAGTGCAAATTTTTTATGGGCTGTTCCTATCTCAATCATAGTTTGTGCGTTGGTGGGATGGTTAATGGAATGGGCTATTATTCGCCACCTATATAGGCGGCCTTTTGATACACTCTTAGCTACTTGGGGTGTGGCAATTCTCATTCGAAAGGGAATTGAGGCTATCTTCACACGCGATTACAAGAGTATTAATCAAATAATGCCTGAAACAGTAGAGATACTAGGCATAACTTACCCTTCTTACCGACTTCTATTAATTGCCATTATAATTAGTTTATTTGTGGTTCTTTTCACCTGGTACCAAAAAAGTAAAACAGGGTTAAGAATAAGGGCAATGGTTCGGAACCCTGAACTTGCCTCTGCCATCGGTATAGACACGGCACGGCTTTCCAGTGCAACTTTCATAATAGGTGTTTCATCAGCTGGACTAGCAGGTGTACTTCTCTCCCCTTTGGTCCGGGTTGAACCCTATATTGGTCTTGATTACCTTTTATCATCCTTTTTTATTTTAATAGTTGGTGGCCTTGGGAGTCTCGAAGGTCTTTTGATCGGATCTGCTGTAATCGGGGGTAGTGACGCTCTTATATCAACTATTTTTGATAAGACTGCCGGTTATATGTCTGTCCTGCTTATTTCTATTTTATTTTTATGGTTGCGTCCCGATGGCATTTTCTCTCGTCGTTAAGCTACTGCCGATGGCAGCACTTTTAGCGTTTCCTTTTCTTACTACTAGTTACTCGGCATATCAGTTGGGCTTATATCTCCTATATGGTATTGTCGGACAAGGTATCGCACTCTGCTGGGGTAATGGTGGGTTTTTACCTTTAGGCCAAGCTTTGTTTTTTGGGATTGGAGCTTATATTTCTGGAAAAATTTTACAGGGAAACATCGGTTGGGGGGTAGTAATTCTTGCCTTGATTTTGTCTGTTATAATTCCGGCTCTCATTGCAGGTTTTATAGGTGCGTTAGTTTTTGACCGGCAAATAGGTTCGGGGCCATACTTTTCGCTTATAACTTTAGCGCTTTCACTGTTAGGATATCAACTGGCAAATTCGCAAGTTTTGTTAACTGGTGGTTTCAATGGTTTGACAGGAATTAATGGGCTCCCAGGCATCGACAGCTATGGGAATTTGTATTTTTTTATCGTTGGGGCACTTGCTGTTTCAACTTTATTTCTTTCGCATTTGGTGAGCACCCCATTTGGTCAATTGCTTGCCGCTGTTAGAGAAAACGAAGAGCGCTTACAGTTTCTTGGAGTGAAGACCAGCCGCGTTAAAGCGGCGGCCTTTGCAATGAGTGGTGCTCTAGCGGGAATGGCTGGAGCATTTTTTGCGCCTCATCAAGGTATCGTAACTCCGCAAGTGGTAGGATTTATACTCTCCGCAGAGTTGGTAATATGGACTGCGGTCGGTGGACGATTTGGACCAGTAGGCCCTGTGGTTGGTGCTGTTATTATCGGCTTTTTAGCCTCAGGTTTGCGCGATAGTTTTGCATACTGGGAAGTCGTTGTGGCTTTAGTATTCATCATCGTTGTTTTACGTTTGCCGGGCGGTGTTGGTGGTCTGGGCATCTCGATTGCCAAACGTTTTGGTATTAATGTTTGGTCACAAAAAAAATTCTCACGTACCGAAACAGTACCCGGAGCAGACCAAAAAGAATCCCCCACATTAGAATTCGATAACGTCTCCGTACAGATCGGTCCTGTTGCTATTCTTAGTGGCCTATCCTTCTCAATTAAACAAACAGGTATCCACTGCTTAATTGGACCAAATGGAGCAGGAAAAACTTCGGCCTTAAACGCGTTAACTGGTAAGCTACCATACAGCTCAGGAAAAATTTCATGGCGAGGAAACACATTAAAGGGCATTCGCCCTTTCCGAACATCTGGACTTGGTATTGGCCGTAAGCTACAAGTCCCATCGATTTTTCCAGGTCTTACAATTCGTCAGAATATCGATATTGCAATTTGGGTTAATAGATTAAAATTTACGCACCTATTCTCCCTGAAACCGTATCAATGGAATATAAGCCTCCTTGATGAACTACAAGATTCGTTTCCATTCTTAAAAGATAATGAAGAATTGGCTGGAACGCTGTCAGTAGGGCAAAGACAAATGCTTGACTTTACAATGGCTGTTCTAGCCGAACCAAATTTGATTTTATTAGATGAACCTTGCGCCGGACTTTCTAAAAGCGAAACAGAAAATATGATTTCTGTTATATCCAATTTAGCAAGATCTTCAAAAGCAACTTTCATTATCGTTGAGCATGATATGCAGGTTGTCGAACTTTTATCTGACCATGTTTTTGTTATGCATCAAGGCAAACTTTTAGCCGAAGGGTCACTCAACCAAATTCGGGATAATAAAGAAGTACAGCGTATTTATGCGGGGGGATCAAAATAATGACTTCTTCGCTATTAGCGATCAAAAATCTGTCGGGTGGGTATGGAGACCTTTTAGTAATTAGGAGTGTATCTTTAAGTGTGCTCTCAGGACGCGCTATCAGCATCACTGGTCGCAATGGTGTTGGGAAAACAACTCTTATGCGCCTTATTTCGGGATCCTTACCTTGTTCTAGTGGTGAGTTGAAATTTCTTGGCTCGAATATTGTTCAATCCGGAGCACACAAACGTTTTTCTACAGGTATGTCATACGCCCCTCAGGAGAATATTGTTTTTGATGACCTCACCGTCGAGGAGAATTTAACTATTCATTATCGAGATTCAAGTTTGGATCGTTATAATGCTCTATTTGAAAAATTTCCTCGACTAAATGAGCGTTTAGCTCAACGCGCTGGGACGTTATCTGGTGGAGAGAAAAAATTATTATCTTTTTCACGAGTAATCGCCGAACCAACCCAGCTTGTACTGCTAGATGAGCCAACTGAAGGAGTGCAATCAGAAAACATGTATTTGATGGGGCAAGTGATTAATGAAGAAAAGTCCAAGGGTAGAGGTTTTTTGATCGTGGACCAAAACTTGACATTTCTGGAGGCTTTTACAGATACTATCCATCTTATTGATCATGGGGAACAAATTTTTCAAACTGAAGGAAATAAATTTAGAACTGAGATAGAATCTCTTATAGCTATCTAAAGAAATTAGTGCCGATGGAAGATAAAAATATGATTATGAAGAGTAAGAAGGGGGAATAATTGTGTTAAAAAATAGTTCAGCGAAATGGTCCGGTACAGTTAAAGGTTTGCATAGAACGCCACGGTCCTTCCTCCCTATGAAAAATTTTGATTCTTTATCGTTGGTAGCAGGAATTGGCATCGAAGGAGATCGGCATGCTACTGGTGAGGCTTTTCATTCAGATCGACCTGAAGAAGGTAGACAAATAACCCTCTTTGAAGTTGAAACTATCGAGGCCCTTTTACGGGATCATAACATTACCCTTAATCCAGGAGATCACAGACGAAATGTCACGACTCGCGATGTTCCATTAAATCATTTGGTTGGGAAACGGTTTCGTATAGGCGAGACGGTGCTGGAGGGGACTAGGCTTTCTACACCCTGTCGCCATATTGAACAAATTACCGGTTTAGAATTATTTAATCAGCTGTTGAACAGGTCGGGGTTGAATGCCAAAATTATAATTGGTGGAAATATTTTTATCAACGATACTATAGAACCAGAGTGAGTTGATGCGTAAAAATATTCATAGCGTTACGGCCCAAATTAAATCCATTCAAGTTGATTGTGATGGGGTAAAGATTTTTACTTTAACTGACCCAGAGGGTTGGCCGCTTCCCACTTTTACTTCTGGCGCTCATTTGGATGTATACCTTCCAAGTGGAAAAGTTCGCCAATACTCTTTATGTGGAGATCCCATAGATAACTGCCAATATATAATTGCTGTTCGTGATGAGAAAGGCGGACGGGGTGGCTCAAATGAGATTCATGGTTTGAAAGAAGGTATGATTTTACCAGTTTCGCTGCCACGCAGTCATTTCTCTCTAGTTGATACAGAGCGTTATGTTTTAATTGCCGGTGGTATTGGGATAACGCCTTTCCTATCTATGCTTCCAGTTTTGAATCGACTTAATGTTGAGTGGGAATTGCATGTTTGTGCTAGAGATGAATGGTCAGTGCCATGCAGAAATATTTTAAACAAGTATAGTAATAGCGGCCGTATTTTTAAGCACTTCAGTCTGCAAGGAAATCGATTGTCTTTAGAGAGCATTATAAAAGGAATTGGCGAAAAAGAACATCTTTATTGCTGTGGGCCAAGTTCTATGATCAAAGAAGCTATTCAAAAAGGAGTCAAGCTTGGTGACCGTTTGCATTTTGAGCTATTTGGCTATGATGATACCCTTGCAGAAGCCGTTTATGAAGTTGTTTTGGAGAAAAGTGGACGAGTAATACCGGTGCCAATGGGGCAAACTATGTTGGGTGCCTTACGTATCGCCGGCGTCAAAGTTCCAGCTTCCTGCGAGGGGGGGATTTGTCTCGAATGTAAAACTCGATATCTTGGCGGCTCTCCAATCCATCGTGATCTTGTTATGTCGGCAGATGATCGGAAAGATTTTATAACACCTTGTGTCTCTGCTTGTGCGTCAGAGAGGTTAGTCCTTGATCTCTAAGGGGAGTAATAACTTGAGACATATTAATATTAGGCGCTAAATAAGGACTGTAAGTAAATTGAAAAAAAGGAGATTAAAAATGACTAATTTTGTTTTGGTACATGGATCATGGGCAGGTGGTTGGCAATGGACTGCAATACGGGAAACTCTAGAAAATGAGGGTCACCGCGTTTTAACACCTAGCTTGACCGGGATGGCAGATCGTCACCACTTAATCAACGAAAATGTAGGTCTTAAAACACATATTGACGACATAGCACGGTTAATAGAATGGGAGGATCTCAGTGATGTTGTATTAGCGGGACATAGTTATGGTGGCATGGTTATCACTGGGGCAGCGGCGCGAGTTAAGGCTCGTTTGTCTCATTTAGTTTATGTTGATGCCTTCCTGCCTAGAGTAGGTGAGTGTGCATGGGACTTATTGCCTTGGCAACCTGAGATTTTTGAAACTCTCAGGCTTAAAGATAAACCTTGGCAGGTACAGCCCGTTGATAAGATGACATATTTCCCTGAACTTGAAAGTTTTAACATGGATCGAGCAACACCTATGACAATTCGTACTCACTCTGATCCACTACCAGAAGCAACTAATGACGTTAAAGGTACTTATATCGAGTGCACACAGGAACCGTCATTTTTTGGAGCAGTTGCTGAAAGAGCAAAATCAGATGGTATGAAACATGTTACTATCAAAGCTGGGCATTACGTTATTATTACGCACCCAGAAGATGTAGTAAATATTCTAAAGGAAGCGGCTGGTTTAAAATAATAAAGTATGGATCCTCTTAAAAATTTCATTTTCTTGAGGCTTTAGAACCGTTTATGGGGCTACCTGTGTCTAATAAAAAATAAAAATCCGAATAATCAAAATAATCTATAGAAACTTCAACTAATCTGACTTATGCGCATTGTTATTACTGGTGCGGGCGGAGAGACTCGAACTCCCAACATTCAGATTCGAAGTCTTTCAG
>CAJWUE010000060.1:0-8932 GCA_913047775.1 uncultured Rhodobiaceae bacterium
TTATTTACGCGGTTTATAATCCGTATTATTTTTTACCATTATTACTTACAGTTATCGGATATTATGGAGCTAAAAATTATAATAAAAAATTTACAATTACATATCTATTATATTGTGTATTAAATGTAATTTCAAAAGTTATATTATGGGTTTATATAATGTATTATCAAGAAAGATTACCTAATTATGATTATACTGGTTTTAGTTTATTTTCATGGTTAAGTATATTATGTGAATTATATATCAGTAGAATTATATGTAAGTATTATGATTCACTTTGTAATCTAACTGATAGTGAATTACAATCAGTTAAAAATTTAAAATATCGAATAGCTCGAATTGTTTATTGGTAAATCGATTTATAGAAGTTATTAATAATATAATAGTGAGTTTGGTTTTTAAATTGATTAGGCTTTTCCATTTTTTTTGTTTTGCGAATGCTGCAAAAAAACGAATAGTTACAGTATCCAATCCAAGCTTCGCAAAAAGTGAAAAGATTCGTAAATTAATTGACAAAAGTGGGAAGAATATAGAATTGGAGGTTGACGGCGGAATTAATTTTGATACTGCTCCTAAAGCAATAAGCGCGGGAGCCGATGTTTTGGTTGCTGGTACCGCAACTTTTAATGGTGGCCCCCAAAATTATGCTAGTAATATCTCAAAACTCAGAAACGGATAATGGAATCAAAATTAATAAAGATTGAAAGAGCCCTTATCTCTATATCAAATAAAAATGGAATCTTGGATTTGGTAAAAATTCTTCAAGATAACAATGTAGAAATAATTTCAACAGGAGGCACGTCTTTATTCTTGTCTGAATCGGGATTTAAAGTTGTGGACGTTTCTTCAATAACAGATTTTCCAGAAATATTAGATGGGCGAGTTAAAACCTTACACCCGAAGATTCATGGTGGCCTCTTGGGGATTAGGGGGAACACTAATCATAAAAACACAATGTTAGAACAGGAAATTCCCAATATCGATTTATTGATAGTTAACCTTTATCCTTTTGAAGAAACTATTGCTAAAGGCTCTTCATACAAAGAATCGATAGAAAATATCGATATTGGTGGTCCAGCAATGATAAGAGCAGCAGCAAAAAATCACGATGGCGTTGGTGTGGTGGTTGATCCAAATGATTATGATAAAATTTCACAAGAATTAATTAAGAATAATTGTTGCCTAACTAAGCAAACCACAAAAAGGCTTGCTCTAAAAGCATATTCAAGAACGGCCTCTTACGATGCAACTATATCTAACTGGCTTTCGTCCCAATTAGATGAACAGATGGGAGACTTTAAAGCTGTTGGAGGAAATAAAATACAATCATTGAGGTATGGAGAAAATCCTCATCAAAGTGCGGCATTTTATAGCGATGGCACTAATCGTTTAGGGGTGGTTACCGCGGAACAACTTCAAGGAAAAGAACTCAGTTATAATAATATTAATGATACAAATGCAGCATTCGAATTGGTGTCCGAATTTAATCCTGAAGAAGGATCTGCAATTGCTATTATCAAACACGCCAATCCATGTGGAGTAGCAATAGGAAAAAAACAATCTGATGTTTTTATTAGCGCTTTAGGGTGCGATTCTACTTCTGCCTTTGGGGGTATAATTGCTCTTAATACTGAGCTTGACGGAGACACAGCAAAGTTAATAACCGAAATATTTACAGAAGTAATTATTGCTCCGTCAATATCGAAAGACGCTGAAAGGATCTTGTCTGAGAAAAAGAATCTAAGAGTGATGATTACTGGTGGAATCCCTGACCCTCTTGAAGAGGGTGTGTCATTTAAGACAGTATCAGGAGGATTTCTAACACAATCCAGAGATAATATAAGCCTTAATCTAAACAAAATAAAAATCGTAACAAAAAGAAAACCAACTGATAGAGAAATGGAAGATTTAATTTTTGCCTTCAAGGTTGCTAAACATGTAAAATCTAATGCAATTGTTTATGCAAAAAATAAAACAACGGTTGGCATTGGGGCTGGACAAATGAACAGGTTGGATTCTTCAAGGATCGCTGGTAGAAAATCGCATGACGCAGCTGTAGCCTTAGGAAATAAAGAACCCTTAGCGGTGGGCTCAGTAGTTGCTTCAGATGCTTTTTTCCCATTCGCAGATGGTTTGATGGCGGCTGCAGAGGCTGGTGCAACAGCAATTATCCAACCGGGTGGATCTATTCGTGATGATGAAGTAATCCAAGCAGCCGATGAAGAAAACTTGGCTATGATCTTTACAAGTATTAGACACTTTAATCATTAATTTAATAATTTACCTTCACACCTAAATAAACGGATGCGCCCTCGGTCCCATACCCATAAATATCCTGATAACTTTTATTAAAAATATTTTTTATTTTAGTAAAAAAAACTAAATCATTCTTTAAATTCTTTATAAAAGTTAGATCAGCTCTAATCCATTCTTGGAGGGTAACTCGCGTATCTTTTTCTCTTCCATTATAATTAATCTGGAAAAAAAATCTTGAATCCGAACTGATGGTATAAGAAAGGTCAATCGAAGCCTTACTTTCGGGAATTCGTATAAGACTAACCCCTAATGAGTCTTTGGCTTCTAAAAAAGAGTAACTACCAGAAATATTTAAATTTTCAAATTTATTGTAACCTAAATTCAGTTCAACACCTTCAGTAGAAACTCTTTTTATATTTTCATAAACGCCACGAGTAAAAGAAAAGTCTATTTGGTTTATAATATCTTGACTAAAATAAGTTATTCTAAAGGTAACCCCCATGTCTTTTGTGGCATGTTCAAAGCCAACTTCGTATCCTTCACTACTTTCTGGTTTTATAGATTTGTTAGCAGTTACTGCTCCACAACAAAAAAATGTTGATTGGAATATTGTCGGCAACTTAAAGCCCTCACCCCAATTCGCTCTGAAGAACCAGTCATTTCCCAAATCATAAAATCCAGTAATCTTAATGGTATTTTTTTTGGAATCGTTATTTCTTCTATCGCTTCTAAAACCTAAGGAAATACCTAATTTTTTTACGGGCTTGAGCTCGTATAATAGGAATAAAGATTTAGTACTTACGGAATCTATTAAAACCTTTGTTTCCTCCTTCTCAAGTCCAAAGGTTAAAAAATTTGTAGGGTTAAAAGAATAATTTCCTGTATATCGAATAAAATCTCTTTTTCCCTCAGCAGAAAAATTCTGCCTCCCATTTAAAGAATATTTTCTATCTATACTGGATCTGGCATATGTTAGAATGTTGTCTAATTTATCTTCTAATACCCTCTTTTTGACTGACATTGTCCAGTTCAAATGATTGGACTTGGTATTTTCATCCCCATCTTTTACACCTGTTATAAAACCATAACTATCAAAATCGATATCCGATTCAGAATAATTTATATTAGTGCTGTATGTAATATCATAAAGATTAAGCTTTCCTTTGAATAAAAAAGATCGGCTTCCAAAACCATCCTTTTCAAAATTGCCATCATTTTCTTCCGCTTTAGAAATTCCTTTCGACTTGTGGTCAAATGCAGAAATTTGAAAATTATTCTCATTGTTAGAAAAGTATATATTAGCCCCTAATTTAAAAGTTTCGTGAGATCCCGTTTCAATAAAAAAGTTGTATTTTGGTCCCATTTGGAAATCCTTCGTAACGATATTAATTAGACCGCCAATCGCATCACTCCCCCACAACGTGGATTGGGATCCTTTAAGTACCTCAATTCTCTCAATATTAAAGGTTTGAAGATTAGAAAAATCAAAGGCACCATCCGGTGAGGAGGCATCATTTACTTTCACTCCGTCAATAAGAACTAATGTCTGACCACTTGATGCACCCCTAATTCTTGCGTACGAAGTTCCTCCAAAAGCGCCACTTTGACTGACATTAATTCCCCCCAAAGACTCTAATGCTTCACTAACAAAACTATATCCCTTATTAAAAATTTCATCGGAAGTGATAACATCAATACTAGATCCGGTTTGGTAAATGTTGGCAGAAGATCGGACGGCTTTGACTTGTATTGTTTCTAAAGAATGTGCTTTAACTTTCTGCGATTTTGCCTGACTATACACATTTGAAGCTACCACAATAAGGAGACAACAGAAAAATTTTTGCATATCAATTTTCTCTCAAAAAAACTTTCTAGCTGCCCTAATGGGGTAGCTAATCTGTCGTTTCAAAGGAAAATCCTGCCTCAAGGATTAACCCGATCCTAGGGCGAACGACACGATGGTAGGTCTCCTGGCTCACATTTCGAAGCTTTGAACGCCTTCCCAAAAAAATTCAGTGGCACTTTGTTCTAGCTCAATGTTTACAGTTGCGGGAACAGCACAGGAATAAAACCTGTTTCCCTTTTAACCGTATTTCACGGCACCATCGGGTTATTTATATCAAGAATATCTATACTTTCAATAGAATGTTGTGGAGCGGGCGATGAGATTCGAACTCACGACCCTCACGTTGGCAACGTGATGCTCTACCACTGAGCTACACCCGCACTAACCAGAAATTCACAATATTTGAAAGATTTAAAGAAGTAAACAATCTTACTTAACTAATCTCAGATGATTATGTATAGTTATGTAATATGAGTAAACAAGATCAAAGAATACAATTAGTTGCCTCAACAGAATTTAGAAATGAGGTAAACAAATGGAGAAGAGGTCAAACGGATCTACCGTCACACTCTGAATCCATAAGAAGGTTAGTTAAGATTGCTTTACGTCTTGAAAAGGGTGAAACCATGAAAATGATAACTGCTATAATTAGACCACATAAATATAACGATGTGCGTGATGCATTGATTGGCATCGGAATTGAGGGGTTATCTGCTACGGAGATAAAAGGTTTTGGCCGTCAAAGAGGGCAAACTGAAATTTACAGGGGCTCAGAATATAAAACAACTGAAATACCGAAAATCAAGATAAATCTTGTTGTAGCGGCCGCGCGGCTAGAACAAGTTATTGAAATTATTAAAAGAACTTCTGAAACTGGAAAAGTTGGAGATGGTAAGATTTTTATATCCGACATCGATCGCGCAATAAGAATTAGAACTGGAGAAACCCAGGAAGAAGCATTATAAAAATGGCAATTAACAAAAATGAAAACTTAGATCTTCAAAAAGATCAAAATCAACAAAAAATTAATTATATTGTTGATGTAAATACTGAAAATTTTATGGCTATTGTCATTGAACAATCAAAAAGTACTCCTGTAATAGTTGATTTTTGGGCTCCTTGGTGTGAACCTTGTAAACAACTTACTCCAATATTGGAAAAAATAGTAAACGGCGAAAATGGTAGAATTATTCTCGCTAAAATGAATATCGATGATAGTCCTGAAATTCCTCAACAATTAAAAATACAATCAATCCCTGCAATAATTGCTTTCTATAACTCACAACCTGTAGATGGTTTTACAGGAGTACAGCCAGAATCTACAATAAAAGAATTTATTTCTAAAATTTTATCATTAAGCGGTCCTTCTGAGGAAGAAAAGGGAATGGAAATCGCAAAGGAAATGTTTCTAAATGGAGAGACTGAACAATCCTTTGAGATTTTTGGACAGATAGCTCAATCAGAACCTGAAAATATTAGCGCAATATCAATGATTGGAAAATGTTATTTGAAGCTGGGAGAACCAGAAAAGGCTAAAAATATTTTAGCATCCATAGAAAACAAAGATGATAACAACCAGGATTATATTTCACTTAAAGCCGAAGTGGATTTATTAAGAAAAGGGGAAGAAAAGACCGTCAGCGATCAAGGTATGGAAGAATTAATGCTAAGGGTAGAAAAAAACCCTAATGATCATGAGGCCAATTATGACCTTGCTATTAATTTTAACACTAAAGGGAATTACAAAGCAGCAATCGATTGCCTTCTATCAGTAATTGAAAAGGATAGAAACTGGAAAGATGATAAAGCTCGTAAGCAATTGGTAGAAATTTTTGATGCTTTAGGGCAACAAACTCAAGTGGTCAATGAGGGGAGAAAAAGATTATCTTCTATTTTATTTAGTTAGATGAGAAACTTATACGAATATAATACTGTTTCTGATTTACCGTTGAAGATTCCTGTGTTCCCTTTATCAGGAGCACTCTTATTGCCTAGAACACAATTGCCCTTAAATATTTTTGAGCCGAGATATCTTGAAATGATAGATAATGTAATTTCTAACAACAGACTAATTGGGATGATACAATCTAAACCAAGTGAGGAAAATGAATTTTTTCTTATAGGTTGTATGGGGAGAATTACTTCTTTTAGCGAATTAACAAATAACCGCTTTTTGATTACATTAACTGGAATATGTCGTTTTAAAATCCTCCAGGAATTGGAGGTTTTGACTCCTTATAGGCAATTTAAAGTCTCGTGCGACGACTTTAGAGATGATTTAATTAAGGGTAAAGGGGAAGACGAATCGGATAGGGAAAGATTACTTGAGGTCTTAAAAAAATACTTGGAAAAAAATAACCTCCAAGCTGACTGGGAAGCCATAAATAATTCCTCAACAGAATTATTAATTAATTCATTGTGTATCCTAAGTCCTTACAGCCCAGAAGAAAAACAGGCCTTACTGGAAGCCGAAACATTAAAAAAAAGGAATGAAATTTTAATTGCAATGACTGAAATGACTTTATCGACAAACACAGGAACTGAGTCTATACAATAATATCATGTCCAAAGAAATTGACCCAAAGTTATTAGAGATATTAGTTTGCCCCTTAACAAAGGAGAGGCTTGAGTGGGATAAAGATGCACAAGAGTTAATTAGCCGTAAAGCTAAATTAGCTTACCCTGTTCGTGATGGCATACCAATTATGCTGCCCGAAGAAGCAAGAAAAATTAGCTAATCATTTTTCTTCTTTACAGAAAAAGCCTTGCCTAACGATGGTCTTTTTAATATTCCCCCGGAAGCTTCCTTAATTAGGAGTTTTTTAACTGGATCTACTTTGTTAATAATATTCATAGCATTCCGCCTTAATCCCTTTAAAAGTGAATCATCAGATTCATATATATTGTTTATCAAATCAGAAGCGTTAGCCATGCCCAATCCTTCTACTAACCTAATGCGTTTGTAAGCTCTAAAAGATGGAACAGAAATAACTTCAGTTGCTAGCCTTTGCGACTCCATAAATGCATCTGAAATATATGATAAGTCCCTAATTGCCTGATTCCATGCTTGTCCTAACAAAGGGTGCATAGATCTAATTGAATCTCCCGCAAAGATGAGACGATCATCGCTATTGCCGCTCAAGGTATATTTAAATAATGGAAAAGATTTTGGTCCTTCAATAATTTCTACTAAACCCAATTTATTTTTACAAAGTTCATTAAGTCGACTTATTATCAACTGAGGAGATTTGATTAATTTGTTTGCCGTGCTTATTGGGTTGGTCCAAATCAAAGAGGTTAAATTTTTTTTCTTCTCACTCAAAAGTGGTAATAAAGCAAAAGGACCTCCTTTAATAAAGAATTGACTAGCCTCTCCTTTATGAGATTTCTCGTGTAGAAGTGTAGCAACGATAGCATGCTGATCATAATGTTTTTCTCGATAACTTAACTTCAGAATCTTTTGAAATTTATTGTCCAATTTATCGGTAAATATCAATAATTTCGAAGAAATCACTTCTCCATTATTCATATTAATAAATATTTTTTTGTTATCTTTTTTTATGGAAACAATATCTGAAATTTTCCTAGCATGTCCATTTCTTACGATCTTCCCTAGATTTTCTAAGATTTCATCGCGCTTAACAATATATGAGAGATAATCTCCATCATTATCTTTCATATCAAAGACTAATTTTGACTTTTCTCTTATTGATCCTAAACCTCCCTCATAAATACTCATTTTTTTAACTTTTTGACTTTTCAACTCAATACCTAAAGTGTTAAGTGTTTTTATTGTTGAGGTTGATAAGGCTAGAGATCTGGGGTCTTTTCTATTGTGAATAGTTTTCCCGTTAGTAAAGTATACATATTTACTCTTTGTGGACTCAGCCATAGATTTCATAATTCCAGCAGTAATACCATTCCCTATTATTGCAAAATCATAGATTTTATCGATTCCTTTCATAAATACATTCCTGGTAATTTTATATTTAATTATTATTCTTATAAAAAAATTGTTGCAGAGTAAATAGATAAAGAGTGATTATGGTTGTGATTCGTTTTCGAGTGTTTTTTTAGGTCTTTATAATTAAAGGTAATGGATTTTATTAAAAAAATTTTTTTTTATCCGAGGATGGCTGCCCGATATTTAGCCGATATGTTTCTTCGGTTATTTTATGGCCTTTTTGTGATTTCATCCAAGTTCTTACTAATTATCTTAGGAATTGTAATTTCTTTGGCTTTGTTATCTTATAACATTTTAGATAAAAGCCTCAATACTGCTTCAGAAAATCCACCTTCAAATATTATTGGTTTACCCGGATCATATATTTCAGATTTGTTGATACAACTTTTTGGCACTTCATCGCTATTCTTGGCTATTTCATTAATTATTTGGGGTATTTATCTTTTAATAAGAAAAAGTAAGCCCTTTTGGTCGACTTTATTTATTTTTATAGTGAGTTTTTCTATTTTAACTCTCTCTTTTCAAATTATCTATGAAGAGGGGGGTCTTTTAGGACATTTTATTTTTTATAAAATAGAACCTTTTTTTGAATTCTTATTTGGTGCTAATCAGGAGATGGGGGAAACAAGTTTTACTCCTCAGGGAATAATTTATTTCTTTATTTGTATTTCGGCTCTTGCCTTAAGCAATTATGCCCTAGTTCCTGCTCAATCAAAACGATTAGCAAAGAAGAAATTGAATACCGAGGTCTCTCAAGAAATTAAATCAAATTTTGTCGATGTTAAAGATGAGACGTTTGTTGAAAAGAAAGACAAGCCTATTATCTCAAGACCAAAAAAGGCAAAACCACAGATATTAAAAAGAAA
>CAJWUE010000061.1:0-8897 GCA_913047775.1 uncultured Rhodobiaceae bacterium
TTTTAATTAAACAAAGTTTATTCAGCAAATAATATTATAATCTATAAATAACAATGTCAGAAATTTTTGGTATCTCAGTCTGTTCAGATTTTGGAAAAGATATGATCCAATTGGATTGTGTCGAAGCAATTGCAGGAAAGGGTATAGTCGAAGATAGATATTTTAAAAAAAATAACAACACTTCCAATATTACTTTAATTGAAAAGGAAAATATTGATATTTTTAATAAAAATTCTAAATGTTCTGTACCTTATAAAAAATTTAGACGTAATATTATTACCGAAGGCATAAGACTCAATCCGTTGGTAGGAAAAGAAATTTTTATTGGATCGGTGAAAGTCAAGGTTCATCAATTATGCGAGCCCTGTCTAAGACTTCAAAAACTATTAGGACAAAATAATTTTGTTAAAGAGTTTTTAAATAATCTGAGACCCCAACATTTTGCTAGAATTTTTGGCGAATATGGAGAAATTAATAACACATCGGTGGTAGATACTTTTTTGCACAATCAAGATAGGCCTTATACATGTTTAGAAATTGAGGATTTAGTAAAAGGTAGCGGAGGATTCTTTCAGGGCTGGATAAATAATTTGGGATATTATCCACTTTTTTCAAAGTTTCCAAAAGAAAGATTAGATGTAATAGAAAAACTTTCACAATTTGAGATTGCTGATTTTACTCAAAAAATTTTTCAAACGAAGACAAAACACTCCTTTATTTTGCGAAAAAATAAAAGTTTTCAGAATCTTTGGCACAAACTAGATCAAATAAAAATAAATACAACGGTTAATCAAAGTGGAGGATGGAAAACTGAAAAGTTTGCAGACATAGAGAAGAATCTTGGGGGTTCAGTAATAAATAAACAGGGAATAATTTGTGAATTTAGCTTAAAAGAGAGTGTTGTATTTCAAAATTTAACCTTTGAAATTAAAGATATAAATCAAGTCATATCTGAATCTAATAAAATTTCCAGAGAAATGTCTTTAGGATACGATTTTAAATTCGAGTTTGTAAGAAAAATTATACATGATTTTTGGAAAAGAGGCTTAGCGTTACTATCTAATCCTTTTTAGAAATAACTATTGCTTAAAGGAGCAATTTTTTTATTTTCTTATATAATTTTAAAAAGGATTACCCCTTTTAAATTACATAGTCTTATAGTGTTTTTTTACTACTTTTAATTACTAAGTGATCTTGGGAGAAAAAGAAGATGGCAACAGTAACAGTTTTTGGATCAACAGGTAGAATGGGCCGTGCCCAAGTAAGGCAACTTCTTTTGGCGGGACATTCGGTTAGGGCAGTAAGTCGAAAAAAAGGCTTTTATGCCAATCAAGAAAATGTTGAAGAAGTTTTGGCTGATTATAACGATCCCCAGAGTCTGGATGAAGCCATTAAAGGGGCAGACGTTGTTTTTTACAACAAGCCGTCTTTTGATCAGGTCTCCAAAATGCTAGATTTCTGTGCTGCTGTAGGCGCCGCTTCGGGAAGGGCTAATGTAAGGTTGATTTACCAAACAGCTGCGTATGCACCAGAAAAAGAGATAGGTCAATTCAATTATGACCGCGTTTTAGCTTCGGAAAATGCGGTTTTGCAGGGTGGGGCCCCAACGACAGTATTTCGTCCTGTATTGTTTATGGACAACACCTTAACGAAGTGGGCAAGAGAGGACATTCTCAATAGTGACGAATTTGCTTATCCTCATAAACCTGATCTTGAAGCCAATTGGATATGTCTTGATGATGTTGCCAAATTTATGATTGCCGCAATCGATAGGGATGATCTCATTGGAAGACGTATGGTCATTGGGGGGCCAGAAACTTTGACTCCACAGAGAATAGCTGATTTCTTTTCGGGTTATTTTGGTAGACCCATTAAGCAGAAGACTTTGACACCAGAAGAGTTTGCCATTCGCATGGCAGATATATTTGAAGATGTTAGTGATATTTCACGCGAAGATTATATTGCCGCTATGACCGGATTTTATGAGTATAATAATGAAGCCGAATTTAATCCTTTTGTAGTCGACATGGACAAGGTTCTAAAAGAAATTCCAATTAAACTAACTCCTTTTAGCGAATGGATTGGACAGCAAGAGTGGATACCCCATGAGGATGAAGAGGACGCTCCCTCCGGTGGCTAGACCTTCTAAATTATTTTAGGAATAATTGCTTTACGTTCACTTGGATAGTCGGCAAAAGTTTCTTTGTACCAACGATGATGACTGATAGCCCTTGGAAAAAGATTGAAAAACGTCCAAAGAAAGAAGACAAAACCCGAAATACTGTAGGTCATAATTGCCCATCCAAACCATTCAATGATTTCACCAAAGTAATTAGGGCTGGAAATCCATTTGTAAAACCCTCCTTCAGGAATCTGATAACCATCCTCACTCTTTGAAATTTTGAGTAATATCCTATCCGAGTGAATATTGATTGCCATACCTATAAGGAAAATTGTCAGCCCAATAAGAAAATAAGGGCTCATCAACCAGGAAACTTCATAGGTATTGTCCAGAAGAAAAAACCAGTAACCATGAAGAAAAGTGTTAATGACGTTGAAAAAGAATGCCATCAGCGCCACTAGAAATGGTATAGAACCTTTGTTTACTGTTAATAACGGCCAAATAATACTTCGATTGGTGTAATGAATGGACCACAAGAAAAGAAAAACAATAAGTACAAGATTTTCGAATCCGTTGAAAAGAAAATAATAGAACCACATCATATAAAGGGCAGGTGTTTCCATAAGAATCCAACCCAGTCTTTTCGGAAGCTTTGGTCCCCAACCAGATCTTGTGTGTCTTCCATAAGGGGCGCTTACAACCAGAAGAACAATAAAAGTAATAACGCCAATTGCGATCCAGGAATTTATCAGAATTTCAAACATATTCGATTTTAGTTTACCACAGGAATACAGATATATATTATTTTCAAACAGAAAGATTATGTCGAGAAAAATTTGGATAAATGGCGATTTTGTAGACTGGAATGATGCAAAAGTTCATATCCTCTCTCATTCTCATCAGAGAGGATCACTTATTTTTGGATTTATTCCAATATTTGAGAATGATAATGGCGTTTTCGTTTTTCGAATAAACAAGCATACCGAAAGAATTTTTAAATCCTGTGAAATCGCTGGAATTCCCATCGCTTATACCAAGGAAAACATAAAGAAGGCGATTATTGATACTGTTCAAGTGAATCCAGGAAGCAAATTTGTAAAAATTAGTGTCTATATTGCCTCTGTGGAGATTGATGTTGTTCCACAAGACCCTTTTACAACGGTTGCTATTGCGGCTTATGAGCCCCAGGAAGACATTATTGCCAAGAATTCCCAACCGTTTCATAGTTCGCCCGAGTTAAGTGTATGGGTTGAAAAGGTTCGCCATCAGAGACGTTCCGATATCATAGCACCGCAGGTTAAGATTGCTGCCAACTACACCTCTCCAATGATGGCAAAATGGGAAGCGCGAAAACAAGGGTATGACGAGATTATCCTTACCGATGAAGACGGTTATGTGACAGAGGCACCAACCTCCAATGTTTTTATAGTTAATGCTAAAGGAATATTGATGACAGCTCATGAGGATGACGTCTTACATGGAATTACCCGAATGAGCATTTTGGAAATAACAGAAGATGAAAGTATAGAGACAAATATTGGACGTGTCCCGTTAAAAGATCTTGAGGAGGCTAGGGAGGTATTCGT
Organism: uncultured Rhodobiaceae bacterium; assembly: GCA_913047775.1. Lineage (GTDB taxonomy): Bacteria > Pseudomonadota > Alphaproteobacteria > MED-G09 > MED-G09. The sequence continues at coordinate 3,709 of CAJWUE010000061.1, forward strand.
GACCTCTTCCTCACATCTGGTGTGTCCCGTTATTAAAATTGATGGAAGTCCTGTTGGTAACGGAAAGATTGGAGAAGTGACAGAACGTTTGAAAAATCGTTTTCATGAAATCATCAAAGGAAAAGAAAATAAATTCCAGCACTGGCTGCACAAAATTTGAATTTAAAGTAATCTATACTATCGGGTAGCTTCCGACATCAGCATAGAGGCAACTCATACTCCTGATTTATTTTATTGAGCAATCTTCCGTGTAAAGACCAAGGATATATTTCGTAAACGATAAGAAATAAGTATCGCGAAAATCACAAGACCTAAAATCATGCTTATCCACATGCCGTTGGCACCCATGGGCTCATTGATCCCGTAATAGGTTAGGAAATACCCAAAGGGAATAGCAAAGACCCAGTAGGAAATCACAAGGAAAACCATTGTCATGAAAGTGTCCTTATAACCCCTGAGCGCGCCTAGGCTACCCATTCCAATACCATCAGGAATCTGAAAGATTGCAGCATAAATTAGAAGTTGACTGGCGACACCAAAGACAAGCACATCGGTTGTATAGAGAGAAATAAAGTAATCTCCCAATAGAATAAGAAATGTCATATTGAAAAGAGCACCAAAGAAACAAAGACCAACAGAAACAAACGATGAGTATCGAGCTTCGATAAACCTTTCTTCTCCCAGAAGGTTTCCTACACGAGTGGAAGCAGCAAGACCAATGGCAAGAGGTAACATAAAGACAACGCTTGCAATGTTCAGAGCAACAGCATGCCCGGACACGACAATTTCACCCAATGACCCAAGGATAATAGCTGCACCGGCATACATACTCATTTCAGCAAATATTCCAAAACCAATAGGGACACCAAGCTTCAAAACCTCAAGTGACGTTTCTTTTGACGGTCCTGTAAATTTTTCAAGCAATCTAACCTTCTGATAGGGCTTAGAAAGTAGAACAACACAGGCTATGGAGATGAACATTAATACGGATATTATTGAGGTTGCATATCCGCATCCGACACCCCCCATGGCGGGGAGGCCAAAATACCCATAAACGAAGATGACATCCAGGGGAATGTTTAGAAGCGCTCCAATGAAGACAACATAGAAAACGGGAAGAGTTAAGGTTAACCCCTCACTATATGAACTTAAAAGACGGAACATGAGATAGAAAAACATTCCTATCGAAACCGCCTTGAGATAAGCAATGGAGATAGAAATTATTCCTTCCTCTATGGGAAAAAATCTGAGGAGATTGCTTCCAAAAAAACCAAAGATTAACAAGAGAAATCCCAAAAAGAGCGCCAGCCAAAAAATTTCTCGGATTTTTACTCCAATTTCTCTGTAACGTTGTGCTCCGTTAAGATGAGCGACAATAGGTATGACGGAAAAGATTATTCCTGCCATAAACATGTAGACTGGATTCAAAAAGGCATTAGCAATAACAACTCCTGCTAATTCCTCTGCCCCTGCTCGTCCCGCAACAATAGTATCTGTGGTGAACATGATCATATAGGAGAGTTGTGAACCCAGCATGGGGAATCCTATTTTAAAGAAGTGCTTTGCCTCGTTGAAAAATTTACCCATCGATAACCTTTTTCCGAATAGCTCTTGAAAGTGTATCTATAATAGAGACCATGACGAGAATAAGTATAATAATGAAAAGAGACTGATCCCAATATTGAGCTTTCATTCTTTCGGTTAACTGAAGCCCGATTCCCCCAGCACCAACAACACCAAGAATCACGGCCGATCGTGTATTGGATTCAAAAAAATATAAGCTTTGAGAAATGAAGATAGGAATAATCTGAGGAACAAGACCAAAACGTATCACCGTCAGTTTGTTTGAACCCGAAGATTCTATCCCCTCGATTTGTTTTGTATCGGCGTTGTCAGCTGCTTCTGAAAAAAGTTTTCCAAGAGTTCCGACATCAGCGGTAAAAATCGACATCAATCCTGCAAGAGGACCAAGGCCAAAAGCTCGAACATATATTATAGCCCAGATAAGAATATCCACACCCCTAATCAAATCAAGAATACGTTTGATAAAAAATCGCAAAAAGGCAAAACGAAAGATTCGTTTTGACGCAAGGAAGCTAATGGGAATGCAGACCAGAGTCGCCAGAAATGTTCCCAAAAAGGCCATGGCAAGTGTTTGTGCTAAGCCGGTGAAGATTACAGAAAAATTCCAGGTTGAAAAATCTTGCCATAAGAACATTGCAGTCAATATGGGCTTCATGTTGACTAATCCCCCAAGAATTTTGGTAAGAGAAAAACCAAAGAAATGAATGACAAAACTAACATAGATAATGCTAAGAATTATTATTAAAAACCCTACAGGGGAACGTCTCCATAATGGTAGAAAAGCTTTAGGACAAAGAGAAATGACGTTTTTATCAGTCATGGACCCCCTCTATAATTCTTTGTCTTAATGCGCCCGATGTAATATCAATCGTAATTACTGTTAGGATGATTAATAAGATGATGGCGCTAACCTCTTCATAATAATTAAAGTTTATTACCAGATACAATTCTTGTCCTATTCCTCCTGCACCTACAAACCCTATTACGGTTGAAGCGCGAATATTAATCTCAAATCGCAAGAGGGCATAAGAAATAATATTAGGAAGAACTTGAGGAAGGATGCCGTATCGCATTTGTGGAATCCATCCCCCACCGGAGGAACGAATAGCCTCGCAAGACTTTAGGTCGGCGTTCTCATGAACTTCTGAAAATAATTTACCTAAGGCTCCGGTTGTATGAATTGTCATAGCTATAATTCCGGCAAGTGGCCCCACACCCAAAGCCCAAACAAATAAAATTGCAAAAATAATTTCGGGGACTCCTCGTAGAAACTCTAAAAACCTTTTCACGAAATAAAAACTAAACATGTTAGGAGTGATATTTTTTGCGGAGAAAAAACTTAATAGCAATGCAAAAACAAATCCGAAGAGGGTAGAAAGCACAGCCATATTAAACGTTTCATAAAGGAGAACTATGTATTTCTTAAAATTAAAATACCAATAAGGAACTGAACCCTCTATCTGCGAATTAGCAAAAAGTAAATTTGTGTCAAGATTAGGAAGTATTTTCGCAATATAATCTCCAAGACGTGGAATTCCAGAAGCTATTCTTGTTACGTTAAAATCAATTATTGAAGAGGAGATAAGGATCGCTATAAACAACCCTAAAACGATAAAAATATTCCAGAAACGTCTTTTCTTAATTTGTTCAGAGTAATTTTTTGAATAATTTTCTAGAATGTTATTCATTTTCTAAATCGTATAGTTCTTGTGATAATTTTTGAGTAAGATTTTCTGGTGGTCCATCAAATACAATCTTTCCTTCAGATAACCCAATAAGTCTTCTGCTGTATTGTTTGGCTATTTCCAGGGAGTGAAGGTTACATATAACTGTTATTCCTTCATCATTATTAATTTTTTTAATATCATCCATCACAATTTTTGAGTTCTTAGGATCAAGAGAAGAAATAGGTTCATCGGCCAAAAGGATTTTTGGTTTTTGCATCAAGGCCCTGGCTATTGCAACCCGTTGTTGCTCACCACCAGACAATGTCTCAACACGTTGAAGAGCCTTATTCGAGAGATCAAGCTTATGAAGTGCCTTAAGGGCATTTATTTTCTCTTCCTTAGGAAAAATCTTTAATATATTCAATATATTATATCTTCTTCCTAAAGTTCCTGTAAGAACATTGGTCAATACATCAAGCCTATCAATAAGATGAAATTGCTGAAAAATCATGGCGCATTCTGAGCGCCATTTTTTTAAAGCTTTTCCTTTGAGCGATGTTACATCAGTACCATCAAATGAAATCGAACCACTAGTGGGCTCAACCAGTCTGTTGATCATTCTTAGTAATGTAGATTTTCCTGCGCCAGACTTCCCGATTATGCCTACCATTTCTCCTTGGGTTACTTCCAGTGTAATGTCAGCGACAGCAAGTCGACCATCAGAACCTTTTCCAAATTGTTTTATCAAGGAATTTAGTTGGAGTGATCCCATTTTTTTCCCAATCAAAAAATAACTCTAAATAGTTTGTAATTATTTTTATAATAAATACTATCCTTTTATTAATCTAACAGGTTTGGAGAACCGAATGAATAGCTATAAATGGAAATCTATTTTTGTTAGCATTTTATCTTTAATACCCGTTAACCTTTATGCCGGAATTGATGAACGTATTAATGAATTTCTTGAACCCACTTCAAGAGTTGTATCTCAGATTGTCTTTTATGCCTTGCCTATAGGAACAGCTAACGTAGAACTAATTGTAATATGGTTAATTATAGGGGGAGTTTTTTGCACTCTGTATTTCCGTTTTATCAATTTTACGGCATTTAAACATTCACTCGATTTGGTTCGCGGAAAATTTTCTGATCCTTCTTCCACAGGTGAGGTTTCTCATTTTAGAGCTCTATCGACCGCTCTTTCAGGAACAGTTGGACTTGGAAACATAGGAGGGGTAGCAGTTGCTATTTCTTTAGGAGGTCCAGGAGCTACTTTCTGGATGATTCTCTCCGGATTGCTTGGCATGTCTTTAAAGTTCTGTGAATGCACTTTAGGGGTTAAATATAGAAAAATAAATGCCGATGGAAGTGTGTCTGGTGGAGCAATGTATTATCTTTCTGAGGGATTGCGTGAAAAAGGACTTCCAATAATCGGAAAATTTTTAGCGTACACATTTGCTATTTTTTGCATCTTTGCTTCACTTGGAGGCGGGAATATGTTCCAGGTCAATCAATCTCTAGATCTCGTGGTTTATATTTCTGGAGGTCAAGGCGGTTTCTTGGATCAAAATTCATGGGTATATGGGTTAGCATTTGCAGTCCTCATTGGCTTTGTTATCATTGGCGGTATAAAAAGAATAGCTGCCGTTACCTCTAGGCTCGTTCCTTCTATGGCTATAATTTATATTTTATCAGCTCTAATTATTTTAGTAGTCAATTTGGAGCATATTCCAGCTGCTGTTTCCTCTATTTTTGTTGGAGCATTTTCACCGGAAGGTGTAACAGGTGGATTTATGGGCGTCTTAATTTTGGGTTTCAGAAGGGCAGTTTTCTCTAATGAAGCAGGCATTGGATCCGCACCGATCGCTCATTCCGCTGTTAAAACTGATGAGCCTTCTACAGAGGGTATAGTTTCTCTTTTGGAACCTTTTATCGACACGG
>CAJWUE010000062.1:0-8455 GCA_913047775.1 uncultured Rhodobiaceae bacterium
TGGAGCTTATGGTTAAAAATTGGAACCAACTCCTGTCTAAGTTTATTTTCCTTCAAAACTACTCGGAGTTAAAAAGGAGACATTCCGTTAAAGTATCTGTAAATCATCATTAAAACGATTATTACTAAACAGGTATTAATTATATAAGCGGGTATTTTCTCTTTTTTCATTTTTAGGAATTGGTTTGGTGTATATCTCTAGCCAAGAACACCGTGATTACCAACGCAACCAGTCCTGTCGCCACAATGAGAACAATGGTTCCACCGGAGAGTTCGGCATACACAATGGGGCCACCGAACCACACAGCGATGGCGAATATAAGGTTGCACAAGCCGTGCACGATCAAGGGCGGCCAGAGAGACTGGGACAACCAGCGTAGGTAGGTCCAAGCAGATAGGATGATGAGTGTACCAAACCAGTTCTGCCACAGTTCAGGCCCCCAACGGTGAGCAAGCAAGTTGATAACTGCAACAGTTATTACAGTAGGCCAAAGGCTCAGTACCGTATGCATCCGAGTCTGCATGATGCCGCGGAAAGTGACTTCGGCTACGATGGCAGCGGCCACTGACATAACGAAAGCATACGTCATCTGAAATAGTGGGCTGACATCGCCACCATACACTTCGGTAGCTCGAACCTTACCGGTAAATACACCTTGTGTGGCAGCAACGCATACGCCGAGCACGGTCAAGGCTATGCCAATAGCATACACCCTACTCCACGGCACATCGACCGGGTTGGAGAGGCCAATGTGCCAACGTTTTTCGGCCCAGTAGCTAGATCCCACCAGCACGGCAATTACCGGCGCGGGAAACCACACTAGGTCTGGTGACCATCGGGCATTGAACATAACAAAGGTCATATTCATACCCATAACTACGGCGAAGAAAATCAGTGACAGCACCACGGCGCTGATCAGTGTCCAGAGCGTTTGTGTGTTCATTTTTTTGTTCTCAAAAAATGCATTTATAATCCTACATATTTTATATAGAGTATATTAGGATTTACAAAACTATTTGGGTAAATATATTTTTAGAGGTATTTGGTATGAAAAAGTATCTATTTATAGCATTATCCTTGGCTTTAGTTTCAAGCTACTCAATAGCTGCTACTGATTATGTTATGTATTACAAAGACAATGGGAGTTGGCAAAAAGGACAAATTTATCCTAGTTTTTCAGCATGTGAGAATGCAAGAGAGTTCCACTGGGCTGGAAGAGAAAACACATATTGTGTAATAGCTGATTTCTAACTTAAGGCACTTGAACCGAATATTATGAAAGTTTGTTGCAAATAATGAGCTTGATTGTGACTAATCGTATCAATCCGAACATTGTTAATGCTATAGACCCGCCTATTGATGAGGCAAATTCATGGCTGGCTGGAAGAAAATTTACCGATGAAAAACCCCTCCTTAATTTAGCACAAGCGGTACCAAGCTATGCACCTTCCAAAGAGCTTACCAACTTCTTGGCTGGGAGAGTTCAATTATTTGAAACAGCACAATACGGACCAGTGAGCGGCAACGATAATCTGAAAGACGCACTTGCAAACCATATGACAGGAATTTACGGAGGATCAATTTACAATGACAACATCCTGATTTCAGCAGGCTGCAATCAAGCGTTTTGTTTAGCATCAATGGCATTGGCCAAAGCTGGAGATGAGATAATTCTTACAACTCCTTATTATTTCAACCACCAGATGTGGCTTGAGATGCAAGATATCAAAACAGTTCATCTTGACTGTGACATGAACAACGAAGGATTACCTGAAATTGATAAAGCAAGGAAATTGATCAGTAAAAAAACCAAGGCAATTGTTCTGGTGTCTCCTAATAATCCAACAGGCGCAATATATCCAGTAAATCTACTGGAAGGATTTTTTGAACTATGCCAAGAATTTGGCATCAAACTGATTATTGATGAAACTTACAAAGACTTTCTGATACAGCAACCACCTCATAAGCTGTTTGATTTCCCTAACTGGGGAGAAACTTTGATCCAAGTTTATAGTTTCTCTAAATGCTTCAGTCTAACTGGATATCGTGTTGGATCGATTATTGCTGGAAAAGAAGTGATTGAATTGGTGACCAAAATCATGGATACCATAGCGATCTGTGCACCCAGGATTGCACAAGATGCTGCGCTCTATGGTTTGCAAAATTTAACCTCATGGGTTGCAGATAAACGCGATATTTTGGCAAGGAGAAGCGAGCTCTTCATTAAGCTTTTCAAAGAGAATAATATCGGTTTCGAGTTGGTATCATCCGGTGCATATTTTGCCTATGTTCGACATCTGTACAAAAACAAAAATGCTTATGAAGTAGCCATGGAGTTGTTGGATAAGGAAAATATACTGTCTTTACCAGGAACTTTTTTTGGACCTAACCAAGATAGATTCCTGAGATTGGCTTATGCAAACATAACCCGGAAGGAAATTACAGAAGTTGTTGACCGGTTGAATATGAGTTTTAGAATCCCATCTTAAAAAATGTTGGCCTGATCTTAAATAAGGCGGTCCCAACTTTCCCTGCTTAACTCTACTAACTGGTCCAATTTGGAATAATTCTAAAAGATAAGTTTGGTATAGTTAGGTTATGAATAAAACTAAAAACACAAAAAAGATTCAAACAGAAAAAGCCTATAAAAATTTAGATTTTTTAAATAGCAAAGATGCTCGTACTGTAAGAATTCTGTCTGAATATCTTTATCCAAAAGCACAACTTGAAGAAGAAAAAGTAACTAACACTATAGTAATTTTTGGATCAGCAAGAGCGCCATCACCCGAGGAATTAAGTAGTAAAGAAGAAAGAAGTAAAAATCTTAAATTAGCTGAGTATTATGAAGCTACAAGAATACTCTCAAAAAGATTGACAGAATGGTCTAAGAATTTAAATCATGAAGACCAAAAATATGTCATTTGTTCAGGTGGAGGTCCGGGTATCATGGTCGCAGCTAATCGTGGAGCAAGCGAAGCTGAAGGTAAAAACATTGCTCTCAGAATTTCCTTACCCTTTGAAAATATTCCTAATCCATATGTTAGTCCAGAGTTAGATTTTGAATTTCATTATTTTTTTACTAGAAAATTTTGGTTCTCTTATCTAGCAAAAGCTCTCGTAATTATGCCAGGGGGTTTTGGAACCTTGGATGAATTTTTTGAAATTCTTACGCTTATCCAAACTAAAAAAATGAAGAAGAATTTGCCTATAGTCCTTTTTGGGAAAGAGTATTGGAATAAATTAATTAATTTTGAAACTTTAGTTGAATTTGGAACAATAGACAGGAAGGACTTAGATCTATTTTTTCTCACCAGCAGTGTCGATGAAGCTTATGAGTATGTTACATCAGGCCTTATTCAATAATAAAAGAAATATTTTATTGATTGCAACTTACCCAGACTTTATCAATTTCTTATCTTAAGTATCTCCTATTGGCCCACCCTCTTTCCCCTGTAGTATCACCTAGACAATGACTTTTCTTAAGTTATTCTGATAACCTGAACATCTGTCTGAGTTCCATTTAATAAGCTTTGAGCATTAGAGCCCAGGAATAACTTTTTAACTCCCTTTCTTCCATGAGTTCCTATTACAATTAAGTCACTTTTGAGTTTTAATGCTGTTTCACGAATTTTTCCAGTAGGATTTCCTAAAGGCACATAACAGTCACTGGGTGAGATATCCAAATCCCAAGCGATTTCTTTTAACTTACTTTCAGCCTCTTTTCTTGCTTCATAATCTAATGACTTGTGAGTACCAAAAGGAGAGAGCGCATCTCCGTAAACTTGGTGAAGAGGTTCTATAACTGAAATTAGAGATATCTCTGCTCCAAATAATTCTGCTGTTTCTTTTGCTTTAGCAACTACTTGATCCGATTCTTCGCTTAAGTCGATTGCTACTAAGATATTTTTGTAAGGCATGACAGTGACCTTTAATGTTTATTTCAAAAAAATTTTAAACTTTTTCATTATCTAAAGTATTGAGGTTAATCAATAAATAAAATTTTTTTCTATGTATATTTCTTTCTATGTTTACTAATCTTAAGTTCCAAGAAGATACAAAAGAAACAACTGTTCCTCATAAATATTTGGCAGAAAGGAGAAAGAAGAGTTATCAAGCGAGGAAGAAAAGATCTTCAATTAAGGAAATAAAAAGAATACGAAGAGACAATAAGTATCAATTAATTAAACACTCGAAGAAGCAGATTTATAGAATTATCTTAAAAAATTTAAAGAAAGATTCAGAAAAAATAAGCCTATCACGAGCTTATATAAAAGCTTTGAGTAGATCTCATGAAGAATTTCTTCCTACTTTAGAAGAATTTGCCGAAGAGAAGGGTAAGCGTTATATAAGAGGTAATAAAAAGGAATTATATGAAATGCTAAAAGTAATTGAACAAGATAATAGAGGGAGACATTTAATACAGATAAAAAAATAATAAGGGAAAAAAGAAGCAAAAAAATATTCTTATAAGAAACACAATTTTTGTGAATGTTAGTTTAACGACAAAAAAATTCTGCGGGTTAAAAAAATTAATTTTGATATAAATCAATTCTTACTTTCATGGGTATGAAAAAATTTATTCTATCGAACAGGAAAATAATTAGGATTTGATTAATAAAGTGTCTGAGTCAATTAAGCTGTTTCTTTTTATTAAGGGATTTATAAATCTTTTATTAATTCATTTAGTATTATTTTTTTCACTTTTTATCTTATCTTCCCCAAGTGAAGATCAGGGTTGTTTAAGTTGCCATCAAGGTATAGAGCATATAAGAAAAGAAGAAAGCATCATGATGGTGATGATAAAAGCAATGGGTTCAGTTTATGGAGATAAAGCAGGTTGTGTAATGTGTCATGGAGGTAATCCTAAAGCTAATACATTGATTGAAGCGCATAAGGGTTCTCCTGCGGAACTGAAACAATCTCAAGGACCACAGACTTTTTACCCCGATCCTGGAGCTATGGATGTTAATAAGTTTAGTTGTGGCCAAGCAGCATGCCACAAAGGATATGCTGAAAGATTAGAAAAATCTTTGATGAATACGGAAGCAGGAAAAATACAAGGAAATCTCCATTCTTGGGGTATAGAAGAAGTTATGGATTTTAAAGTTCCTTGGGGCAATTATGATGTGAAAGACCTTGATGGTCCTAAACCTTCAGTAGGTAGTGAAGAATACAAAGAGTACATGTTGGATATGATATCTGCTCATCAGGATCAGTTTCCTAGTGCCCTTGAACAACTACCTAATCCCTCTGTAGAAGAAATTGAAAAAGATCCAAAACTTGCAGCCTTCACTTACCAACGTCAAGAATGCCAACGTTGTCACGTAACTGTTAAAGGAAGAGAAAAAAGAGGTGATTTTCGTGGCCAGGGTTGTTCTTCATGCCATATTCCCTACGGTAACGAGGGTTATTATGAAGGTGAGGACCCTACCATAGATAAAAGAGAAAGGGGACATATGTTGACTCATCAAATGCAAGCTACTAGAAAATCAAAAATAGCTCATAATGGTTTAGAGTATTCAGGTATCCCGGTAGAGACTTGTAACTCTTGTCATAATAGAGGAAAACGAATAGGAGTAACTTATCAAGGATTAATGGAGTTTTCCTACGGATCTCCTTTCAACGAAGTAGGAGAAAAACAACCTAAGCTTCACACTAAACAGTACTTATTTATAGCTGATGACCTACATCATCAAACAAAAAGTCGACCAGGAAACCCGACAGGAGGCTTATTGTGTCAAGATTGTCACACCTCTTTGGATATGCACGGAGATGGAAATATTTCTGGAACAACCTTAGCGCAGGTCGAAATAGAGTGTCAGGACTGCCACGGAACCCCTGAACAATACCCTTGGGAATTACCTTTGGGACATGGGGAGAATTTTGGAAAATCTCTTAGTGGTGAAAGAGGACTCTCTGAAGTGCTTTTAGAAGAAACTTTAAAGTTTGCTACTGTTTACGAGAAGAAAGATGGTTATTTAAAAACTACTAGAGGCAACCCTTTTGGTAATGTAGTAAAAGATGGCAATAAGGTGATTATGCATTCTGCTACGGGAAATGACTTTGAAGTTCCTATATTAAAAAAGATAAAAATTAACAAAGAATGGAAGAGTCAAAATGCAGAAGTAGCCATGAGTAAAATCAAAAAGCATGCTGAAAGTTTAGAATGCTATGCATGTCATGCTTCTTGGGTCCCACAATGTTACGGCTGCCATGTGTCAGTGGATTATGGAAAAGACCAAAAAGGAAAGCACTACGAGGCTACTGACTGGGTAGCTTCAGGTAGCCTCAGAAATCCTGACGGCTCTACAGCTGAGTCCTTACTTGGAATAAAGGGTATTTTGAGTCCAGGAAAAATTAGAGAATCACGCGCTTATCTTCGATGGGAAGAACCAATACTAGGAATCAATGGAGAAGGCTTGGTAAGTCCTCTCATGCCTGGTTGTCAGGTTGTTTATTCAGTTAAATCAAGAGAAGGGGAAATGATAGCTCAAAATGTGATTGCTTTATCCTACGATGAACAGAAAGAACTTGGACAAAATAAAACTCCATTAGCGTTAGATATGTCTCCTGTTCAACCTCATTCTGCCCAACGAGAGGCAAGAACATGCGAGTCTTGTCACAATAATCCTAAAGCCATGGGGTATGGAATTTCACGAGGTTTATTTCAAATGCGATCTTCAGAAGATGTTATAGAAGATCTCATTGACCAAAAAACTGGAAGAGTAATTCCAAAGAATTTCCAGATCCAGATTCCCAAAATAGACAAATTAGATTTTGATTGGTCAACAATAATTAAAAATGGACAACAAGTTCAAACTGTAGGTACACATTGGCCTTTATCAAGAGCTTTGCCTGAGGAAATGCGCACCTCAATGGACAGAACAGCTCTATGCATGGGTTGTCACATGGAGATGAGTAATGAAGAGTTATGGTCTAGAGTTTCTTCGGAAGGAAGTTTAGATGTAAAACAACATATTAAATTGATGAATAAGATGCTTAAGAATTACGGTAGCAAGCAATAAAAGCTACGGACCAGTAAAGAAATCTGCTGGGTACTTACCTTTGTTCTTTTTTAAAATAGATTCTTCCCTTTCCTCAAGATCTTTAGTGTGTCCTTTTTTTAAGGGAATATTTTTTTTATCCTTATTCAAGTTAACCTGATGTATCAAATTTATGAAAAACGCTTTCTAAATCATCTTGGATTTCATCTTCGTCTTCAAAGAGCTTACAGGTAATATCTTTTGCTAAGATAAAGTTATTATCTTTGGAGTAAGCGGTGCCTCTAAATGGCATGCAAACTGCTACAGCTTTAGAAGATAGGGGGACTCTCTTGTATTCCATAAGATTTGCCTTAAAACCAAGTTTTGACACCGCTTTGGCTAGTTCTGAGGGGGTGCCAACATTCAAAACATAGCCAAGATAATTTAAACTATTTCCCTTCTTAGTTGCTCTAAATATAAAATTTCTATTCATTTAAAAACCGTATTCATGTCAATACAGAAAATTAAGCCTTTAAAGTAATTCAAAAAAAACCAAAGTAAATTGATGTAGATCAATCCTGTAAATATTTTTAGTAGTATTTTTTGTTTTTATTATTAAGACAAGAGTAAAACAGAATATTTAATCTCCAATCAAATGTTTAAACATTGGGCAAAAGCTGATTTTAAGGCCATGAAAAGGTTGGGTTTGTTAGGGGCTATTTGTATGTTCTTGTGGATTCTTTTGCTTTTTATTTCTTTATACTTCAATGGTATTTATGGATAGAAAAGATTCTAAAGCTTCTTTACTGAAGGAACACAAAATTTTGAAACAACAGCTTTCTAAATTAGAGAATGAAGATGGGCTTAATTTCTGGACTGGAGACGGAGAAAAGATTGATGCTCTGTATAATAGGATTAAGGAAATTGAAGCTACATTAAATAAATAGTGAATATAAGTAATCCGGCTCTGTGTAGAGTTTGCCAATATCGCAAAATGTGCATTCCTAAGTCATTATTACCTTCACTAGAAGAACCTTCAGGTCAAAAAATTGCTTCTGATCACGCCCAACAAATTTCTCTATCAAAGGGTAAATTCATCTACCAACAGGGAGATAAATTTCACTCAATTTTTACCATACGCTCAGGATGTATTAAAACCTACAGTCTAGATGAAGAAGGCGAGGAGTTGATTGAAGGTCTATTTTATCCTGGAGAATTTTTAGGCTTAGATTGTATTTCTTTTAAAGCCTACACTCACTTTGCTGTTGCTAAAGAAGATTCTGATTTATGCTTAATTAATTATCACAATCTGGAATCTTTAGCAGCAAGAGAATCCCAGTTAGCTTTGCATATTAGTAAAGCTATTAGTAGTCAATTATCTAAACAACTCAGGTGGTCTCAAAGTTTCGTAAAAGGCAACTCAGAACAAAGACTAATTACCTGGATATTTATCATTAGTTCAAAGCTTGGAT
>CAJWUE010000063.1:0-8388 GCA_913047775.1 uncultured Rhodobiaceae bacterium
TTCGAGAATTTGAATCATACCAACAATCAGTGGCTGCAATTGAGAAAAATCTGTAATCATCAGAAACCTGCAGCATTATCAATAATTCTGCACCCATCAATTCTGGTGCAGATTCCCTCTCAAATTATTAGTCCATTATTCGGATAATCCCAATAAACTGGTAAAGACGTTCCAGAAAACCATTTATATAATTTGATTAATTTTCTTGACAAACAATTAAAACATCTATATCTTCCTAAGCTTAACGCAACGAACCTTGATCTCGGGACTTAATTCTTGCTTTACGTAGATATTTTTTGTGTTGATTTTCTGCTGAAATGCTAGTTTTTCCCAAGCTTCAGTACTTAATTATTTTTTCGGTTCAAAATAAAGTAAACCTTTGTCAAAATAAGGGGAATTATGAAAAGAAATAAGTTGAGCAAAAATGTTAAGTCAACTAGGAGAAAGTTTCTAAAAAAAATAGGGACAACTGCAGCAGTGATAGGAGCAACAAGTAGTTTCCCGATGCCATGGGTAAGAAGGGTTGATGCTGCAGATCATCTTTTGATTGGAGTTCCATCCTCTTTATCAACACCTTATGGTGTTGCAGATGATCAAGATCATTTGAATGGAACTATAATGGCTATGGAAGACTGGAACGCAAAAGGTGGTGTTCAGGGGAGAGAAATAAAAATATTTGTCCCTGATTATGATAAACTATCTCCAGAAAGTTCCCAGCAAACTATTGCTGCTTGTATTGATAAAAAGGTTCATGCCATTTCAAATTCTTTTACTTTTGCACCAATTCCTGCAATGGATGAGTCTGCAAAATGGAAAGCCCCATATTTGCAAGGAAACACTCAAAGACTAGCTACTGAGCAATTCAAGAAAAATCCTAAAAAGTATAGTCATATATTTCAAACTGACCCTTCAGAGGTTAATTATGGATGGACTATTCCGCTTTGGGCAATGGCTATGGAAAAAACTGGTGTATGGAAACCAAAAAATAGAAAAGTTCATATAGTCTCTGAGCAAGTTGGTTATAATCAAACCATACTTAAAGCTGCAAAACAGGCTTGGCCTAAATCAACATTTGAGATAGCTGCAGATACACAAATACAATATCCAGTAAATGATTGGAGTCCAGTAATCCAAGAACTTAAAAAAGTTGATGCTTCGGTGATACAGATAAACCATTGGGTTGCTTCAGAGTATGCTGCTTTTTGTAAACAATTCAGGGCAGACCCTGTACCAGGATCTCTTGTATATATGCAGTATGGACCGTCACAGCCTGAATTTTTAGAACTCGGAAGAAGAGCGACTGAAGGTTTTTGTTGGGGTACTGTGTTAGGTATTTATGGTGATGAAATGGGAGAAAACTTTAGAAAAAAATATCTAAAAAGATTCCCTGAATACGGAACCTATGAAAAAAATACCATGGGAGTTGTCTACACAGGTAATGGCTATGATATTGTTAACTATCTAGTTGCTTCATGGAATGCAACCAAAGCACTGGGAACAAATCGTGATGATTTTAAGAAAAATTGTGACTGGATAAGAGTTAACCCAGTTAGAGGTGTATGTGGACCAATGGATATGAATAACGAATATCAGGAAGCTCTACATTTTCCTAATAATGGGTTTGGAAATCAAGCTGACACTCACAACACTGGAATGGGAACATTGTATTGCCAGGTTCAAGATGTACAACATAAAATCATCTGGCCCCCCGAATACAATCAGTCGGAATTACGACCATCTCCATGGTGGTAAAATTGTTTCTTCCCTCTAAAAAAAGGGCAGTTAAAGCTGCCCTTTTTTTTTGATTTTTAGACTGTAAATCATCAATACAATTAATAATGACACAGCCTGCAGTTTTATTGTCCTGTGAAAATATCTCTTTAGACTTAGGTGGTAGGGAGATTTTGAAAGATATTGATCTGGAAATTAAAGCTGGAGAGGTTCTTGGGATCATAGGACCTAATGGTGCGGGAAAAACATCTTTGATTGAGATTCTTTCTGGAAGATATATACAGAAATCTGGTAATGTTTTTTTTAAAGGGGAGAAAATAGATGAGAAACATATTTATGAACGATCCAGAATGGGTATTGGTAGAACATATCAGACGCCAGTTGTTCCTGAAGAATTAACGGTGGGAGAAGCTCTTAAAGCCACAAGACAAGCTAGCAAACCGTATTTAACTCGTTTTGATGCAGAATATGCCGCTCATTTAGTGAATTTTTCGGTAGATTGGGATATTGAAAACTCAAAACTCGAAACTTTTAATCGAAGAAAACTATTGCTAACTAGCATTTTGATGAAAGAGCCAGAAGTTCTTCTTATGGATGAACCAGCATCTGGTTTAATTAATGCCGAAATTGATGAAATCGATACTATACTTCGAATGTTATCAAAAGAAATGGATATAGCCGTAATTATTGTTGAACACAGAATAGAATTATTAGACACAATTGCTGATAGGGTAATAGTAATGGATGCTGGACAAATAATAGCTAGAGGGAAATTAGAAGAAATAGTAAATGATCCCAAAGTTAAAGAGGCATATTTTGAAGGAGACTAAATAAACTAAGTTATGAATGAAATACTAAATGTTAAAGGTTTATCAGCTGGTTATGGTCCCCTGAGAGTTATTCATGACTTGGATTTAATTGTGAAAGCTGGGGAAAGAGTCGGAATTGTAGGTTTAAATGGACATGGAAAAACTACTCTCTTTTATGCAATAGCGGGGCTCACTCATTGGCAAATGGGCTCAATATTGTTAAATGGTAAACAGATAGGAAGGACAAGAAGCCAGGGGCCAGGTAGATATACACATCTTGTAGTTAAAGAAGGTATAGCAATTATGCCTCAGGGAGATGAAATTTTTCACGGACTTACAGTAGAAGAACATCTTGACAGTGGAGCATTTACCAAAGAATCTTGGAAAAACAGAAAAGAAAAAAGAGAGCAAGTTCTTGAGATTTTTGAGCCACTTAAAGAATTATTACATACTCCAGTCGGAAAACTTTCTGGTGGAGAGAGAAGAATGGTTTCAATTGGAAGAGGAATGATGTCAGATGCTAAGCTTTATATGGCAGATGAACCAACTTTGGGGTTAGCTCCTAAAATAGGAAAAGGTGTTCTTGAGGCTTTGCTTAAAATTGATTTAAAAAATTCAGCTATGGTTATAGCAGAACAAAATGTAGCATTACTTGAAGGTAAAGTTGATAGGATTATAGGAATGCATGCAGGAAAATTAAAAGGGGAAGCATCTGCTTCCTTGTCGATGTTGCTTAAAAATTAAAAGAAACTATGGACATACCTTTCGTCATAATTAATGGAATAACTATAGCTTGCATCTACGGATTGATAGCGGTTGCCGTCTCGATAACATGGTCAGCTTTAGGCCTTCTAAATCTGAGTTATGGTTTTATTTTTTCTTTTGCTGGATATGGGGCGTGGCTAGCAGAAAGATATGTTTGGCATGATCCGGTTTTTGTTTTATTCATGGGCATTTTTTCAGGAGTAGTAGGAGGAATTCTTGTCTGCCTTTTAGTTTTTATACCAGTTCATGATAAGCCAAATTTCAATATAAGGGGAATGATAGGTACACTTGCGGTGAGTTTAATTGGTAGTCAATGTTTGTTGCAATACTTCGGTCCAAAAAATAAATTGTTACCAGAAGTTTTTGGATATTGGAAAATAAAAATTTTTGGAGTTGTTTTAACAGCTGACAAAGTTGGCGTGATTGTATGCTCAATATTAATGATTATCATTGTAGTTAGATGGATGAAATCAAGTAGACGCGGCTTAGAGATAAGAGCAATGATGATGAATCCCCATGCAGCGTCCATTGTTGGTATAGGGGTTCGAAGAACAGGATTATATGTTATGGCTGTCACAGGTGCAATGACAGGGTTGTCTTCTGTTCTTCTATCTCAAACTTATTATTTAGCGCCCTTTAGCGGTTTAACTCCAATGATAAAAGGGGTAAGTATTGCGTTAATGGGTGGACTTGGGAGCGTTAAAGGAGCTATTATCGCAGCAATAATATTAGGGTTTAATGAAGCTCTAACTTCTAGGTTGCTTGGTGGACAATATGTTCTTATTACTCAATTTTCATTAATCATCTTAGTTTTGTTGATAAGACCAAGGGGTATAGCAGGAATCTTAGATAAAGCTAGAGAAGCATGAGCGAACAAACTAAAACAAAAAAGAAGATTACCTGGAAAAATCCTTTGGCCTTATGGGGTGCAAGTGGTGGAAATTATGAAGTACCCACCATTACCCATAAAGATCCTAGTGAAATTTGGGAAAAAACTAAGTCCTTTAAAGTTCCGATAACAAAAATTGGAAGATTTCATTATGAATATAAATCATCAAATCATGGATCTAAACTGTGGAATAGAACTAGGTGGTGGCCAACTAGAAGGACAATCCTTTGGACCAAGGGGGTGTACAATAGGAAAAGTTTAAAAGCTGAAAAAATAAGAAAAGATAAAAGGCCAATTTTTTGGTTCTTAGGATTAGTTTTCTTAGCTTTATTTCCCTTTATTGTTCCAGAGGATTATAAAAATACACTTTTAGTAGCCGGCGGTATTTTTGGAATATATGCCTCAATTAATTTATGTTGGACACTAGTAATCGGAACTGCAAATATTTTTTCTTTGGCAACTTATGCTGTAGTTGGAGCTGCGGCTTTTGGGACTTCTTGGCTATCAATTAATTTAGGCTTGCCATGGTGGACATTACCTTTGATAGGAATGGGAGTGGGCTTTATTTGTGGGATAATAATAGCAATACCGGCATTAAGATTAGACGGCTTTTATTATGGTTTGTTAACGTTAGGACTTAATGAACTCTGCAGAGTTTACGTAGTAACTTCAAAAACGTTTGGTTCTGCTTCAGGCGGCTTATATGGTGCTTCAACATTCATAAATGATGAATGGCCTCCAATGGTTCAATCTATAACAAGTTACTACAGTTCTATTATATTACTTATTTTAACTTTATTTTTGTTTAGGTTTGTAGATGGGAAACGTTTAGGAAGAATTTTGAAAATGTCTCCCGAGAAAAAAGAAGCTTTTGCAGAAGCATCAGGAATAAATTATAAAAAAGCAAGAGTTATGGTATTCCTGATTTCTTCAACTGCTTTAGGATTTATAGGTGGCTTTTATACAGCTTATTACAGAGGCGTGGCTTTTAATATTTTTAGTTTTGATACTGTGCTTTTGGGATTAGCAATGATAACAATAGGCGGAATTGGCAGATCCGAAGGCGCGGTTATAGGTACAATGCTTGTTGTAGTTTTAGATAAAGTTTTAATAAGTCTTGGCCCTATAAGATACATCATGATTGGAGTGTTGATGATACTAACAATACTATTTCTTCGTAATGGTATTTTTGGTATTAGAAAGCAATTTCGAGAATGGAGAGATAAGAAAAAAGGAGAAAGAAGATCCAGTCGTTTAGAGAGAGGAGGAGAAATGTTACCAGAGCAAGCAACGGAGATGGACGATAAAGATGAGGTCTATCGAAAAAGATATGACAAAATGCAAAGAGAGTTTTTAAAAACTTTAGTTTCAGAAGAAGTTGTTGAGGAGCACAAAAAGAAACCACTAGGACAACATAGTGAAGCTTTGGAAAGACTTTTACTTTATTTTAGAAGATCTTCCCAAGTTGATAAATATGTAATCAAATGTGAAAAGCCATTTAAGAAATATAAAATTATGGCTTTATCTGGAAAAAGAGGAGGTTCTCCTCGTTTAGTTGAAGATAAAACATATACAAGTACAGAAGACGCATATCATGGTGTTTTTTTAAGACGTTTACAAGACTTAATGGAAGCATAGGCAAATGGCAGAAATAAAACTTTTTGGATACACAAATAAAATTTCGGTAAAGCAAGGAGAAGAAATAGATTTCCATGTATATGCAGATGGTACTGATGTTGCTGATGCAAATCTTGTGAGATTAATACATGGAGACGAACATCCCGATGGACCAGGTTTTGTCGAGGAAGAAATAGATAACGATATAAATGGGAAATGGAAAGTTGAAAAACAGTTTACACAAATAGGATCATTTCTCAAAGTAAATGATCCTAATAATGAGTTAAGTATTGAGCAAGATTTTACAATCTTTGGTTATATTTGGCCAACAGTTCCCAATAAAGGTAGTAGGCAATGTATTTTTGGTCGTTTTGATGTTAAAACAAACGAAGGTTATTGCCTTGGAATAGCTCCTAATGGATATTTAGAATTCTGGGTTGGAGATGGGAAAGAGGTAGATTATCTGGCCTCTGAATTGCCATTACAAAAACAAGTTTGGTACTTTGTCGCAGCTAGTTTTGACCATAAAACTGGAAAAGTTAATTTATATCAAGAAGGTGTGTTAAACAGGTACAATTCAATAATAGGAAAAGTTGTTCCATTTGATTACCGATCCCACACCCAAACAACATTTAGATTTCGACAGAAAAACAGAAAAGATGTTCCTTTTGTTATTTCTGGTGGTTTAGATTTTCATGAAAAAAGAGGTCAATTTATAAGTGATACATATGCAGGTAAAATTGATCGACCAGCAGTCTGTGGTGGTGTCCTTTCACGAGATGAGTTAGACAATATTTGCTCTGGAGGAATGCCACCTAAGGATTCAATTATAGCTTATTGGGATACTACTGAAGGATTTTCAGAAAAAGGTATAAGCAACACTGTAATAGATATTGGGCCGAATAAACTAAATGCAGAAGGGTTTAATCATCCAGTAAGAGGTTTAACTGGTTGGAATTGGACTGGAAAGAACGACAATTTTAGATTGGCTCCAAATGAATATGGGGGGATTGAGTTTCATCCGGATTCGTTAACTGATGCTAGGTGGAAAGTGTGGAAAACGATGAAAATTCCAGAAAGTTTAAGAAGTGGAGTTTATGCAATTCGATTAAAAGCAGGAAAAGGAGAGTTGGGGGAAGAATATATTGTATTTTTTGTTCGTCCTAAAAAACCAAAATCAAAATTATGTTTTTTGGTGCCAACGGCAACCTATCTGGCTTATGCTAATGAAAAATTAAGTTTTGATGCTCAAATAATACAACCAATGACAGGGCAGCCGCCCATTATAACAGATATCGATATTGAACGTTACAAGAATCCTGAATTTGGATTGTCCACCTATGATAAATTTGATGACGGTTCTGGAGTTTGTTTCAGTTCTTATAAAAGGCCAATATTAAATATGAGGCCAAAATACAGGATTTCAAGTATGGGTATTACATGGTGTTTCCCTGCAGATCTTTCTATAATTGGCTGGCTGGAACACAATCAATATGAATATGATGTAATTACAGATGAAGATTTGCACAAAGAAGGATTAGATGCAATTAAACCCTATAAATGTGTTATTACTGGTACTCATCCAGAATATACTTCTGAGAAAATGTTAGATGCAGTTGAAGATTATATTTCTGAAGGAGGTAGACTCGTATATACGGGAGGGAATGGTTTTTACTGGGTTGTCGGCTTTTACGATGATGAACCTTGGTGCATGGAAGTAAGAAAGTTAGATGCAGGAATGAGGGCTTGGGCAGCAAGACCAGGTGAATATTATCTCCAAACTACTGGAGAAAGAAGTGGTTTGTGGAGAGGTCGTGGACGAGCACCACAAAAATTAACAGGGGTTGGGTTTATTGCAGAAGGTTTTGAAACTTCTGAACAGTATCGAAGGATGCCTGATAGCTGGCATAGAACCGTTTCTTGGATTACAGAAGGGGTGGAAGGTGAAATTATTGGTGATCAAGGATTAGCCTATGGTGGTGCAGCAGGAATTGAACTTGATCGTTATGACCTTTCTCTTGGCACTCCCCCTCATACTAAAATTATTGCATCTTCTGGAGGTCACAGTGACAACTATGTTCTAGTTACTGAGGAATTACTTTATGCTTATGCAGGATTAGTTGGTTCGTTGGATTATAGAATTAGAAGTGATATGACTTATTTCACTGCTCCAAAAAATGGTGCAGTGTTTTGCACTGGATCTATAGCATTTGGACAAGCTTTACCTGCAAACAATTATAATAATAGCGCATCAACAGTTTTTAAGAATGTCGTTAATGCTTTTATCAAAGATGGGGAATTACCTGGTGGGAAATGGACTTTAGAAGAAAAACAATGGAAATAACTTGATATCATTAAAACATTAAAATGACAACAGGAATAATAGTCGTAATTGTTTTCCTAATAGTAGCGGCGGTTTTGGTTTTTTTGTATGCTTAATAAGTTTGAGTTGAAGTATATAAATGTTGGTTCTGTTAATACTTTCAAGAAATTCTTAATCTCAAAAGTAACCCCATCATCTACTGTGAGTAACCCCCACTAATTCTTCACAGTCAGACGCAGTCCACAACATTCCTA